>JASHQI010000121.1 GCA_030037645.1 Xanthobacteraceae bacterium
CGTCCGGCTGTCCCTCAACACCCGGTTCGCCAGGTCCTGTGTCGTGGTCGTCCAGACCGTCCCGACGATCGGGAAGCGAATCTCGACGACCGGTCCCGCCGCCCTCAGCTTCTCGATCCCCGCGGCGGGGTTGCGGAAGTACTCCTGACTGGTGAAATCCACGTGGAGCGTCATGGTCGATCCCTGGAGGCGGCGCCGGGGTCGTGACGTCACGCGCTCCCGACGCCCTTTGCAAATATCTCGATGACAGGATCGAACATCCTTTGGTGGCTCTTTGGCGGCTCGCGCGGAACCGACCTCGGTTTACGAGGACACGCCTAAAATCACACCGCGACCGCGGCCTTGATGTGCGGGTGCGGATCGTAGCCTTCGAGCGAGAAGTCTTCGTAACGCAACGCAAACAAATCCTTCGCCGCTGGATTGATGTGCAGCGTCGGCAGCGGACGCGGCTGGCGCGAAAGCTGCAGCCGGGCCTGCTCGAGGTGATTGAGATAAAGGTGGGCATCGCCGAGGCTATGGATGAACACGCCCGGCTCGAGCCCGGTCACCTGGGCGACCGCCATCGTCAGCAACGCGTAAGAAGCGATGTTGAACGGCACGCCGAGGAACACATCGGCCGAGCGTTGATAGAGCTGGCACGATAAAGCGCCGTCGGCGACGTTGAACTGAAACAAGCAATGGCACGGCGGCAGCGCCATGCCCTCGATGTCGGCCGGGTTCCAGGCCGTCACGACCAGCCGGCGCGAGGTCGGATTGCGCCTGATTGCCGCCAGCACGTTGGCCATCTGATCGATGCTGCGGCCGTCGCGCGCCGGCCAGGACCGCCATTGCCGGCCGTAGATCGGGCCGAGATCGCCGTTCTCGTCGGCCCACTCATTCCAGATCGAGACGCCGTGGTCGTTGAGATATTTGACGTTGGTGTCGCCACGCAAAAACCACAGCAACTCGTAGATGATGGATTTGACGTGCAGCTTCTTGGTGGTGACAAGCGGAAAACCGCGCCGCAGATCGAAGCGCATCTGGTGGCCGAAGATCGAGCGGGTGCCGACGCCGGTGCGGTCGCGTTTTTCGACGCCCTCGGCGAGCACGCGTTCCATGAGATCGAGATACTGGCGCATCGGCGGTCCGGCGACTCGGCAGTTGAGCTTACAATAAATAAGCACTTTACGGCGGGTTCGCCGGAGGCTTAACCGGCGGCATCGGAGAAATCCACCACCGGATCGCGCTTCGCCAATCCGCCCTGCATACGTCACATCAGGCCGCCGAGCCCGAGCAGCGCCGCAACCGCAAACACCCATAGCGGATGCACACGCACGAAGTACATCGTGAGCGCTGTCCCAAAGGTGATTACGAGCGATATCCAACTGTAACCCGTCGTCGAGACGACCACGGCCGCGCTCGCAGCGGTGAGACCGATCATGACCGGCACGAGCGCACGGCTGAGCACGCTATGCCACGTTTTTCCCTTGAAGCGTTCCGACGCGCCGCCGACAAAGTAAGCAAAGGCGGCGGGCGGTCCGCACATCGCCAGCGTCGTGACCAGCGCGCCGACAATGCCGGCGACGTGATAGCCGATCAATGTCACGATGATGATGTTCGGGCCCGGCGTGAGCTGCGCCAGCGCGAAGCTGTCGGCGAATTGCTGGTCGCTCAGCCAATGTTCGACGTCGACGGCGAAGCGATGCATCTCCGGTACCGCCGAGTTGCCGCCGCCGATCGCGAACAGCGACAGTACGCCGAAGAAGCCGGCGAGCGTGAGTAACGTGCCGCCTCCGGCGCCGGCATTCATGACCGCACCATCGCCGCCAAAATGCTTGCCGGCACGATGACCGCCAGCACCAGCGGCAGCGGCCAGTGCATGACGCCAATCGCGGCGAATGTGGCGAACGCGATCAGCGGCCCGGCCACGACGCGCTGGCGAAGCAACGGCCGCGCCATCTTGGCGACGGTCGCCAGCATCAGGCCGGCCGCCGCCGCGGCGACGCCGGCAAGTGCGCGACGCAGCAGCGGCAGGTCGCCGTAATGCGCGTAGACGCCGCCGATGAGCAGGACGAGAAGGAGCGGCGGTCCCATCAGTCCGCTTGCCGCTGCAACGGCGCCCCAGGCGCCGCGAAAGCGTGCGCCGAACATGACCGAGAAATTGAGGATGTTTCCCCCGGGCAGAAACGCACACAGCGCGTAGGTTTCGTTGAACTGCTCGTCGCTGAGCCATTTGCGCTCTTCCACCATCATGCGGCGCGACCAGGCCAGCACGCCGCCGAAGCCGGACAGTGAAACCTTGGCGAAGGCCGTGAACAGTTCGACGAGGCTCGGTTTGATCTGAGCAGATGCGGACGCGGCGGGTGCTCTATGAGGACTGGTTGCGGAGGGTGCGGTGGCGCGGGGCGCGTGCGCGGAATCGTCCATGCGATTGCTTACCGCCCGCGCGCGATGGCGGCTAGACGCTTTTACGGCAAGGCAGGCAAGCGAACGACGCCACCGCTCACGTCAATCGTCCAGACCGGCGGTTAGCTGCAGCAGCGTGTCGATGAAGGTGGCCGCGCGAGCGTAAATGCCGGGCGCTTCGCTTTCGCGCGGGCCGCCAATGGCAAGGGTCAGCCCGGCGCCATGCCGTTTGTGCTGCACGCGCAGCCAAAATGCCGCGTGCTCGAAGATCTCCGGCTCGCCAAGCTCGACAATGAGGATCGGCTTGCGGTGGCGGTGCGCCAGATCGCGCGCCAGCGCCGACCCCTTCGAGAGTGCCAATCCGCCCGCATCGACAATGATCATGCAGGCGTCGGCGTCGCGCACGTTCCATTCGGTGCGCTGCGACGGATCGGCAAGCGGCGTCTCGGTCAGTTTCGGATATTTCGCCAGCAGGCCGGGCGGTGCCGGAAAATCCTCGGCCCACCCGCCCTTCGGGCACCAGCCGCCATAATCGATACCGCGCTGCAGCGCCACGTCGAGCACCGCACGGTCGACGCCTGATTGTCCGCCGGAGAGGAGTTTCATGAGCCGGCCCGCGCTCTTTTTTCCGTAACGCTTTTCGCCTATATTCCACCTGCCGGTGCAAACCGGCTATGGCGATAAATGGCCGTCGTAATAAACCTTTCGGACCCGGGGGCGGTACCCGGCGACTCCACCAATCCCAGGGGTCAGTAATCAGTCGTCAGTAATCAAGAATGGGGCCTTTTTCCGATTACTGATCACTGATTACTGATCCCTGATTACGGGGTCGAAACAGGATCGACGAGGGCGTAAAGGGCGCGCTTTTGCTCGGCATGGTTCCGCCGTTACCGGGCCAAACTCATAGTTGCCAATGACAACTATGCTCCGGTTGCTCTGGCTGCGTAATGCAGCTTGAAAGACCGATCTAAAGCCCTGGTGTCTTAGCAGCGCCAGGCGGGGTTCGGAGGCACCTGGCAACAGAAGCCTCCACTTTCCAGGGGACAGGTATCGGCGATCAGTCATCAGAAGGCAGACACGGTCTGGACTTCCATGATTCGCCGCTTAGCCTGCCTCCGTCATCTGATTCCTGATCACTGATGCCTGAAGATCACATCCGCTACGACCTTCTCACCCAGGCGGCTTTGCGCGGCGTGATGCGCAGCGTGCTGGCCGACGTCGCCAAGAACGGCCTGCCGGGCGAGCATCATTTCAAGATCACTTTCAATACTGCGGCGCCGGGCGTGCGGCTGTCGGAGCACATGCGCACCCAATATCCGGACGCAATGACGATCATCCTGCAACACCAGTTCTGGGACCTCGAAGTCCACGAAGACGCATTCGAAGTCGGCCTGTCGTTCGGCGGCGTGCCGGAGCGGCTGGCGGTGCCGCTCGACGCGGTCACGGCCTTTTTCGATCCCGCGGTGCAATTCGGCTTTCAGTTCGAAACAATCGAGTCGCAGGCGGCAGACGACGCCCCAACGGCGGCGCGAACGGACGAAAAGCCCGCGGGCGCGATCACCGGCCTCCCCGTCGCGGAGCCGAAAAAGACCGATGCGCCGGCGCCCTCGCCCGCATCGGAACACAAAACCAGCCGCCCCGACTCCGGCCCGGGCAGTGGCGGCGGCGAAGTGGTGCGGCTCGACCGGTTCCGCAAGAAGACCTGAATCGTGTTGATTGGGGTCGCGGCGAACCGTGCTAGTGGTTCGATTCAAACATTCGCATCCCATTTCCGCCGCCACGCGTGCGAATGTTTGAATCAAGGAACCACCAGCTCATATAAGTGCCTAGTGGAGCTTTGGATTTGACATTCGCTTTACGAACTGGCGGCATGGCGGATAGCGAATGGCAAATCCGCTCCACTAGAAGTCTCGCAATGACAGCATCCAAAACCGATGATGGCCGCGCGCTGGAGTCGCTGCGTATTCTCGAAATCGGTCATCAGCAAATATGCAAGCAGCAACTGCCGCAGCAGACGACGCTGTTGTGGACCGGCACGGCTGCTGGCCCACCGCGAAAAATTGCCGCGCCGTTGACGTTTTGCGGCCTGCTGCGGCTGTGGCGCGCGCTGCGCAAGCGCGAGCACGACGTCATCATCGTTTATGTCGAGCAATGGGCGCCGTGGCATTGGAAATGCTTTCGGCACATTTTTTCGCTGCATCCGTTGCGCACGCTTTGGAAATTGTCCGCCATCCAGACGTTGCGCGTGGTAAGGCCGCGCGCGCCGCTCATGATCCTCGATCTCACCGAGTGGGGCTTCATCCATCGCCATAACGAATTCCTGCTCGACCGCTGCACGATCTGGTTCAAGCGCGAACTGCCATTCGATCGTTGGCGCGTGTTCCGTCGCTCATCGCCCGGCGGCCATCCGGCCACGCATTTCCGCGGCAATCCGCGCAACCGCAGGCGCCTCGAAAAGCTTCACCCGCTATCGCTCGGCTGTCCCGACGACCGAACCCACGACGGCGCATTTCCGGAAAAGGGCTGCGATCTTTTCGTGGCGGTGCAGAACGCCACGTCATCGACCATTCGTATCGAGGGGGTGCGCGAGATCGCTGCCTTGCGCCGGCGCGGCATCGCCGTCGACATGCCGGCCGTCCGGCTGCAACCTCAGGAGTTCATCGAACGCATGTCAAAGGCGTGGCTGACATGGTCGCCGCACGGCTTCGGTTGGGATTGTTATCGCCACTACGAGGCTTCGCTCGCATTCTCGGTGCCGATCATATCGGCGCCGACCATTGTGCGGCAGTTTCCGATGATCGACGGCGTGCATTGCTTTTACTATTTTCCAGACGAACCAGACGGGCTCGCCCGCGTGATCGTCCGCGCGCTCGCGGACCGGCAGCGCCTGCGCGAGATGGCCGAGGCGGCGCGCGCGTTGGTCAAGGCGCACCATGTATGGCCGCAACGCATCGAAGAGCTGCTGCGCATGACGCTCGGATACGAACCGGCGCCGGGCGGGCTTTTGTTGGACGAGAAATGATGAAGGCGACCCGCACCGAGACCGACAGTTTTGGGCCCATCGAGGTCGCGACCGACCGCTATTGGGGGGCGCAGACCGAGCGCTCGCGCAATAATTTCCGCATCGGCCAAGAGCGCATGCCGCGCCCGCTGATCGCGGCGCTTGCCACCGTCAAGCGCGCCGCGGCGGAAACCAATCGCGAATTGGGCTCGCTCGACGCGCGGCGCGCCAAGGCGATCGTGCAGGCGGCACAGGAAATCGTCGATGGCAAGCGCGACGACGAATTTCCGCTTTTGGTCTGGCAGACCGGATCCGGCACCCAGACCAACATGAATGTCAACGAGGTGATCGCCAACCGCGCCAACGAATTGCTGGGCGGCAAGCGCGGTGCCAAATCGCCCATTCACCCCAACGATCACGTCAATATGAGCCAGTCGTCGAACGACAGTTTTCCGACCGCCATGCATGTTGCGGCGGCGCAGGAAATGTCGCAGCGGCTGGTTCCGGCGCTAATGCATTTGCAGGCGGCGCTGCGGAAAAAGACCAGGGAATTTCACGCCATCGTCAAGATCGGGCGCACCCACACTCAGGACGCGACGCCGCTGACGCTGGGCCAGGAATTCTCCGGTTACGCCGCGCAGGTCACCTCCGGCATCGCGCGCGTCAAAGCCGGCTTGAAGGAGCTTTACCCGCTCGCCCAGGGCGGCACCGCGGTCGGCACCGGACTCAACGCCAAGCGCGCCTTCGCCAAGCTGTTTGCCAAGAAAGTCGCGGCCATGACCGGCCTGCCCTTCGTCAGCGCGCCCAACAAATTCGAAGCGTTGGCGTCGCACGGCGCGCTGGTGTTCGCCCATGGTGCGCTCAACGCGGTGGCCGCGGACCTTTTCAAGATCGCCAACGACATCCGCTTTCTCGGTTCCGGACCGCGCTCGGGCTTCGGCGAATTGATCCTGCCGGAGAACGAGCCCGGCTCGTCGATCATGCCCGGCAAGGTCAATCCGACGCAATGCGAAGCAGTCACCATGGTGTGCTGCCGCGTGTTCGGCAATGACACGACGATCAACGTGGCCGCAAGCCAGGGCCATTTCGAGCTGAACGTGTTCAAGCCGGTCATCGCCTACGCCGCCTTGCAGTCGATCCGCCTGCTCGCGGACGTGGCGAACTCCTTCACCGATCACTGCGTCGCCGGCATCCGCGCCAACGAGCCGCGTATTCGCAACTTGATGCAAAACTCGCTGATGCTGGTGACTGCGCTGGCGCCGCGCATCGGCTACGACAAGGCCGCGCAGATCGCCAAAACGGCGCACAAGAACGGCACCACCTTGCGCGAGGAGGCGATCAAGCTCGGTTATGTCACGGGCGCGGAATTCGATCGCCTGGTGCAACCGGCGCGCATGACCCGGCCGGCATGATCGCGTGTCCGGACTTAAGTAGACTGCCGGTGCGTCAGCCGGCTGCCGCCGGTCAGCTCAACCGAATGCATCCTAGAATTGCAAACGTCCACGAACGACATTTCTGAGAGTATTCGATAACAATATCGTGTCCGGCGCGGCAATATGATCCAAAGTATCCGGCGCGAGGCCTTCGACAATATCCAGGACGTGACGTAGCGTTGTTTTCGGCATGGTTGAGGATTTACCCAGCTCTATTTCGCAAAATCACGAAGATTCCGAACAATATTGGGTACGAAACTGTGGCATCAGCCGAAATGAATATTCGACAATACGGGGACACCATTGGCGGAAAGCTTTGCTTCAAGCAACCGTGTATTGCCCGACGCCAAGGGTATTGGCACACTGCCATGCGGCAATCGTGAGCTGCGTCATTCCGGGCTCCGCAATGCCGTGATCCAGTACCACCGCGTCGGCGTAATGCTTCCAGACGAAGCGGGCCAGGATGGCCCCAGCCATAGGATCTGGTGACCGCCGAGTTCTCGATGGGGGACCTTGTCAATCTCCGCACCGCGCGCAAGCGGGCCAAACGGCGCCGGGCCGAACAAGCGGCCGCCGCCAATCGATTGGCCCACGGCCGCTCGAAGTCGGAACGAACGCTGACTCAGGCGAAGAAAGACAAAGTCCGCAAGAGCCTCGACCAACACCGGATCGAAACCGGAGACGGGCCATGAAATCGCCAGTCATCAAACGCTCCATCGTCATCGCCGGGCACAAGACCAGCGTCAGCCTTGAGGACGCGTTTTGGAAAGGCCTGAAGGAAATCGCCGTCAGCCGGCATGCGACCTTGTCCGATGTTGTCGCGGCGATCGATGCGGAGCGCCCGCACGGCAATCTGTCGTCCGCGATACGGCTGTTCGTGCTCGATCACTACCAGAGGCGGACCAACGGTCATGCCGATAGCGCGCAGATGCCGCGCGAACGGCTCATGCTGGCGCCGGTGGCGACCTCAGTTTTTCGCCCCGAATAGCAAATCGAGCAGCGACGGCTTGGCCGGCGCCGTCTGTGGCGGCGACGGTTGCGGTGCGGCCGGCGGCGATGACGGTTGATGCGTCGTGGCCGGCAGCTTCTGCCCCACCGCCGCGGCGGCGCCTGACGGCGAGACACTCGACTGTTGCGGATGCAAGCGGTCCAGTCCTCGCGCGCCGGCCGCCGGCGCTGCCGAAATGCTCGCTGGCGCCTCGATTTCGACCAGCGCGCCGGACGGCGTCGTTCGGACGGTCGGGGATTTGGGGCGAATGATGGGATCGGCGACATCCGCGGCCTGATTGGCCTCGACCAGCTCAAGCCGCCGCGCCTGCAATTCCGCGGCGCGCAGCGCCAGCCAGCTTTTCAGCGCTGAAATGTCCAATGCGCGCGCAGGAGCCGCCAGCGGGCCGTTGAGCGCGACGACGAGCTCTGGCGCCGTGCCGATCAACGGGTGCGCCGGATGGCCACGCAGCGTCAGCCGCGCGTTGACAGCTGCATCGCTCAGATCGAGCGCACCGCTCAGCAACAGTTCGGAGCCGTCCTGCGCCGCCAGCGTCGTGTTGGCGATGCTGAGCTTGCCGCCGGAAAGCGTCACGACTGCATTGGCCTGCGGCACCGCGAGAGAGCCATTGTCCAGCGCGGCGCTCACCGCCGACTGGATACTTGCCCCATCCATGGTGGCGCTGCGATCGGCCGCCAGCGTGGCAGCGTCGAATGCCGAAGCGCTCAAGCCGGCGAAACGTCCATCGGTAATCGCGAGCGTGCCGCTGCCGTTCAATGAGCGCACCAGCTCGACCGCGCTAGTTCCGAAACTGCCGCCCTGCAGGTTCAGCGTCAGCTTGCCGGCGACGGCTTGGCTGTCGATGCCGAGGACGGCTGCAGCATCGGCACCGGAAAGCGCGACGCGACCCTGTGCGTCGAGCGCGCCGGCATTGCGATGAAACGCCAGATCGGCGGTCAGCTGCCCACCGGCGAGGTCTCCCTTCAGGTTGTCAAATACGATCTCAGAGGGATGAAAGCGCGCGATGCCAGTGAGCTGGTGCGCGGTCAGCGCCGACGTGAAAAGCGCGCGCTCGAGCTTGAAGGTCACGGCGCCATTCATGGCCGTGAAGGCACCCGCACCGAGCGGCTGGTTCGACCACATGCCGGCATCGGCCGCCGCACGCGGCAAACCCAACAGCAACGCCGACAATTGCGCCGCATCGACATCGGCGGCGTCGATATCGCCGGCGACGGTCGATGGGCTTGAAAGACCAAGCGTGAGCCGGCCCTGCAACGAGGCCTTGCCGACGTGCGCCGCTATTTGCGTGAACGACAAATCGGCGCCCGCAAGCGAAACTGCGGCGCGCGCCGATATCGGAACCGCGGCACCCGGCTGTCCGGTCATCGCTTGCGCCAGCGGTCGAAGGTCGGCAGCCGACGCCTGCACTTGGAAGTCCCCGGTCGGAGCCTTCTCGCCGTGTAACCGCAACGTCCCCTGAACCGTGGCCGCAACGCCCCCCGCCGCCGCCTGGCCGTTCAGATGGAGATCGCCATCAAGCGGCCCCGCCGCCGAAAGCGACAACGTTCCGGGAAGCTGATCGAGCGCAACAACGCGATCGAGACCGAACAGCGCGGCGAGCGCGCCGCCATCATCGGCATCGAGCCGGCTGTCGAGACGAACATTGGCCTGCCGAAGGTGGGACGGCGCAGCGGTCGCATCGCCGTTGAGACTGAGACGCACCATGCCCAATTGGCCGCTGAGATCGAGTTTGGCGGTACTGCCGGCGGTCGCGCCCGGCTCGACCGTCAGCACGCCATGCATTTTCGCCGGCGCCAGTCGATCGGCAAAACGGTGAAGCGTGGCCGCGGCTTGCGGATCGAACTTGCCGACGACGCCGGTCAGGCCGTCGAGCGCCGCGGCATCAAGGTCGAGCGTGATTTGCCCGTGCGGCTGAGCGGACAAACCTTCAATTCGGCCACTGATGTCGAGTGCGGCGCCACCCAGATCGCCGATCGAAAGCCGCTCGATCTGCAATGCGCCAGCGTCGAACTTTACGTGTGCGTCGATCTTTTGTGCGTCGATGCCCGTGGAGCGCGCGTTGCCGATGTCGAGCACGAGCGTACCCGCATGCGGCAACTCGAAGCCATAATCGGCCGCAGTCTTTCCGAATGCCGTTACGGCATCGAGATCGAGCGAGGCGGCCCGAAGTTCAGCATCCAGGACAGCCGGACGATGGGCCGAGGCCCAGCTATAGGCAAGCCGGCCTTCGACGCTGTCGGAATCGAGCGCCGCCGCGAGCTGGTCGATCGCGACGCGGTCGCCGGCGATGGTGAGGTTGCCGCGCGCGTTCAATGACTTGGCTTGGCCAGAGGGTTGATCGCCGCGCCCCTGTAGCCATGCCAGCAGCATATCGACGTCCGCGGATTGCAACGCCGCCGGCCCGCTGAAGGCGAGTCCATTTGCGGCGCCGCCGAGTCGCCCGCTCAGCGTGACCTGGGTCGAGCCCGGTGCCCGGAACGCGAAATCACGCAAGCTCCATCCAGTTGCATCGAAGCGCATGGTGCCGTGCACGGACTCGATGGCGGTGCCGCCGACCGTCATCGCATCGATGCCGACCCCGATATCGGCCGGCATCGGCGGCTTGGCCGTCGCGACGAACGCCTCAAGAAAGCTTTTGATCAAGATCAGCGGCGGCCGGTGCGTGGCATCGGGGTCGGCGAGCGCACGATCGACATCCAGCTGCATCGCCGAGACGGTTCCGTCGAGATGCGGCTGAGCGCCGAAAGTCAGCCGCGCTTGCGCCGTGAAATTGAGCGAACGGTCATCCGGCCCATACTGAAGCGCAAAATTCTGCACCGATGCGGCGGCCGGCGTGACGTCCAGCTTGCTGCTGGCGTGCCAGGGGGCGCTGATCACCCGTTGGCCGCTCGCCAGTGCGGCGCCGACGGGCCGCGCCAGCGCCATCGTGCCGTCGAATTGCGGCCGACCGTGATCGATTGTGACGGTTCCTTCAAAGCTTGTTGTCAGCGGGCGGTCGGACGGATCGACTGCCAATCTCATCCGCAGCCCATTGTCGCGGTCGTCGAGACCGCCCGATATCCGATAGCTGTAGGGCTCGTGACCGACCATAAAGGCGCCGCCGCCGTTGAACGGGCCCTTGAACGATTCAATGTCGCCATTGAATGAAAATTTCTGCAGCTCCAGGCGCGACGCCGCGTCGGCGAGAACAATGCGGCCGTCGCTGACGCTGAAATGGGAGATGGAAAACGCCTCGGCATGGAACGTCGGCGCTGGAGCGGGCCAGTCGATGGCGCCGGAGCGATCGAGCCCAACCTCGATCCGAGGCGCAATGACGTGCATCTCCGACGCCTGCACTTTGCCGCGCAACAACGGTCCAAGCCCGACTTCGAGCTCGATCGTGTCGGCGCGAAACCGCGGCTGCTGCCCAGCCGGCCCGGCTTCAACATTGCGCAGCGTGACGCGCGGCGTCGGCAAGATACGCGCGTCGATGGCGCCGTTCACGCGCACGTTCAATCCGGTCAGGCGACTCGCTTCCGCCTCGAATGCAGTGCGGTAGTGATCCCAATCGACGACAAACGGCGCGACCAGCGCAGCAACGATCGCCAGGATGATTGCGATTCCCAGTCCGAGCAGCGTCGTCTGCACGGCGTCTCCGCGCTTCTATCTGAATCGGCCGTAGGCACCCACGCCGGCGCGTTCGCGGTAGCAGCCTAGGGCGGTCTCCCAATCGTCATGCCGTTCCAGCTTTCGGCGGAGCATGATCCTTTCCGAAAGCCGGCATACTCCTCGGGATCATGCGCCAAGGCCGCCTGCCGCCTGCCGCCGATCGCACGACTCGCCCGCATTATAATTGATCGAGTTTGTGGGCGATTGTGTGTCGATCGGCGTTTTCGTCGGTCACAGACTGACGATCTTGCCCGGGTTCATGATATCGAGCGGATCGAGCGCCCGCTTGAGCGCGCGCATGGCGGCAAGCGCAGGCTCGCCGTACTCGGCGGCGAGATACTTCATCTTGCCCTGGCCGATGCCATGCTCGCCGGTACAGGTGCCGTCCATCGCCAGCGCCCGGTCGACCAGGCGTTCGAGCAACAGCTTGGCGCGGGCCATCTCATCCTCGTCTGTGAGGTCCACCAGCAGCGAAAGGTGGAAGTTGCCGTCGCCGACATGGCCGAGGATCGGTGCCAGCAGCCGGCTCTGCTCGATGTCGCGTTGCGTCTCGCGCACGCATTCGGCGAGCCGCGAGATCGGAACGCAAACGTCGGTCGCGACCGCCTGCGCCCCCGGCCTCAAGCTGCGCGCCGCCCAATAGGCGTCGTGGCGGGCCTGCCACAACCGCGAGCGATCCTCGGCGCGCGTCGCCCAATCGAACGGACCGCCGCCAAGCTCCTGCGCGATCTCGCCGAAGCACTGCGACTGCTCGGCGACGCCGGCGTCGGTGCCGTGAAATTCCAAAAACAGCATCGGCATTTCCGGCAGCGCAAGCTTCGAATAGCTGTTGCAAGCCCGCACCTGGAGCGCATCGAGAAGCTCGATGCGCGCGACCGGAATGCCCGACTGGATCGTGAGGATCGTCGCGTTGCATGCGGCGTCCACCGTCGGAAACGGACAGACGCCCGACGCCACCGCCTCCGGAATGCCGGCGAGCCGCAGCGTCAGCTCGGTGATGACGCCGAGCGTGCCTTCCGAACCGACCAAGAGCCGCGTCAAGTCATAACCCGCCGACGACTTCTTGGCGCGCCGCGCCGTGGACATCGCTTCGCCGTTGGCGAGGACGACCTTGAGCGCCAGGACATTGTCCTTCATGGTGCCGTAGCGCACCGCATTGGTGCCGGAACAGCGCGTCGCCGCCATGCCGCCGAGCGAGGCGTCGGCGCCGGGGTCGATCGGAAAAAATACGCCTTGATCGCGAAGCTGTTCGTTGAGCTGCTTGCGCGTAACGCCGGGCTCGACGACACAGTCCAGATCCTCGGCGTGCACGGCGAGCACGCGATTCATATCGTGAAAGTCGAGCGAAATGCCGCCCCGAGGAGCATTGATCTGACCTTCGAGCGAGGTGCCGGTACCGAATGCAATCACCGGCACGCGCTCGGCCGCGCACAACCGCACGATCTGCTGCACGTCATCGGTGCATTGCGGGAACACGACGGCGTCCGGCGGTTCGTTTGCGATCCAGGTCGTCGTGTTGGCGTGCTGCTCGCGCACCGAGCGCGAGGTGACGAGGCGGTTGCCGAAGCGGGCCGCGAGTGCAGCAATGACGGTATCGGCGGCCTTGCGGTCTTCTTTGGTGCGGTCCGGCGGTTCAACCAGGGCCATTAGCGATCCTTGGCGTATCTTCGCTCAGCAACGTGGCGACCTTGTCCGGCGAGGTCAAGCGGCCGGCCTTGCAGAGCGGCCGCCAAATCGCCACTCTCGGCACCCCGCCCTGCCGATCGCAGCCCATGCCCGAGCGCAACCAGACCGAGCCGGCCGTCGTCGCGCCTTTCGTGTCCTCGGTGATGCGGGTCGAACCCGCGTGGATCGATTACAACGGCCATCTCAACATGGCCTACTATAATGTGCTGTTCGATCGCGCGGTGGACGAGGTCTATGAAGTGCTGGGGCTTGGCCTTAGTTACGTCGAAACCACGAAGCATTCCACATTTACCGCCGAAGTGCATGTGCGCTATCTGCGCGAGCTGCTGGTCGACGCGCCGGTGCGGGTGACGTTCCAGCTCCTCGATTACGACGCCAAGCGAATGTACTATTTCGAGCAGCTCTTTCACGCCGAGGAAGGCTGGCTGTCGGCGACGTCCGAGAACATGGCGCTCAATGTGAACACGATCGTGAAGAAGACGGCGGCCTTTCCCGATGACGTCATGAAGCGGTTGGCGCTGATGAAGGCCGCGCACGACAAGCTGTCGCTGCCCGAAGGCGTCGGCCGGCGCATCGCGATGACCAGAAAATAAACGTCTTTGCCTTCAAACAAATTGTCTTGTTAGCGCCGTATTCCAATGCCATTTAAGTCCAATTCAAGAACTCGGAGCAACCGCCATGTCATCTGACAGCTCATCATCCAATCCGGGAGGGGTGGCAGAGCGGTAATGCGTCGGCTTGCTAAGCCGTAGCCGAGGCGTGAAGTCTCGCGCGAGTTCGATTCTCGCCCCCTCCGCCAGCGGAGGGTGGCGCTCAATGGTGGGCAACCGGTCCCGAAAACCGGGCTAACCTTCGGGTTAAGGGTTCGATTCCTTCACCCTCCGCCAATCTCGCCCCGAATTGACACGGCCTGTATTTTTTTCCAGCGTGGCTGCCTTAAGGCTGCGAACAACTTTACCTGGCTCGTCTCATAGTAATGACTTCCACACGCATCAACATCCGCGAACACAAAATCCCGAGCGCGGACGCGAAGCCCTACATCGCCGTGGAGGGCCCGGACGGCGCGCTGTGGTTCTGCGAGAGCGGCGCGGCGAAAATCGGCCGCTTCGATCCCGACCGCGGCACCTTCACCGAGTTTGCGCTGGCCGCCAGAACGGCAACGCCGATCGGCATCACGGCCGGCGGCGACGGCAATCTGTGGTTCGCGGAAAAGGCCGCCAACAGGATCGGCCGCATCACGCTTGGCGGCGAAATTACGGAATTTGCGCTGCCATCGCCCTATGCCGGGCCAGACGGCATTGCGCTGGGCCCGGACGGCAATGTGTGGTTCTCCGAATCCGAGATCAGCAAGATCGGCCGCATCACGCCCGCCGGCGCCATCACCGAATTCGGCGATGGCATCACGATGGGCGCGCGGCCGCTGTCGATCGTGGTGCGCGACGGCGCGCTGTGGTTTTCCGAGGCTGCCGGCAACCGCATCGGCCGCATGACCGTGGACGGCCAGGCGACGGAATTTCCGATCCCGAGCCGCGACAGCCAGCCGCGCGCCATGGCCGCGCATCCCGACGGCAGCATCTGGTTCGTCGAGACCTCGACCAACGCGCTCGGCCGCATCGACCGCGACGGCCGCATCACCGAACATAAAGTGCCGACGCCGAACGCCTCGCTGCGCGGCGTCGCGGTCGGCGCCGACGGCGACCTGTGGTACACGGCGAACGCCGCCAACAAGATCGGCCGCATGGCGCCGGACGGCACGGTGCGCGGCGAATACGACATCCCGACGCCGGCGAGCGGCGCGCGCTGCATCATCGCGTTCGCCGACGGCCGGCTGTTCTTCAGCCAATACGATGCCGGGCTGATCGGCGAAGTGGTGGTGTAACCTCATCCTGCCCCGCGAAAGCGGGGAAGGGGGACCATCCGAGCGCGAAGCGCGAAGGATGGTGGAAGGGGCGCGGGCTTCAGCGATTCTCTTTCGTCGAAAGCGAAGCGTTACGTGCGACGCCCCTTCCACCATGCTCGCTGCGCTCGCATGGTCCCCCTCCCCCGTTTGCACGGGGGAGGATGGCGTAAGCCTCGTAAAAGCCACGCGCAAATGCCATGTTCTGGCGGTGAGAATCACTGGCATCGCGACCATTGCCTGACCCGTTGAAGCGCACCGCCGAACCGACCGACCCGCCGCAGCCTGCGCCCGGCGGCATTGCCGCGCGGGCGCGCGCCGCTGCGGGCGGCGGCGCGCCTTATCTTGCCGGCCTCAATCCCGAGCAGCGGCTTGCGGTCGAAACGCTCGACGGCCCGCTGCTGGTGCTGGCCGGCGCCGGCACCGGCAAGACCCGCGTGCTCACCGTGCGCGTCGCCCACATTCTCAGCCTCGGCCGCGCCCGGCCGAGCGAGATTTTGGCCGTCACCTTCACCAACAAAGCGGCGCGCGAGATGAAAAGCCGCGTCGGCGAAATCGTCGGTGGCGTGGTCGAAGGCATGCCGTGGCTCGGCACGTTCCACTCGATCGGGGTGAAAATTTTGCGGCGCCACGCCGAGCTGGTCGGGCTCAAGCCGGATTTCACCATCCTCGACGTCGACGACCAGATCCGCCTCATCAAGCAGCTTTTGGAAGCCGAGAACATCGACGAAAAGCGCTGGCCCGCGCGCGTGCTCGCCATGCTGATCGACGGCTGGAAGAATCGCGGGCTCACGCCCGAGCAGGTGCCGACCGGCGAAGCGGCGGTATTCGCCAACGGCAAGGGATTAAAGCTCTACAAGGCGTTCCAGGAGCGGCTGAAAATCCTCAACGCCGCCGATTTCGGCGACTTGCTGCTCGAGACCATTCGCCTGTTCCGCGAGCAGCCCGAAGTGCTGCG
>JASHQI010000122.1 GCA_030037645.1 Xanthobacteraceae bacterium
GACGTTCTGGACAGCAGGAAGTCAAATCTTTATAAGACGGCGCTTTCGCGGGCTCGTACAACGGTTTCTGCTTGGCGAGCGTCGGACGTGGGCCCAGGTAGCTCAGTCGGTAGAGCACTGCACTGAAAATGCAGGTGTCGGTGGTTCAATTCCGCCCCTGGGCACCATCACCACGGCTTTTGATAGATCGATCTGGACTCCGCTGGCTCAGTGTCCTGCGGTGTTTTGTTGGCGGTGGTGGAGCGGTTAGCGGCGCCGCGCGGGCCAGCGAACACATCTCCTTGACCAAGAGAACGCTGCTTTGCGCCTATTCCCGCGTCGAATTGGAGCCGTTGCCTGCTGCAGCCCGCGATGGAGGTGCTGAGCAAAGCCGGACAATCGGCAAAAACAGCTCACATCGTCCGCTCGCCGGGTTCCAACCCTGACGGCAACGCGTTTTGATCCGGCCAAGACCAAAGCAGACCCGAGTGGCGCAGGTTCTCCTCGTCAGCGCAGGTTCGTTTTTGACCAACGCCGTTCACAACGCGGTGAGGGGGCTTGATCTCGATACTTGTATATGCAATATGTCGGCTGAGAGGCGCAGTTGAACAATGTCCAAGTCGGCTCAGGCAGTGGCGGATGAAATCGCAAGGGAGTGCATCATGACCCGCTGGCGCACGACCAATCGCGTTTTGGCGACCGTCTATGACGAGGAGCTGCGGCCATTCGGCCTCAAATCGAGCCAGCACGGCCTGCTGGTCGCGGTGACCAAGGCTGGACCGGTGCGCCGTATCAAACTGGGCAGGCTGTTGTCGCTCGATCCCTCGACACTCACGCGCAATCTGGCCGTGATGCTCAAGCACCGCTGGATCGAGGAAGTGCCGGACGACGGCGATCAACGCGGCGCGCCCGTCCAAACCACGGCACTGGGGCGCACGCTCCTGGAAAGAAGCGCGCCGGCCTGGCGCCGTGCCCAGGCCCGCGCCAAAAAAATGCTGGGGAGCCGCGGGGTCGATCTGATCTTCTCAACGTTGAAAGCTCGCTGAGCGCCGGTCGCTCGTCCGGCGGTCCAGTTATTGGGTCATTTATTTGTATATACAAATAGATGACACCCACAAACCAAAGGAGACCTTGTCATGACCGCACCAAACTACGTCACATACTTCACGCTGTTGTCGTCGATCGGCATCATTGCGGCTGCCTTGGCGGGGCTGCGTGTCGCTGTCGGCCGTGCCGACTGGAAGCAATCCGAGCGCGTCGCCACACTGCGCACGGCGTCGCTTCTGCTTCCGCTCTGGTTTGCCGCAGCCGTTGCTGTTTCGTACGCGGGAGTCTTTCGCGGAACGCCGAGCAGCCCGCCAACGATCGAGTTCGGGATCTTCACACCCATCATCCTTGGCTTGGTGTGGCTGTGGCGTTCAGCGACAGCGAAGCGGCTCCTCGACGCAGTGCCGCAGAGCTGGCTCGTGGGCCTGCAGTTCTATCGCGTGCTCGGCGCGATATTCCTGGTGATGTACGCACAAGACCGCATGCCGGCGGCATTCGCAGTGCCGGCCGGCGCCGGCGACGTCGCCATCGGGCTCCTGGCGCCGATCATCGCCATCGCCTATGCGCGCGGCGTCGCCGGGCGTGAGCTTTTGGTCGTCGGCTGGAACCTGCTCGGCCTGCTCGATCTCGCCAACGCCATCGCCACCGGCTTCCTGACGTCGCCGTCACCGCTTCAGGTGCTGTCGCTCGATGCACCCAACCAGTTGATCACCGAATATCCGCTGGTATTGGTGCCGCTGTTCGGCGTGCCGCTCGCCGTCATCCTGCACGTGGCGTCGCTCATCAAGCTCAGCCGGTCGCCGATTGGCGCATAGGCCATCACGAAGAATCAGAGCGCGAAGCGCCGCGCTCTGAATTCTTTTGCTTTCCCGTTTTCGCGCAAAGGCGTCACACCACCCTCTCTGATTTGGGCGTTCCGGCTTCCGCTGCACGCACAAAAGCGAAATGCCGACGACACGATCGGCCATGCTTTGCCGCGGATTTTACCCGCAGTTCCATATCGGCCCGATCGGCGTCCAAGTCCAGCATGGGCCGAAACTGCCGCCGTTATAGCGGCCGCGGAAAAATCCGGGTTGGCCGAAATAGTACCAGCTACCATTGTACCAGTAGCTCGGCGCATCGCCTGGAGTGCCGCCGATTGCTCCCTTCGGACCATAAATTGGAACATTGTTGTTGGGCGGCTGATGATAGCCGGGCAGGAAGCCGTAGCCATGCCAGTGATAGATGTGTCGCTTGCTGGCGGGCGCGGCGAACGCGACCACTGGCAGCAGCAATAAGAGAATTGCGATCGATGCGGAGAATCGGCGCGGCATCGCTACAAAATACACGGTCGACTCTGCCAGCGCGACGGGTTGCGAGAAATTTGTGTGCTATTGCCGGCTCGTTTCGGACGCCCGTTCGTCATCGGTCATCGCGGCAGGTTGCCTGTCGCGTCGATTTACGATTAGCTGATTCGGTGAAGTTTGGAATCTTCGACCATATGGACCGCGCGGGCGTGCCGCTGACCCGCCAATACGCCGAGCGGCTTGCGCTCGTCGCGGCGTACGATCGCAGCGGAATGTTCCACGCCTATCACGTGGCCGAGCATCACTCCACGCCACTCGGTATGTCGCCGTCGCCGAGCGTCTTCCTAGCCGC
>JASHQI010000123.1 GCA_030037645.1 Xanthobacteraceae bacterium
TCTGCGCGAACGGCCCCGATGGCAGCGTCGAGCCGTTCTGGATGGTCATGAAGCGCGGTTGGCCGGCGGTGACGGCGACCAGAACCGCAATGAGATCAGCCGCGACGGCGTGTCCCGATGCTTCTTCCGATTGCTTGCCGGTCGGGGTCGCCATGGCCTGCCTTAAGCCGAAATCGGATAGACCGCCTTTTCGCCGCTCAGCACCCGTGCCACGTCGCTTGCACACTTGGTCTGCAATTCTTCCAGCGCCTCGACTGAATAGAATGCGGTGTGCGGCGTGAGGATCACGTTATCGCGCCCGATCAGCGGCGAGTCCTTCGCCAGCGGCTCGGTTGTCACCACGTCGAGCGCGGCGCCGCCGAGCTGGCCGGAATCGAGCGCGGCGACGAGCGCCGCCTCGTCGACCAACGGTCCACGCGCCGTATTGACGAGCAACGCGCCCTTTTTCATCTTCGCGAAGGCGGCTGCATTTATCAGCCCGCGCGTCGCGGGACGAAGCGGTGCATGCACCGAAATGAAATCGGAGCGTGCGAGCAACTCGTCGAAGGTCACGCCTTCGACGCCGGCGGCGGCGAGCACGTCTGTCGCCACATAAGGATCGTGCGTGAGAACCTTCAAGCCGAACGACTTGGCCTTTGGCGCCAGCGCCCGCGGGATATTGCCGAAGCCGACAAGTCCGAGCACCTGGCCTTCGAGGCGGCGCAGCGGCACAATCGGTGGCACTTCCCAGCGGCCGGATTGCACCAGCTTGTTGGCCAACGTCACCTTGCGCGCCAGCGCGAGCAAGAGCGCCATGGCGTGATCGGACACTTCGCGCAGGCAATAATCCGGCACGTAATTGACTGCGATGCCGAGCTCCTTTGCCGCCGGCAGGTCGATATTGTCGACGCCGAGACCGAAGCGACCGATCGCCTTGCAGCGCGTAAGCTGCCGCAACAATTCGCCGGGCAGCTTGGCATAGGTCACGAGGATTGCGTCGGCGTCGCGCGCGACCGCGAGAATGTCGTCGGCGGATGGGCTTTTCGCCATGCGGTATTCGGGATCGAGCCGCGCCAGCGCTCTCTTGGCCGGATCGAGTGAAGGGAACGGGCTGTCGGTGACGGCGATGAAGGTGCGAGGCATGGAAGGACTCTGACCCTATTCTCCCTCCCCTGAAAGGGGAGGGTCGACTGCTGGAGCGAAGCGCAAGCAGTCGGGGAGGGGTCGCCAGCGGCGGCCGACCCCCACCTGGCTCGCTTGCGCTCGCCGTCCTCCCCCTTTCAGGGGGAGGAATTTTGCCAGATGCAACGTCATCAAAGAGCAAACACTTCCGGATTGACGCAGTTCGGTAGCTTGTGCCCGCCGAGGAAGGCCAAGATATTGTCGACCACGATGCCGGCCATTTCCTCGCGCACGTCGAGCGTAGCGCTGCCGAGATGCGGGGTCAGGACGACGTTTGCCATCGTGCGTAGCGCCTTGTCGATCTTGGGCTCATGTTCGAACACATCGAGGGCTGCGCCGGCGATCTGCTTTCGTGTCAAGGCACGAACGAGGGCCGCCTCATCGACGATCGCACCGCGCGCGGTGTTGATCAAGAACGCGGTCTTCTTCATCAAGCCGAACTGGTGCGCGCCGATCTGATGGCGCGTCTCCTTGTTGAGCGGCGAATGGATGGAGACGAAATCGGACTCGCGCAAAAGCTGGTCAAACGGCACATAGGTGAGGCCGGCTTCGCGTTCCTCGCTTTCCGGTTTACGGCGCGGCGTCCAATAGAGGACGCGCATGTCAAATCCACGCGCGCGTCGCGCCACTGCCTTGCCGATCAAGCCGCCGCCGCCGATCAGGCCGATGGTCTTGCCCCAAACGAACGAACCCATCAAATGCGCCGATTGGCTGCCGGGAAATTTCCCGGAGCGCGCCAAACGGTCGCCCTCCAGTATCCGCCGCGCCGCCGCGATCATCAGGCCGAAACCGAGATCGGCGGTTGCCTCGGTCGTCAACGGCGCCGTCACCGTAACGGGAATGCGCCGCGCTGTCGCCGCTTCGACGTCGATGTTCGACGGCGTGATCGACTGCGCCGCGATCATGCGCAATTTCGGGTTGGCTTTGACCACGTCGCGATCGATCGTGTCGTGGAGCAGGCAGAACAAAATGTCGGCTTTGCGCACGGCGGCGATCAACGTGCGTTTCGGGATGATACGGCTTGAGTCCGGGAACACCTTGACGCTCGCCGCCGCGCGCAGCCGCTTGAGTGCGCGCTCGGACACCGGCTGGGTGACGAACACGCGTGCTTTGGATTTATTCGGGGGCATCAGGCGACCCACCGCACCACGCCGGCGACGCCATCGACCGCAACTTGCGCGCCGTCGGGGATACGGCGCGTGGCGTCGAGGACGCCGAGCACGGCAGGAATGCCGCGCTCGCGCGCCAATGATGCAAGGTGCGAGGTCGAGCCGCCGAGCTCGGCGACGACGCCGGCGACGCGCGGCAGGATGTGACTGAGCGCCGGGCCGGCGACGCGCGTGATCAAAATATCGCCCGGCGCGACGCGGGCGAGCTCGCATTCGCAATTGACCACGACCGCACGGCCGGAGCCCCAGCCAATTCCCGCCGGATGGCCGTTGAGACCGGGATGCTTGAGCCAAATCTCGTCCGGGATGTGCGGCTCGATCACGCGCAGCGGCCGCGCCTGCAAAAGCTTGAAGCCGGTCTCGTCGAGGGCCCACTCGATCTCGACCGGCATGCCCAGAACAGCTTCGGCCTTGCGCATCAGTCGCCCGAGCGCGGTCGCTTGTCCGGCCTCGAGGCAGGGGACGCTCGCGAGCGCATCCGGCACGGCCTGCGGCACGACGCCCGCGCCATGGACGCAGGTTTCGCTGTGGTATTTGCGGCCGGCGTCGTTGCTGCGCACGAAGCCGGCGCGGCTCAGCACGATGCGATCCGGCACCACTTCGCCTTGTGCGATCGCGGAGCCAAGACCCCAGGCGGCGCTGAGCAGCATGTGACCGTCGGCAGTCTCGCTCAAGCCGCCGCCGGCGGCGCGCGCGGCGATCAGCGGCTGCACCAGCACGGCCATCGCGGTGTCGGCCGGACCGAGGTCATATTGCGCCATGGAGCGGCGCGCATTGCTGGTCCACAGCGCCGCCCAACAGGCGCGCAACGCGGTCAGGAACTCCGCGTCGTCGCTCACGCCGAGAAAGCTCTCGAACTGTCCGGCGAAATTGGCGCCGGCGCGATCCTCGATCAGCGCCGAGGAGCGCACCGCGGCCGGTTTTTGTTCCGCCCACCAAGCCGTAAGGATGTCCGCTAACAGATCGGGCGCAAGATCGCTTTGATAGAGCTTGAGACGGACTTCGACCGCCAGGCGGCGTTGCGTTGGCGAATCGGCATGACGATAGTCACGCAGCGCCTCAGCGAGTCCGAGATGTTCGATCTGTCGCCGGTAGGCATCCGCGGTGATGCAGAAGCCGCCCGGTGTCGGCAAGCCGGCACGCTCAAGCGCCGCAAGATTTGCCGCCTTCGGCCCGACACGGTCCGGGTCGCTTGCGGCGGCATCCGCGAGTGGCAAGTTGAAGCGCGTCATCACGATCCCGCCGACAACGACCCTACCGCGTGCCCGCTGCCGGGCTTACGCAAGTGCGCTGCGGCAGGGGGCGACATCAGCTCGAAGCAAAGTAAAGCGAATAAGTCCAGACGAGTCGTTATACCAATTCCGGTCGCAAGCTCCAATTGCGTCACATCGACCATTGCCGGCGCGCCAATAAGACGGGCAGAACAGACAATCGCAGAACAGACAGTCGTGGTGCTGCCACAATTTGCCGTGCGTCCGTTGCGGACGCGCGCCGGCATGGCAAGCGCCATGCCAACACGACAGCAAACCGGCGCACGTGACGCGAAGGTCGATATCGGCTAACTTCCGCGCGCGTCTTTCGGCAATTTGCACGCTTCCGCTCATCGATGACAACGATATCCTTAGCCTCACCGCGTTCGTGGGCGATGCCGAGTTTCGGTCTCGCGCTCGGGATTCTCGTGGCCTTGACGATTGTACGGCTGATCGGCCTGCACTTCTCGGTGGTCGATTTGTTCTACGATGAATCCCAATACTGGGCGTGGTCGCGCGAACTCGCTTTCGGCTATTACTCCAAGCCGCCGCTGCTGTCGTACATCATTGCCGTCGCCGACCATGTCTGCGGCGACAATGAAGCATGCGTGCGCGCGCCAGCGCCGATCCTCTATCTTGGCATGAGCCTCGTCATCTATGCGATCGCGCGCGAACTTTACGATGCGCGGGTGGCGTTTTTCGCCGCCGTGTCGGCAGGTCTTGCGACCGGAGTCGCGTTCTCCGCGCGCATCATGACGACCGACGTGCCGCTGTTGTTCTGCTGGTCGCTTGCGCTGCTGGCCTATGTGAAACTTTTGGCCGGCGGAACCTGGCGCTGGGCCGTCGTGCTTGGCGCGTCGCTTGGCCTCGGCATTCTCGCCAAATATGCGATGGTCTATTTCTTGCTGGGCGTCGTGTTGGCGGCCTGGTTCGATCGCGACGCGCGCCGATTGCTGCGCGCTCCGAGCCTCTGGATAGGGCTTGCCATCGCCGTCTTGCTGCTGGCGCCGAACACGGTGTGGAACGCCGAGCACGGCTTTGCCACCCTGCGCGAGATCGGCAGCAATGCCGAGGGCGAGGGCGTCAAAATCGACGTGTTGCGTGGCTTGGGCTTTTTGGCGTCGCAATTTGCGGTCTTTGGCCCGATCGTGTTCGCAGTCGTGCTGATCGCGATTGCATGCGTTACGTCCGCCGCGGTCAGTCGCGCCGACCGCCTCATGCTCGCCTTCGCCGTTCCGCCGCTGGCGTTGATCTTCGCCGTCGCGACGATGACCCATGCCAACGCCAACTGGGCGGCGCCGGCCTTCGTCTCCGCTGTGGTCGTCGCAACGGCGCTTTTGGTGCGGCACAATGCCTGGAAATGGCTTGCGGCGAGCATTGCCTGCGGCGTGATCGTGCAGGCGGCGTTGCTGGTCGCCGACGCCATGGCGACGCGCGTGCACGTGCCGTTCATCGCCGCTGGCGACGTTTATTATCAGACGCTGGGCTGGCGTTCGTTCGGCGAGCAGACCGGCCAACTGGCGCGCCGCATCGGCGCGCGCTCCATCGTCGGCGATATCCACTTCGAGGTTGCTTCTCTGCTCTATTACTGGCGCGATCAGCCGCAACAAATCTTGTCCTGGCCGGATGGGCCGACGCCGGAGGACAATTTCGATCTGACGCGTCCTTTCACCGACTCGGCGCCGGAGCCGATCCTGTACGTGACAGCGTGCACAACCGTGCCGCCGCTATCCGACTACTTCAAAACCGTCGTGCCGCTCGGCCACATCCTGACGCCCGGAGGGCCGACGACGTGGCACTATTTCCAGGCCTTCGAGCTTTCCGGTCCGCGCAAGCCGATCGCGCCGCGCGGCAAGTGCGTCTGGTAACGCCGCTCACGGCCGCGGCGGCAAATCCGGCGGTCGACGATCGAAGCTTCGATTAGAGAATGATGATTTTAAGTTGGTGCCGCAGCGCCGGCGCGGCGCGCTCCCTCTCCCCGGCGGGGAGAGGGTTGGGGTGAGGGGGTTCCGAAGCTTGAGAATATTCTGCAGCAGCCGAGCCCCCTCACCCTCGCTCGCTGCGCTCGCTCGACCTCTCCCCGCTGGGGAGAGGTGAAGAAAGCGTAGATCGACCTCGAATCAATCAAAAATCATCATTCGCCAGCGCGGGTCACTTCACATGATTGCCGTAGCCGGGCAGCGGATCGACGACGGTGATCTGCTTGACCGGGAAATTCGAGACGATCTCGATATCCTTCTTGTGCACGATCAGCATTTCCTCGATGCGCACGCCGTAGCGATACTTTTTCCCGTGCTGGGTCTCGAGCGCAAAGGTCATGCCTTCCTGGATTTCGATCGGATGGTCGAGCGACCAGATGCGCGAAATAACCGGCGGGTCGTATTGCGCCAGTCCCAGCCCGTGGCCCCAGAGATTGGCGGCCGCCTGGTCCTCGTCCTCGTAGCCCCAGGTTTTCATCGCCGACGGCCACTTCATCGCGATATCGCGCGTGGTGGCGCCGGCCTTCACCGCGCCGATCGAATCATAGAGCCACTTCAGCGCGATGTCGTAGGTCTCCGTCTGCTCCTTGGTCGGCTCCTTGCCGACGCAATAGGTGCGGTAATAACACGACTTGTAGCCGTTCCAGGTCAGCGCGGCCAAATCCATGAACACGATGTCGCCGGGCTGGATGATGCGGTCGGAAAAGTTGCGCCAGTTCGGCCAGGTATTCGGGCCGGACGACACGATCACGTCTTCCACGTCCTCCATGCCCGGGATGTTGTAAAGATATTGCATCAGGTGCGCCGTGACCTGGTTCTCGGTGATGCCGGGGCGCAAAAATTTCATGCATTCCCAATGCGTGGCGTCGCCGATGGCGCCGACGATGCGGAAGCATTCCTGCTCGTCCGGACTCTTGACCGCGCGCGCGTCCATCATCGGCGTCATGCCGTCGGCCCAGTTGATTTTTTCTTCCTTGAAGATTTTGAGCATGTTGATGTCGATGAAATCGCAACCGAGCTTTTGCCCGGCGACGCCGTTCTCCTTCATCGCCTGCTTCACCGCTTTGGTGAACTTGGTCACTTGTTGCGTAGCGGCCGGGCCGGCCGCACCCTTGATCCAGGCGAACGAGTGCCGCACGTTCTCCTTGGGGATCCACGGCGAATGCCGCTCGATCTGGAAGCCGATATCGCCCTGCTCGAACACGATCGGCCGCCCATCGCCGCACAGCATGGCGTAGCGCAGGCCGGGCTTGAGCCGGCACCAGCCGGGCGTCAGCGTGCCGGTGATGTAGCGCACGTTCTCGTCGTACATGCATAACAGCGCGCCGAGCTTGTGCTTCTTCATCATCGCGCGCGCGCGCTCGATGCGGTACTCGCGCAACCGCTCCCAGTTGACGCGCTGCTGCCAGTCTAGGCCCGCAATGCCGAAATTCGCTGTTCCCATGGATGGCTCCCACTCCCGGCTAATCCCTCCCCCTGAAAGGGGGAGGGCGGGGTGGGGGTCAGCAGCCGCCGCGCTTGTAGAAGCGTCAACACGGACCCCCACCGGCTCGCTTCGCTCGCCACCTCCCCCTTTTCAGGGGGAGGACACCCTTCTTGCCCAACCTCTGTCTGAAAAATTTCGACCGTGCAAGGCATTAACGCCATGGCACAAATGGATTTCCCCACTTGATGTCGGAGACTGAATGTCACAGCCTCGCGGCGTGCAGGGAGCGATGACCATGACACGCATAACGCGCCGCAATTTCGCGCGTGGCGGAGCGCTCGGCGCCGCCGGAGCGCTGGTCGTGCCGGCTGCGCCCGCCGTGGCGCAGAATGCGACGCTGCACTGGCGCATGGTCACGTCGTGGCCGCGGCGGCTGCCCGGGCCGGGCATGTCGGCCGAGCGCATCGCGGAGCGCATCGGCGTGCTCTCCGGCGGCCGCTTGCAGATCACGGTGTCGGCCGCGGGCGAGGTGGTGCCCGCCTTCGGGGTGCTCGATGCGGTCGGCACCGGCGTCGCCGAAATGGGGCACAGCGCTTCGTTCTACTGGCAGGGCAAGGAGCCGGCCGCGTCGTTCTTCACCACGGTGCCGTTCGGGCTGACGCCGAACGAGCACGTTGCCTGGGTCGACGCCGGTGGCGGTCAGGCCTTGTGGGACGAGCTCTATGCGCCGTTCGGGGTAAAGCCGTTCATGGGCGGCAATACCGGGGTGTGCATGGGCGGCTGGTTTCGCCGCGAGATCAAGAGCCTCGACGACGTGCGCGGCCTGAAGATCCGCTCGCTCGGCCTCGGCGGCGAAGTCTATCGGCGGCTCGGCGCGCTGCCGCAGACCACCGCGCCCGGTGAAATTTTGGTGGCGCTGCAATCGGGCGTGATCGATGGTGTCGAATTCGTCGGGCCCGGCTCCGACATCGCGCTTGGGCTCTATCGCTTCGCGCCGTTCTATTACGGTCCAGGCTTCAACAAGCCGAACGGCACCGGCGAGTGCATCGTCGCGCTCAAAGCCTGGAAGGCGCTCGACGCCGAACTGCAAGCGGTCGTGACTCACGCTTGTGCGGCCGAGGCGTCCTACGCGCTCGCCGAAATGGAGCGGTTGAACATCGAGGCGCTCCGCACGCTCACCACGCGCGATAACGCGCAGCTACGAACCTTTCCGCACGACCTCATCACCGCGGCGCGGGCAAAGGCAAGCGATGTGCTGGGCGACCTCGCCGCCAAAAGCGCGAGCGGGCAAAAAGTTCACGACTCCTACATGGCGTTCCGCGGCAAAATCTCTGCTTGGTCGCGCATCTCGTTGCAGGCGGTGCTGGAGGCGAGGGCGGGGTGAACACTGTTATCCGTCATCCTGAGGTGCGCGCCAAAGGCGCGCCTCGAAGGATGCTGCTCAAGCGCCCGGGCTGTCGCCCTTCACGGCTCCTGCGCTCGCACCTCAGGGTGACGGAATATAGTCAGCGTTTGTTGATGCCGGTTTCCGCAGCTGCTCATCTGCCGCCCCCGGATGACGGGGCGCTGCCGCGATTGTGAGCCCAGCGGAAAGGCCCCCTCATCCCAACCTTCTCCCCGCACGCGGGGAGAAGGAGTGCATCAAGCTCACGCCGCTTCACTCGATCACCTCGTCGGCGCGGCCGAGTAAAGTAAGCGGAACAATCAACCCGAGCATTTTGGCGGCCTTGAGGTTGATGACGAGCTCGATCTTCGTCGACTCCTGGACCGGCAATTCGGCAGGCGTCGCACCTTTGAGAATCCGGCCGACATAGGTGCCGACGTCACGATAGGTCGAAGTCGAGTCTGCGCCGTAACTGAAGAGGCCTCCGGCAGCAGCAAAGCCGCGGTCGTTGAAACTCGCCGGCAAGGCGCTCGTCGCCGCAAGCGTGGCAAGTGTCCGCTCACGGGCAGCAAAAAAAGGATCGGTCACGATGTGGACCGCATCTTCGCGATGCGCGGCGATGTCCCTGAAGGCGGGAATAATGTCATCTTCGCCGCGTATCTTCACGAAGCGCACGCTCAGCCCAAGTGACTTTGCCGCTTCTTGGATCTCGCGGGTATCACTTTCGGTCCGTGCATTCGCCGCGCCCATGAGCACCGCGACTGATACCGCCTTCGGGTCGATTTCGTGGAGCAATTCGACCCGCTTGGCCTCAAGCGAACTCGCTAAGAAAGTGACGCCGGTGACGTTGCCGCCGGGCCTGTTGAGGCTTTTGACATAGCCGGCCCTCACCGGATCATTGGCGGTCGTGAACACGATGGGAATCGTGTTCGTCGCCGCCATGGCCGCCTTGATCGAGTCGTCGCCGCCGATCGCCAGCATCACATCGACGTTCTGGCGCACCAAATCGAGCGCCATCGCAGGTAGCCGATCGTAGTGATATTCCGCATACCGATAGAGAAGGGCCACATTATTCCCTTCGGTATAGCCGGCTTCGCTCAGGCTCTGGTGGAAGGCCGCAATCCTTGACGACCAATCATCCGGGGCCGCGCTCACCAGGACTCCAACTGTCGGCGGCTTGGTTTGCTGCGCGCGCGACGCGAGCGGCCACGCGGCGGTGACGCCGCCGAGCAAAGCAATGAAGTCGCGCCGCTTCATCGGGTTGCCCCTATGCCGATCGATCGCATCTTACCATGCCGGGCGGTGCAGGGTATGTCGTGCATCACAGCGGAGTTCAGCGTGAAGTGGTCGGGAGTGTTGTCACATTTTCATTGACAATCGTCTCCGTTTCGGGTACAAAATGCGACGAATCTCGCTCACAAGGACGCCGGCGGTGATGCCGTCCGGTCGGGGCGAGTGCGGTGCCCGCGGGCGTGTTCTAGGCGCGCCCTCGGACGAAGTGAGAGGCGGTTTCCGGCGCGGCCAATGCGGCTAAGTCCGCGGTGGAGCGCCGGGAGGCGCGCGCACCCGAAGCAGGCGGTTCGAGCGATCGGATCGTCCTGTGGTGCGCGCCGCGCCCGAAGCGTCGCGGAGTGGCAACATTCCCCGGCGTGGCGCGGCCAAGGACTAACGCGCCTCCCGGCGCTCCATGCCCTCCCGTCTTTTGGGAGGTATGTGGAAGGACATTCTTACGCGTGGCTTTTGCAAAGCTCGGATGCTCAGGCGCAT
>JASHQI010000124.1 GCA_030037645.1 Xanthobacteraceae bacterium
AGCTTGATGTCGGCCTGTTTGAGCGTCAGCGGCTCGCCGGCCGCAACGCGGATCATCTGCTCGACCAGATCGAGACCGGTGACGAGCTCGGTCACCGGATGCTCGACCTGGAGCCGCGTATTCATCTCCAGGAAATAAAAGCTCCTGTCTTGCCCGGCGACGAACTCGACGGTGCCGGCACTGTCGTAGCCCACGGCTTTCGCCAGCGCGACCGCCTGCTCGCCCATTTTTGCGCGCGTGGCGTCGTCGAGCAGCGGGCTCGGCGCTTCCTCGATGACTTTCTGGTTGCGACGTTGAATCGAGCACTCGCGCTCGCCGACGTAAATGACATTGCCGTGCTTGTCGCCCAGCACCTGGATTTCGACGTGGCGCGGATTGACGATGAATTTCTCGACGAAGACGCGGTCATCGCCGAAGCTCGATTTTGCCTCGGAACGGGCGCGCGCAAGCCCTTCCTTCAGTTCGCCGCGGCTGTGGGCGATGCGCATGCCCTTGCCGCCACCGCCGGCAGAGGCCTTGATCATTACCGGATAGCCGATCTGGTCGGCCACTTTCTCCGCCTGCTTGTCATCCTCGATCACGCCTAGATAGCCGGGCACGGTCGCGACCTTGGCGGCGGCGGCAACGCGCTTGCTTTCGATCTTGTCGCCCATGGCGCCGATCGCCTTGGGGTTCGGCCCGATGAAGACGATGCCGGCTTTGGCGAGCGCCTCGGCGAAGGCGGCGCGTTCGGAAAGAAAGCCATATCCCGGATGCACCGCCTCGGCGCCGCTCGACCTGCAGGCAGCGACGATGGCGTCGATGACGAGATAGCTCTGCGCGACGGGCGGAGGCCCGATCGGCACCGCCGCATCGGCCATCGCCACATGCAGCGCGTCGCGGTCGGCATCGGAATAGACGGCCACGGTCGCGATCCCCATCCGGCGCGCGGTCTTGATGATCCGGCAGGCGATCTCGCCGCGATTGGCAATCAGGATTCGTTTGAACATCAAGGCTTTGGCCCGCGAACCGGCTTGCTGGCTTTGCGGCGCGGCCGCGCGAATGTCAATGTTGCCGTCAATTCACCCAGTAATAGATAACGCAATCCGGTGGTCTTTTCTCGAATGACGAGGAGTCCGTATTCCGCGGGCACTGCTCAGCGCCACAGCAACGAGACCAGTAGCGCGAGTGCGAGCAGCGCGGCAATGCCCTGCCAAAATCGGACCGGAGAGCGTTCATAAAGCGTCAGTGGTCGCCCGATCCCAGCCGGCGCGCGCGCCGGACCGGCCTCCATCTCGACCGCAAATTCCATCACGTCGCGAAATCGCTCGGCTGGATCGATGGCGATGGCGCGCCCAAGCGCCGCCTGAAGCCACGCCGGAAGATCCGGGCGGAGCGCCGACAGCGCCTTGGCTTGATTGCGGCGCGGCTGGCTGGTGGCATCGGGATTGCCGTACGGAAACTCGCCGGTGAAGGCGCGGAACATAGTGACACCCAGGGCGTAAATGTCGGTCGCCTCGTTGCCGGCTTCGCCGCCGAACATTTCAGGCGCCATGTAGGCGATGGTGCCGGGAATATTCTCAGGCGGAAAATCTTCCAGCCCCGGGACACGCACCACGCCGAGGTCGATCAGTTTGAGCGAACCGTCGCGCTCGAGGATCACATTGTCCGGCTTAACGTCGCGATGGATGATGCCGACGCGGTGCAGCGCCGCCAACGCGCGTGCCAACTTGATCGCAATGTTTCTGCCTTCCTCCAGGCCCAGTGCCGGCCGACGCGCGAGCCGCGTCTCCAGAAGCTCGCCCGGGTAGAGCGGCATGACCGTGTAAAGGCAAGTCTGCCGCCCCGGCGGCAGTTCGATGGTGCGGCCGACCCAGGGGCTGTTCACACGTGCGCCGACCCATGCCTCGCGCACGAATGCGGCGTGATAGGTCGACTCCGCGGCGACCTGAGGTTTTGGGAACTTCAACACCACCTCGCCGCCCTCGACCTCGTCAACGGCTCCGAACAGGCGGGTATACCGGCCGTCAGAGAGCAGCACTTTGAGCACGAAACCGTCGACGGCTTCGCCGTCGATCGGTACCGGAATGAGCGGCAGTTGCATGATGGTGCTGCCGACATCGGCCGACTCCGCCGTCGGCAGATCGACCACGTCCACCACCAAAGCCGTGCAATTGTCGGTGCTGCCGGAATCGAGCGCAGCCGCAACGAGCGCGCGGGCGGAATCTTCTGACGCAGAGCGCTCGCGCAAGATGCCGGCGATGGCCTCAGCGGACAAGACCCCGTGCACGCCATCGCTGCACAACAGAAAGCGGTCGTGCAGCGCCAACGGCTGACTGGCGTAGTCCAGCCTCACCTCGGTCTCGACACCGAGGGCGCGGTAAAGGACGCCTGACCGACCGTGCTCGCCTTCCCGCGCGTGGTCTGCGGTCAGACTGGTAAGGCGGTCGCCGGCAAGCCGATAGGCGCGCGTGTCGCCGACATGCACCACATGCGCGACGCGGCCGCGGAACACCAGCGCCGTAAAAGTGCAGCCCATTCCGGCCATGGCCGGATTGCGCTGACCCTCGGAATAGATCCAAGCGTTGAGCGAGTTGAGAACCCGCGCCGCCGCACGTCGCACTTCCATGGTCTCGGGCAGGTCGCAAAATCCGTCGAGGAAGCCACGCACGGCGGTCTCGGCGGCGACGCGACCACCTTTGGCACCGCCAATTCCATCGGCGATTGCCGCCAGCACCTCACGGCGGGGCTGCGGCAATTCCGTGCCGAAAACCGCGCCGGCAAAATCCTCGTTGCGTTCGCGCGGCCCGGTCTCCGAGGCGAACCCGACGCTGGCCTTGATGCCGGCAAGCCGCTCAATCATCGCCCGTGCTCCGATTGCCGGATGATGGGCAAAGTGGACCGTGACGCACGGATAGCACGCAATCGCGTCCTTTCCGCCCTGCCCCGCTTGGAACGGCGCGAGACCCGACTTCAATTCTCCAGCTTGCACCGATCATGAAGAAAATTGCCGCCAGTGGCCGACGCGAGGATAACCGTAAGATTTCCGGATTTGCGATCAAGCGTGTAGTTCCAACCGTCCTTGGCGTCACGCCACGAAATCTCGCTGTCGCTGATGCTGGCCGGATTGGAATCCACGGTGCTGCGATCGTAGTCGATCTTAATCTGCCAGGTCGCGCCGCTGAACGGATTGCTGCAGGTGATTGCGGTCGCGCCGTGCCGGATCTCGGCTGCGGCGGCGTGACCGGCAATGGTGATCGCCAACAGGCCGGCGGCCGCCGCCAACGACCGAGGCAACTCCGATAGTCGCAACATGTGCCTGCCTACTTTGTGATCAAAGCGCTATTTTTTAATCAGATCGCCTTGTGTGCAGCCATAACCTTGATGGGAAAGCACGGTCAGTCAATATTCGAGTAACTGGCATAATATTTGCCACCTCTCCCAATCGCTCGCCTCTGTGCCATCGGCCGCACAGGGCATTTTGGGGGTTCAAACATGGCGCTCGTACCATCACCACAGTGGCTAGATACAGGCGATAATGCCTGGCAGTTGGCGGCCGCAACATTCGTCGGACTGCAAAGCATACCCGGGCTGACCGTGCTTTACGGCGGCATCGTCAAGAAGAAATGGGCGATCAACTCCGCCTTCATGTCGATGTACGCCTTCGCTTCGGTGCTCGTGGTCTGGGTTCTGTTCGACTACAACATGGCGTTCGGGCCACAGCTATGGCCCTTCCTCGGCAAGCCGGCCTTGGCGACCTCGGCCATCTTCACCACCGGACAAGCTTCGATTCCGGCAGCAGCAGCGGGCATGCCGCCGCTCGCCTTCCCCATGGCGACGTTGATGTTCTTCCAATTCGTGTTCGCCGCCATCACCGTCATTATTCTCGCCGGCTCACTGCTGGGCCGCATGAACTTCACGGCATGGATGATCTTCTGCCCGGTATGGATGACGCTCGTTTATACCGTCGGAGCATTCAGCCTGTGGGGCGGCGGCTGGCTCGCCAGCATGGGAGTGGCCGACTTCTCGGGCGGCTACGTCATTCATCTTGCCGCCGGGACATCTGGCTTTGTCGCTGCCGCAGTCATCGGTCCGCGGCTTCAGGCCGATCGCGACCATTTCCCACCTAACAGCCTGTTGGTCACGCTGGTCGGCGCGGGAATCCTGTGGCTCGGCTGGAACGGATTCAACGGCGGTGATCCGTATTTCGCCAACGCCGATGCCGGCGCGGCTGTCATGAATACCAACACCGCCACCGCGGTTGCGCTGCTGGTTTGGACGCTGATGGACAAGATGGCCTATGGCAAGCCCTCGGTGCTCGGCGCCGTCAATGGCATGATCGCGGGCCTGGTTGCGATCACTCCCGCGGCGGGTTACGTCGACGGCGTGGGCGCGATCATCATCGGCATTGTCGCCGGCATCATCCCGTGGCTCAGCATGAACAAGCTGCAGAAGACCAGCTTCATGATGAAAGTTGACGATACGCTGAGCGTGTTCTCCACCCACGGCGTGGCAGGCCTTACGGGCGGCTTGCTGGTCGGCATCCTTGCCAATCCCGGCATGCTTCAGTACATCGGCACCGATAAGGACGCGCCGGGTGTGAACGTGACCGGCTGGCTGTACGGCAATCCCCATCAACTGCTGCTCCAGTTCTACGGAGCCGCGTTCATCATCGTGTTCAACGCGATCGCCACCTACATCATCCTCAAGGTGATCGGCTTCATCGTGCCGCTGCGCATGGATGAGGCAACCCTGAAGGTCGGCGACGACGCGGTCCACGGCGAGACTGCCTACGCAATCGGCACCGAGGGCGAGTAATAGCCGAGAGCATGGTCCGGAGAGGTGGACGCCGGTTCTCCCAAAAGATCATGCTCCATTAAAATGTTAGAGCGCAATCGCTTCAGCTTGAAGCAATTGCGCTCTAAATGCGCTTCACTTCCTTCCGAGCGCGATGGCCGCTCGCAAGCCACAGGCCGCGTTTCAACTCAAGTCACCCGGACCCTTTGGCGGCCCCGACAGCGCGGGGCCGCCTTTTATTGACCTGAAACTCCCGCATTGAGTGTCGCGCTACAGCATCGCCGCGCTTCTGAACGCACTTCGCGATGCTTCTAAGAACAGATAATTTTCCAAGACAAAGATAATTTGCCGGCGCCTATCCGCGCGGATCTACATCCGCACGAAACTGCGGCCGGCGCGACGGCCCTCGGCCGCAATCCATTCCAGGACAGCCACGTCGACCTCATCATAGCCGTCTGGAAGAGCTGTTGCCGGCTCAGCAACAACGATGATCTGCGAGCGCGCAATTACGGCGGCGAGCGTTGCCAGATCCGGAAAATGATATTGCGTTGCGATCATGATACTTGCCTGCCGAACTCGCCGGATGTCATTGCCTCAATCACCATTCCGACTGGCGCCGATCGAGTTTCGGTTACATCCAAAACTCTACTGCCAGGATGACCGCTGCAGGGCGGCACTAGGGCAAACTCGCGGCATGTTGGTCGGTTCCGTTCAACTGCCGGTTTCAGCCATCGGCGAGACAGGCATCCGCCGGACAAACGTGAGAAGGCATCGCAGTCGTATTCCGCTACCGGCGACGTGACTCCGAACTCGGAATATTCTTCCCTAATCCATTGACGAAAAAGCTGTTTTTTTGCTGCATCGCCGCAGATCCGATTGAATAATGTCTAAGTGGAACGCTGGTATTGCTGGGAACCACGCTGTACATAGTTATTGTAAGGCAACATCTTCACAAAAAAATCGCATCGTTCCCCACGACGGAGGTTTCTCATGGCACTTGCGATCGGCGATATCGCCCCGGATTTCCAAGCCGAAACGACCGAGGGCAAAATCCGCTTTCATGACTGGATCGGCAACAACTGGGCCGTGCTATTCTCGCATCCCAAGGATTTCACGCCGGTTTGCACCACCGAGCTCGGCACCATGGCCCGGCTGAAACCCGAGTTCGACAGGCGTGGCGTCAAGATCATCGGCCTGTCCGTCGATCCGGTCGACAATCACAAGAGATGGTCCGGCGACATCAAGGACGTCACTGGCACCGCGCCGAACTATCCGATGATCGGCGACACCGATCTCCAAATCTCCAAGCTCTACGGCATGCTGCCGGCCAGCACGAGCGGAACGTCGGAAGGCCGCACGCCGAACGACAATCAGACCGTGCGCAACGTCTTCGTCATCGGGCCGGACAAGAAGATCAAGCTCGTCCTGGTTTATCCCATGAGCACCGGCCGCAATTTCGACGAGGTGCTGCGCGTGATCGACTCGCTGCAACTGACGGCGAAGCATCGCGTCTCGACGCCGGCCAACTGGAAGCAAGGCGAAGACGTGATCCTCGGCGGCGCTATCACCGACGACGAAGCCAAGAAGCTTTATCCGCAAGGCTGGAAGACGCCGAAGCCGTATATACGCGTCGTGCCGGCGCCGCGGTCGTAAGACGCGGCTTTCAGCATCCATCCCTCTACTTCGTCATGGCCGGGCGCGTCCCGGCCATCCACCTCTTTAGCGGAAGTCTGCTATGAAGTTGTGGATGCCCGCGACAAGCGCGGGCATGAGGAAGGAAGGAATTATGAATCCCGACGCGGAAATGCAGCCGCCGTTTGCCGATTTCATGGGCATGAGGATCACGCACATTTCGCTCGACAAGGTCGAGGCGGAACTTGTCGTTCGCGCCGAGCTCAACAACCGATTCGGCGTGCTGCACGGCGGCGCGCTCATGGCGCTCGCCGACAATCTGGGCGGCACGGCCACGATGGCGAACTTGCCGGCTGGCGCCCGCACCGCGACGATCGAGAGTAAAACCAATTTTTTCGCGGGCATTGCGGTCGGCGACACGGCGCACGCCGAATGCACGCCGCTGCATCGCGGCCGCACCACCATGGTGTGGCAGACGCGCGTTACGCGCAACGACGGCAAGCTCTGCGCGCTGGTGACCCAGACGCAGATCGTCATACCCTCTGAAAAGGGCTGAGCCCGACTACTGTTCTAATTCGCTCTGAGCCCCAGCCGCTGCAGGCGCGGCAGCACTTCGGCGCAGAAATACGGCACCTCGTTGAGATAGTTCACGAAGGAAACCGCGATGCCGCGGATGCCGGCGCGGCCGATATCGGCGAACTCTTGCGCAATCTTGTCCGCTGTGCCGACGAACGGAAAGCCGCCGACGCCGCTTAGCGCCTGCAACGAGCGCTTGGCCGCATATTCGTCCGGCGGCGTATTTTTCGGCGTGATATCTTTGAGCGCCAGCATCCGCTCGAGTGCGGGCCAGTCCGCGTTTTCGACATTGGCATAGCGGTGATATTCCTCGGCCTCCTTCTGCGTCGGCCGGCAAATCACCTGTCCCTGCGTATAGACCTCGATCTCGCGGCCAAACTGCCGGGCGTCGGCCTTGATGCGACCGACCTGTTGGACGATGCGGTCGAACACGGAAACATCGGCCTGCGCAGTGCCGGCCGCAGCAAGGCGCAGCGCATGGGTCGATGTGAAGAACGCGTCGCAATTGCGCATGGCAAATGCCTGGCCGGTTTTCGACGCGCCGGCGTTCATGATCACCGGCCGCGTGCCGGCATACGGTCTCGGCAGGCAATACACGCCTTCGAGCTTGAAAAATTTGCCGTCGAAATCGAATTCGTCTTCTTCGGACCAGGCGCGCTTGATCACGTCGATCCATTCCTGGGCGAACTCGTAGCGATCCTCGTGACCGCGCTGCTCGACGCCGAACATCTCGAATTCGCCTTCATTCCAGCCGGCGACGATGTTGAGCCCGAAGCGGCCCTGACCGATATGATCGGCGGTGACCATTTCCTTGGCGGCAATCAGCGGATGGAACAGCGGCGCATGCACAGTGCCAAAGACCGTGATGCGTTGCGTCGCGGCGAGCAGCCCACAGGCCCAGGTGACGGTCTCGAAGGTCGTGCCGTGGAAGTTGCTGGCCCCGCCGTACCCTTTCCAGCGGCCGATCGGCAGGATGAAATCGATCCCGCCCTCGTCGGCGATGCGGGCCATCTTCAGGCAATCCGGCCAGCTCGCGAGCCAGCGCTCCGGTACCAAAGTCGCGGTGCGCGCGGACGAGCAGTTGGCGCCGAACAAGCCGATCTTCAGCGCATTGGCGTTGTACATCTCGGCGCGCTCGCGCATCGATCCGTTTCGAGTGGGCACCATTGCGGCCACTTTAATCAGATGGCGACGTCCGAGCCGCCGTCGAAGAAGTGCAGTCGCTCGGCGTTCACCGCGAGGCGCAGATGATCGCGAATCTTCGCTTGAATGGTGGGCTCGACCGCAGCCACCATCGTGCCGGTACCGACCTTGACATCGAGCAGGATCTGGGAGCCGAGGCGCTCGACGACCTCGACGACAGCGGCAAAGCTCAAGCCGTCGGCGTCGTTACCGGAGGCGAGACGCAGATCCTCCGGGCGAATGCCGAGCGTGACCTGCTTGCCGAGGTGACCTTGCAGACGCGCGGCAAACGGCGAAGGCAGCTTGAGCTGCATGCCTTCGCCGACCGCGAAGATCGCGCCCTGCTGTTCGGTGACGCCGACGGTGGCGAAGTTCATCGCCGGCGAGCCGATGAAGCCGGCCACGAAGCGGTTCGCCGGCGCGTTATAAAGTTCAAGCGGCTCGCCGACCTGCTGCACAACGCCATCCTTCATGACCACGACGCGGTCGCCGAGCGTCATCGCCTCGACCTGATCGTGGGTCACGTAGATCGCGGTGGTGCCGAGACGGTCGTGGATTTTCTTCAGCTCCACCCGCATCTGTACGCGCAGCTTGGCATCGAGATTGGATAACGGCTCGTCGAACAGGAACACTTGCGGATGGCGCACGATCGCGCGGCCGAGCGCGACGCGCTGGCGCTGACCACCGGACAGTTGCCGCGGCTTACGCTCGAGGAGAGTCTGGATGCCGAGGATATCAGCCGCCTCGCGCACCCTTCGGTCGATCTCGACGCGCGCAAATTTGCGCATCTTGAGGCCGAACGCCATGTTGTCGTGCACGCTCATATGCGGGTAGAGCGCGTAGTTCTGAAACACCATGGCGATGTCGCGATCCATCGGCGGCAGCGTGTTCACGACCGTATCGCCGATTAGAACGTCGCCCGATGTGATCGATTCGAGCCCGGCGACCATGCGCAGTGTCGTGGTCTTGCCGCAGCCGGACGGACCGACCAGAACCACAAACTCGCGATCGCGGATTTCCAGGTTCACGCCTTTGACGGCGTGCACCTCGTTATACATCTTGTTGAGATTGCGGATGACGACGCGCGCCATTGGCTCAACCCTTGGGCTCAACCCTTGACCGATCCGGTCAGCCCGGCGACATAATATTCAACGAAGAAGGAATAGATGAACGCCACCGGGACCGAACCCAGCAGCGCGCCGGCCATCAGCTGTCCCCAGTAGAACACGTCGCCACGCACCAGCTCCGACGTGACGCCGACCGACACCGTCTTCTGCTCGGCCGAGGACAGAAAGACGAGCGCGTAGATGAACTCGTTCCAGGACAGCGTGAAGGCGAAGATGCCGGCCGACAGGATGCCCGGCACCGCGATGGGAAAGATGATGTAGAGCATCGCCTTCCAGCGCGTGGCGCCGTCGATGCGCGCGCACTCTTCGAGTTCCCGCGGAATCGCCTTGAAATATCCCATCAACAGCCAGGTGCAGAACGGAATGAGAAAAGTCGGATAGGTCAGGATCAGCGCCCATGGCGTGTCGCCGAGGTGGAAATTGCGGATGATGTTGGCGAGCGGAATGAACAGCAACGTCTGCGGCACCAGATAGGTGATGAAGATGCCGGTGCCGAGCATGCCGGCGAACGGAAACTTCAGGCGCGACAGCGCATAGCCGGCGAGCAACCCGCAGAACAGCGAGATCAGCGTCGACACGATGGCGATGAACAGCGTATTGGCCATCCATCTGATGAACAGGGTTTGGGTCAACAGGTCCGTGATGTGGACCAGCGTCGGATGCATGGTCCAGAACGGCGCGTAATTGGGCGCCATCCACGGTCGATACAGCTCTCGGTCGGGCCGGACTGACGTCACCAGCATCCAATAGAACGGGAACAACAGCCAAAGGATGAAAACGCTCAGCGGGATATAGAAGTACACCCAACGCCGCCACTTCGCGCCTTCGATCATGGCCTAGTGCACCTCGACCCGGCGGATGTAGAGAAGT
>JASHQI010000125.1 GCA_030037645.1 Xanthobacteraceae bacterium
GTTTCTGGCTCAAGCGCCATGCCACAAATTGGACAATGGCCCGGGCCAATCTGGCGGACCTCGGGATGCATCGGGCAAGTGTAGATTGCCCCCGCGGCTGATGCGTCATGCGGCGGCTCGGTGGCGACAGGCTTATGCCGATATTTTTCGGGAGCGGCGGCAAACCTGTTGAGACAGCCGGAGCTGCAGAAATATTCCGTATGGGTTTGATGATCGTGACGAAAACGGCTCGTTGCCGGATCGACCGTCATCCCGCAGACCGGATCGGTCGCCAAGCCGCCGCTCTGCTGCGAATGATCCGGTTGCACCGAGGCTCCAACTTTCCTGCCAAGCGGGGGCTTGAAACACCTACCCCGTAGGGGTATATAGGCCATATGCGATCGCCTGCCAAGACGTCGGTGCTCAAGCGCCTCAACCGGATCGAAGGCCAGGTGCGCGGCCTGGCGCGCATGGTGGGGGACGATCGTTACTGTATCGATATCGTCACACAGCTCTCGGCCGTTCGTGCCGCTTTACGTCGCGCCGAGGAGGAAATTCTGGCGGATCACGCCGCTCATTGCGTCGAGCATGCGATCGCCTCCGGCAACAAGGCCGAGCAGCGGCGCAAGGTCAGCGAGTTGATCGACGTTCTTTCGCGCAGCAACCGATGACAAGCCGTGGATCGAAAGGCAAGACGTCCAAGCCGCAGCCGAAGCGGGCACGGCCAAAATCCGCATCCATCGTCATCAAGCGCGTCTATGAGGACGCATCGCCCCACGACGGCGTGCGCGTTCTCGTCGACCGCCTGTGGCCTCGCGGCTTATCGAAGGCGTCGCTCAAATTCGACCTCTGGCCGCGGGAGCTCACCCCCTCGAATGAATTACGCAAATGGTACGGTCACGACCCGAAGCGTTCGGCGGAATTTCGCCGTCGCTATCTCGGCGAGCTTGCCGCGCACCGCGATGAGCTTGCGGCGCTCCGCACTCAAATCAAGGGCCGCGTCGCGACGCTGCTCACCGCTACGCACGATGTCGCATTGAGCCACGCCGTTGTGTTGCGCGACGTGCTGGCGGGAAAGTAGGCTTAGCGTGGTGTGGCACGGATTGAGCGAGATCCGGGGACGGCCGAGGCCGCACCGCGGTTCATCTCGATCATTCAGTTCAGCAACATGATGGCGCCGTCCGTAAGATTAAGCGATGCCGCTTCACTCGACGTTGCCGGCCTGACCTCCGAAATCGAATAATTATAAACTTCTTGATTGAGCAGTCTTCGCGCGATCTCGTCTCGGGCCTCGTGCTCGCTTCCTGCCGAGACGGCGTACTGCAAATTCACGATACCATCACGGTCTATAAACGAAACAGTGGTCACGAAGGGCACCTGCATTGCGCGTCCTTTTTATGATTTCGTCCCATCCAATCGGCAAAACTTTAACGAAATCCTACCGATCGGACTTGCGCGCGCGCGGATGGCGATCTAGCCGAATTTTTTACGCGCGAGTACGGCGCCCCGCCCGAGTGCTTCCAGTTTCTTTGCGGCGATTTCGCGGCGCATCGGCGCCATGCCGCAATTGGTGCACGCAATGATCTTTTCTTGGGGCACGTACCTCATCACAGCGCCGATCAGATCGGCGATCTGTTCGGGTGTTTCGGTCTTGTCGGTGGCAACGTCGATGACGCCGACCAGCACGTCCTTGCCATCAAGAAGCTTGAGAACGCTGAGTGGCACGTGTGAGTTGATGCATTCGACCGACACCTGATCGATCCGGCTCTTTGCCAAAGCCGGGAAGAATTTCTCGTATTGGCGCCACTCCGAGCCGAGTGTGGCTTTCCATTCGATGTTGGGGGCAATTCCGTAGCCATAGCAGATATGCACCGCGCTCGTGCAGGCGACGCCGTCCGTGGCGCGATGCAGGGCCTCGATTCCCCAGCCGGCGGCAGCGTCCATGTAGACGTTGAACGCCGGCTCGTCGAACTGGATGACGTTGACCCCATCGGCGGCGAGACCGCGCGCCTCCTCATTGAGCAGCCCCGCGAACGCAAAAGCCATTTTTACGCGGTCGCCGTAGTGGACGTCGGCGATCGTGTCGACGAGGGTCATCGGCCCGGGTAGGGTGAATTTGAGCGCCCGGGTGGTATGAGCCCGCGCCAAGCGCGCCTCGCGAGCGTGTACGCGCGATCGCAGTCGCAATTCGCCGACGACGGTCGGACACATCGCCTTGTAGCGGTCGTTGCGGATGCCCATCTCGACCAGTCGGTTGAAGTCGATACCCTCAACCGCGTCGAGAAAGCCGTGCACGAAATGCTGCCGCGTTTGCTCGCCGTCGCAAACGATATCGATGCCGGCATCCTCCTGCAGTTTGAGCGCAAGCAGCGTGGCGTCGTCCTTGGCCGCTTGGAGCTCCTCGCCCCGCATGCGCCACGGCGCCCACAGCCGGTTTGGCTCGGCGAGCCAGGCGGGCTTGGGCAAGCTGCCGGCGATCGTGGTCGGGAATAGTGTGGTCGAGATTGTCGCTGACATCACGGCTTGCTCGCGCAAGATCAGGTGATCGATAAGGCCGCGGGAGGCCGCCAATCATAAAGCCAATCGTAGTGCCGCAACAGGTGTGAACCGCCCATGGCCCGCATCGTCGCGTTGCGCAAAAGGCCGAGGATTCCGCCGAGGTGATATCGCTCGCCGTTGCGGGCCGCCAATCGCTGTACTTTTCGCGTCCGCGCGCGACGCACCGCCCAATAGGTGCGCAAAGCCCGGTCCGGATCGTCCCGCATTTGTGCAAGGCACTGCGCCGCCACCGCCGCATCCTCAATCGCCATCGCCGCGCCTTGGGCCAAATAGGGCAGCATGGGATGAGCGGCGTCGCCGAGCAGCGCCACTGCGCCCTGCGATCCGCGCCGCAACGGCCGGCGATCGTAGAGTGCCCATTTCAGCCAGGCTTCGGGCGTGCCGAGCAAGGCACGCGCCTGCGGCGCCCAAAGCTTCCCGGGAAAGTGAAGCAACAGATCGGTGCGACTTGCGGGCTCGCTCCAGCCCGGCGCGTTCCAGCTATCGGCCATGATGGCCACGATATTGATAACGCGACCGCCCTTCACCGGATAATGCACAAGATGGGCGTCGTGCCCGAGCCACAGGTGGATTCTCGGCTCGCGCAATTCGGCAGCGACGTCTTTGGCTGGCACCATGGCTCGCCAGGCAACGCGCCCGGCAAAGCGCGGCGGATCGCGAAAGCCGATGCGCGTGCGGGTCAGCGACCACAGACCGTCCGCCCCGATCAACGCCAGCCCGTGCTCGTGCCACACTCCGGCGTTGCCGTGCGCCGAAACGGTCACTCCGTTCGGATGCGCCACGAAATCCTCCAGGCGCATGCCGAGTTTCACGCTGATTCCCACATGTTTGGCGGCGGCGGCGAGCGTGGCTTGCAGGTCGCCGCGATGGACCGACCAATAGGGCGCGCCGTAGCGTCGCTCGGCAACAGGGCCCAGCGGCATGCGCACGATCTCGCGGCCGCTCCCGGCGTCGAGCACACGCAAAGCTTCGGGTGCAATGACGTGCGGGTCCAGCCGCTCGCCAAGTCCGAGGCCGATCAGAGTGCGCGCCGCATTGGGGGAAAGCTGGATGCCGGCGCCGGTCTCTTCAAGCCGTTCGGCCTGCTCCAGGACAACGACCTGAAAACCGTTGCGGGCCAGCGCCAACGCCGCGGTCAAGCCGGCGATCCCGGCGCCAGCGACGATGACGGTGCGCGAGGACGGCACAACGCGCTCCGCTGCGGGATTAGACGGGGCTATTGGTCAATACGCATTCCGGCGGCCGCGCCGCCCCGGGCGGGAGCGTCGGATCGTGGCGATAAAGAGTCGAACAATACGGGCAGACGAATTCGGCATCGTCGCCCATGTCGCAAAACACGTGCGGGTGATCGAACGGCGGCAAGGCGCCCACGCACATGAACTCCTTGGCGCCGATCTCAATGACCGCAACGCCGGCATCATTATGAAAATGGGGAACTAAGACGTCGGTCATGCTCGTGAGTGCTTGGTTGCGGTGTGCTCGAGCCCCACAATAGCGACACGGCCGGCCGATTCCTAGCAGTCCGTTGCGGAGCCTCCGTTGCCAAAAAGCCGCAAAACTCGGACATTCAGTGCGAGATTGCAAAACTGGGATTCCACGATGCGGTCGAAACAATTAATTCAGGCTGCTCGTCATCCGGCATTTGGGTTGGTTGGCGCGGTCATTTTTGGGCTTTGCGCCATCGTATTTGTTCGCAGCGCCGGCCGCACGGCGGATCGGCTCGCCATGGCCGATGATCCGGTCAAGATCACGGACCGGGCCCTTGATCGCGTGTTCAATCAAGCCGTTGCCGAACGCGAAATCCGATCCGCGCTCGCCGTCGGCGACGCCGACCTCGCCCGCAGCTTTCTTGATCTCGCCGCCAGTCGCGGCGTGACAGTCGATTCGGCGCTCGCCGACAAGGTTGCGCAGGCGCAGCTAAAGCAGTCGGCCGCGGTCAATACGGCCGGCCGATTTGTGCGCGGTCTGTGGACCGGCCAGCCGAGCGATCTCGCCAGTCTCGCAGGGACTGCGGTCGGCGATCTTTTCGTGTTTGGCGACATCCGCGACGCTGCCCGCGAGGGAGCGCGGTATTTGACCGGCCAAAGGGCCGATCCCTGGATTCTTGGCCTTGCAGGGATTGGTGTTGCAATTACCGCGGCAAACTACGTCTCGCTTGGCGCCGAAACACCGGAGCGGGTCGGGGTCTCGGTCATCAAGGCCGCGCGACGCGGCGGACGGCTCAATCCCGCTCTGGCCGAGCGAGTGGTGCGCGATGTCGTCAAGGTCGAAGATGCCGGCGGTCTCGTCGATCTCGCCGGGGATACCGGGCGGATCGAGGCCAAAGCAGGCACGCAAGCGACATTGGACAGTCTGCAGATCGCCGAAGGGCCTCAGGACGTGTCGCGTTTCGCTCGACTTGCGGCAGCCAAAGGCGGCAAGACGCGCGCCATTATCAAGCTCCTCGGTCGTGCCGCCATCGTACTGACGGCAACCGCGTTCGATCTTGCGACATGGTTGTTCTGGGCGGCATTGGCGCTGCTCGGGTTCGTCTGCTCGTGCAAGTCTGCGGTCGAGCGCGCGACACTGCGCTATCTTCATTGGCGCAAGGCTGCCGCCTGATGCATGGGATGCAAAGCGCGGCTTGGTGCGTTAGGGTCGCGGCGTGCCGCGTTTCAGCCATGATGGTGTAGAGATCGCCTTTCTTGACGAAGGCGAGGGCGCCCCGATCGTGCTCGTCCACGGTTTTGCGTCCAATAAGGAGGTCAATTGGGTTTTTCCTGGCTGGGTCACCGCCCTCACGCGCGCCGGGCGTCGCGTTATTGCGCTCGACAATCGCGGCCACGGGCAATCGACAAAGCTTTACGAGCCGGCCGCCTACCATAGCGCGATCATGGCCGAAGATGTGCGCAGGCTCGTCGATCATCTTGGGCTCGGGCGCGTCGACGTCATGGGCTATTCCATGGGTGCGCGGAACACGGCGTTTCTCGCGCTCGCGCACCCGGTGCGGGTGCGCTCTGCCGTGCTCGGCGGTCTTGGAATGCATCTGGTGGACGGCGTCGGCCTGCCGGAGACGATCGCGAAAGGATTCGAAGCGCCGAACCTTGCCGACGTGTCCGATCCGATCGGGTACATGTTTCGCGCCTTCGCCGAGCAGACCGGCTCCGATCTGCGCGCGCTTGCGGCGTGCCTGCGCGGCTCCCGCCAGGTTCTCAGCCGGGAGGAGGTGGGTCGCATCGCCGTACCGCTTTTGGTTGCAGTCGGCACCAAGGATCCGATCGCCGGCTCGCCGGACCAGCTCGCGGCACTGGTGCCGGGCGGGCAGGTCCTTGCCATTCCCAATCGGGACCACATGTTGGCCGTCGGCGATAAGGTCTTCAAAGCAGGCGTTTTGGCGTTCCTGGAACGGCGGCCTTAAGGGGACTAGGTCACTGACTGAGTCGATCAGCCAATGGCTGTGTTGGCTAGGGCAGTGAGTTAGCCAGCCCTTGGTTTGGGCCTTGTGGCGGCCAATATGGTAGAGTGGCGGTGCTGTCTACGCCGCTGTTGCGGAGGCAATGTAATGGCACAGCATAAGACGGTTCAGGCACTCGATAAGGTCGACCCGGTGTGGGCACGGATCCGTCGCGAGGCGGAGGATGTTGTGCGGCTCGAGCCGGAACTCGCTATCTTCATTTACTCGACTATTCTGCACCACGACACGCTCGAAGCAGCCATTGTGCACCGGCTGGCTGAGCGGCTCGATCATCCCGCGCTGTCGGGGGAGTTGATCCGGCAGGCTTATGCGGACGTTCTGCGAGAGATGCCGTCGATCGGCGAGATTTTCCGCGCCGACATCATGGCGACCGTCGACCGCGATCCGGCAACTCATCGCCTGATCGAGCCGGTGCTGTATTACAAGGGATTTCATGCCATCGAGACGCACCGGTTGATGCATTGGCTTTGGGAGAAGGGCCGCCGCGACTTCGCCCTTTACCTACAGAGCCGTTCATCGTCGGTGTTCCAGTGCGACATCCATCCGGCAGCGCAGATTGGGCGTGGCATTTTCCTCGATCACGCCACCAGCCTCGTGGTTGGCGAAACCGCGGTGATCGAGGACGACGTATCGATGTTGCACGGCGTCACGCTGGGCGGCACCGGCAAGGAAGCCGGCGATCGCCATCCGAAGATTCGCTACGGCGTGATGATTGGCGCGGGCGCCAAAATCCTCGGCAATATCGAGATTGGTCATTGCGCGCGCATCGCTGCGGGGTCGGTCGTGATCAAGCCGGTACCGAACAATGTCACGGTGGCCGGTGTGCCGGCCAAGGTGATCGGAGTCGCAGGTTGCCCCGAGCCGGCGCGCTCCATGGATCAGATGTTCCTCGACGAGATTTGATCGCGCAAAGGGCACATCTCGGTCATTGTTGTTGCCGCTGGCGCGTGCTATGCGGCATGGCGATTGTTGTTTGAGTTTTGCCACGACAGTGACCGATTTGGATCGAGTCCGGGCAAGCTTCTTCGGTTTCACACTTTGGGAGACGCGCGGTGGACGTTGCGGAAATCAGGAAGCTAGACGCCTACCTCAAGAAGCTGTTCGGAAATGCCCGCATCCGAGTGGTGCCGCGGCCGAAGAAAGAGGATTCCGCCGAAGTCTATGTCGGCGAGGAGTTCATTGGCGTGCTGTTCGTCGATGATGAGGACGACGAGCGCTCCTATAATTTCCAGATGGCGATCTTGGGCGCAGATCTCGATTAGCGGCGGCGGGAGAATGTCGGGGATCGGAAGCGTCCGACCTCTGGCATCCGTCATCCGTTGGTTGGCTGCAATTTCGCTACGAGCCGGTCGAACCTGGCGGCGTTCCGGCGCCAATCGACGAGCCATCCGCGCGGGAAGCGTATCGTGACCTCCGCGGCGTCGATCGCTCTTTCCTGCATGCAGGTGCCGGGCACGATGCCGAGCTGGCGTGTGCAGCGGGCAAAAAATTGGTCGGGATTGGCCGCGAGATAGACCAGGTCTTCGCCGTCATAAGGTGTGCCGGCGCGGAACGGGAGGATGGCGAGCCCATCCGGTCCGGCGGTAGCTTGCGCCTCGACATAGCGGGGGTAAACGGTTTGCAACCGTTCTTTGGGCGGCATCAAGGAGCCTAAGCTGTCGATTGTGACGAACAGGCGCGCGCTCGCGTCGCTCGGCGCGGTAGCGGCATTGTCCTCAAGCTCGATCGGTGCCTGTTTGGGGCTCCCGGTATCCGCCTGCGGCGGCGCCAGTGACGGCCATAGAAAGACGAGATCGATCCGTTCGTGCGGTCCGGGCTGGCGCTGTATGGCCGTACGGATGGCTGCTGAAGGGACATTGAACAGGACGCCACCGACGGTCACGGGAATTTCGGGGGCGTTGAGCGGAATGCGCGTGCTCTTCCAGGTCGGCCACAGCGCATAAGAGACAAACATTCCGGCCGCAACCGCCGGTGCGAGCAGCGACACGAGCGGCAACATCAAAAAACTCTCGACCGCGCGCCGCACGGTGGGTCGGTCAATTACGCGTGCTGTCATGCTGGATCTCGCCGTTATTTCCGACTCGCCTCCTACCTACGATAGGGTCGTTAACCTTTTCTTAAGCAAGCGATGGCGGTGCGCGGCGGCCTCTGCGATGGGTTGCGGCAAAGGAGGCGGCCCGCATGCTCTCAGAGTTATGGTCGGCGATTTCACCCGAGACCGTCGAATCCGTTTTCGCGTTGGCCATGGGGTTCGCCATTGCGGGCCTGTGTGCAACCGCTTACTGCCTGGTCTGTGAGGGTTTTCCAAGCTTTCGGCTGCTCGAAGTCGGGCCGATGGCGACGCGCTTTGCCGCCATACCGTTGCTGATGTTTGCTGCGCCCTTCATCATCATGCGCAACACGCTGCGCGGGCACCGGATCGAGGGTCGTCGCTTTGAGGTCGTCATGGTCTCCACCGTTATCGCCGGACTTTGGAGCCTGATGTCCGGGACGGTTGTCGTTCTTGCGCTTCAAACGCTGCTCAACGTGTAATGCGTCATTGCCGCGCCCAAGACGGCCATCCATGCCGACGGGCGGTCTTGCCAGTGTTTGCGGCTTGCGCGAACGCCATCACTTGCCGATGCTCAGCATGAATGCGCGCGTCCGCGCATCAGGCATGAGCGACACATGATCTACGAGCTCGACGGACATAGACCCGATCTGCCGGAAGCAGGTCGTTATTGGATCGCACCGAGCGCGACCGTCATCGGCAAGGTGCGGCTAAAGGCCGACTGTAGCGTCTGGTTTGGCGCGGTGCTTCGCGGCGACAATGAGTGGATCGAGCTCGGCGAGCGCACACAAGTTCAGGACAATGCGACGCTCCACACCGATCCGGGATACCCGATCGCGATCGGTTCGGATTGTGTCATCGGCCACAACGTCATCCTGCACGGTTGCAGCGTGGGCGCCAACAGCCTGATCGGCATGGGTGCGATCGTACTCAATGGCGCGCGCATCGCTTCGCATAGCCTGGTAGGTGCCGGCGCGATAGTGACCGAGGGCAAAACGTTTCCGGAGAAATCTTTGATCGTCGGCGCCCCGGCCCGCCTCGTGCGCACGCTCGATGACGAGGCGATCAAAAAGATCGCGGCCGCCGCGGATATTTATGTCCGTCGCTTCCAGCAGTACGTGAAGGGACTAAAGCCGGTCGAATGAGAATGGGCCGATAACATCGGCCGTTCTCATTTCGCCTCGGCCGTCTCCGGCTCGGCCGGGGTTTCGCGAGCGCCGGTAGGCTTTGCAGGAACGTGGATCGCACGACATCGATCGTTGGCGACCACTGTATCTGCGCGTCGGACAAGAGAACAGCCACATCGACGGAATGCGCGTCAATCCGGATGTGCGATTTCCACTACGCGGGCGATGAGTGGTTGTTTATGCGGTGTTTATTCCGCTGCATCGGCAGAAAAGTTCATTCGATCCGGTTGTTTGTAGAATCGAAAAAGGTGCGGCCGGCTCTTGGGGGGAGCCGGCCGCGCGCGAACCCGGTCTGGGGACGGGGAGGGGTGGGGACGTGACCGGGGTCGCGAAACTCCTTTTGACTTAGTGCGAGCTTGCTGTGAGCGGCGCGGTAACGGTGTCGCCGAGCGAGACCCACACATTCGGGTTGGCCTGCGATTGGCGCTTGACGAAGCGGTAGCCGGTGTCGGACCAGAGCAGGATGTCGTCGGTCTGGTTGTCGAGGACGAATTCGCCCTTGTCGGTCTTGACGGTGAGAATGGCGTGGCCGTCGCCATGCTGGTCGCGCACCACTGTGATAAGCAGCGCCTCGCGCGGCCAGCCGCCCTGCATCAGCATGCGGCGCTTGAGCAGGACATAGTCTTCGCAATCGCCGTAGCCGTCATCGGGATAATTCCAACGCTCGACGATGCCCCAATGATCCATGTCGGTCATCGGCCTGACGTGGCTGTTGACCCACAGATTGACGCGCTCAAGAACTTTCCAGTCCTGGGCAGAGAGCACGACGTCGCGCGGCGTTGACGGCTTGGTCTTGCATTCCGGATCGTACTCGATGCAGAACTCGACCCAACCGATCGGCGGGCGCGTCTCGCCGCCGACCGAGATGAACAGCGGACGAACCTGCGCCGTGCTCGCAGTCGGACAGCCGAGCAGCGTCAGCACCATGATGCCGGCAGCCGCGCCGCGCTTGAGGATTGATTTTGTACCCGAACGCATGACCCCTTCCCCGTCTTGTTGGGGTCATGTTTCGCACAAAGCTTTTGCAGCGGCGCTAAGTTGAGTGCGGTAATTTGAAGTAAAAGCGGGTCAAGTCATGACAAAATTTGCCGGTTATTCTGCCGAAAATTTTTCTAAACTTGTAGCTATTCAATGTTGATTAAAATTGTTGTTGTTGGATCGTGCGATCGACAGCCGCGAGGTTTTGCCGGACTTGTCCTTGTCGATCGCTTCGCCAACGGAACTCTGTGACGGCGTTGCTCTTCGCCCGGCGTGCTCGCGCGCGGTGAAGCGCCCCTGAAAGCGCCGCTTCAGCGTTTACCTCGTGGTGACCTTATGCGCGAGCATGCCGTCGCTTGATGTCTTGTTGGTCCTGTGGACTTTCGCTCGCGCGCCTGCAGGCTATTTCTTCTTCTTTTTGGCCTGATTGTAATCGACGGCGGCACGGACGAGATTTTTCAGGGCACGGTCATCGATCTTGTCGCCCTCGTGGATATCGATCGCGCGTCGCATGTTGCCTTCCAGGCTGGAGTTAAACAGGCTTGAAGGGTCCTTAAGCGCGGCGCCGTGGGCGAAGGTCAGCTTGACGATAGCCTTGTAGGTCTCGCCAGTGCAGATGATGCCCGAGTGCTCCCACACCGGAACGCCGCGCCACTTCCACTCCTCGACCACGTCGGGGCAGGCCTCTTTGATGAGACTTCGCACCCGCGCGAGCGCCTCGCCCCGCCAATCGCCCAGCTCCTTGATCCGCCCATCGATGAGCCGGGAGGGTGAAGCGCCCTCTTTTGCTTTCGTCGCGGCGCTCTTCATCTTCTTCATCGTTGCGGTCGCTTTCTGCATCGTTGTACCAGACCCTTTATCATATAGGGTTGTGATCCGTTTGCGTGGTCGGAGCGACCGCATTGGAGAAACAGCATGCCCAATACCGTTCGATTGCACCGCGTCCTGACAACGAAGCCGGAAAAGGTCTATCGCGCCTTCACCGAGCCAGACGCCTTGGCGAAGTGGCTTCCGCCCAACGGCTTTACGTGCACCGTGCATCACCTCGACGCAAAAGTCGGCGGCACCCGCAGGCTGTCATTCCGCAATTTCACCACGGGCATCAGCCATTCTTTCAGCGGAAAATATACGGAGCTCATGCCGGGCGAACGCTTGCGCTACACGGATCGGTTCGACGATCCCAATCTGCCGGGCGAAATCCAGGTCACCGTGACGCTCAAGCCAGTCATCGTCGGCACCGAGCTGAACATCGTGCAGGACAATCTTCCCGACGCCATTCCGGTGGAAGCCTGCTATCTCGGCTGGCAGGATTCGCTGCGAAACCTCGCCCGCCTCGTCGAGCCCGACATTAATCAATAGCGCGTGGGGCGGGCGAGGGCGTAGCGCGGATGGAGCGGCAGCGCGTAGTCCGTAGCAACCATTAAGTGGCTGCGGTTCAGCGATGGCCAAGCTTGGCGACGCACACCTAATTTTCGGTGGGCATGTCACACTGGCAGATTCTGCCTCGTCATGATGTTGGAACCAACAGAAGGAGACCAATCATGACTGCCAAACTTGATCCTTTCGCCGCTGCCCCTTCGCTGATGAAGAGCTGGCTTAACACGTCGCTTGCCGTCGCCTCGAGCCTCGAGCCGAGCCTCGTGCATCTCGTGGAGATTCGCGCCTCCCAGATCAACGGCTGCGCCAACTGCATCAACATGCATGCCGCGGACGCGCGTGAAAAGGGAGAGACCGAGCAGCGAATCTACCTGTTGTCGGCTTGGCGCGAAGCTCCCTGCTATACGGACCGCGAACGCGCCGCGCTCGACTGGACCGACGCGCTGACACGGCTCTCCGAAGGGCCTGCGCTGGAGCGCGCCCGTGAAGGGCTGAAGGCTCATTTCACGGAAGAGGAACAGATCAAGCTCACCCTCATGATCAATGTCATCAACGGGTGGAACCGCATCGCGGTCGGTTTCGGTTTGTTTGCCGATTCGGCGGCGATAAAAGCCACCGCCAAAGCGGCCGCCGCCTGATGACGGGCACGAGCCACGGGGACGCAGCGGTCGGTTTTGACCCGCTGCGTCCCAAGTTCCGCAAGGTCGTAAAGCGCGGCTTGCATCACCCAAGCAGCGAAGCGCCGGTGCTTCGTCCGCTGCGTCCCTTGGCGGCATAGGGCAGCGCGAACATGTAGAGACCGGTGAACAGAAGCAGGAAGAGCGGGGGCAGCGGCGAGTAGACCAGCCAGGAGGGAGGTTTCCCCAGGGCCATTGCGACGAAATTGGCGATGACGGTCACCGTAAAAGCAATGGACAGCCAACGATGAATCTGCCGAACCCACGCGTTCCAGTTCAATGTGGTCTCCTTTCGCGAAGCGGATTGCGGGCTATAAAAGGTCTCCTCATCCTGAGGCGCCCGCGCCAAAAGCGCGTTTACGCGCATCTTTGACGCGCTATGGCGGGCCTTGAAGGATGCTGCGCAGGTATCCCGGCCTCATCCTTCGAGGCTCGCTTGCGCTCGCTCCTCAAGATGAGGAATCCAGGATCGCGTCGCTCCTGCGCTCCTCTTTAATCGTTCCGCGCCAACACCTGCTCCAGGTTCGCGAAGAACTTCTGCCACCCGTACTTGGCGCCCTGGTAGTTCTGTGGTTGATCCGGCCGGAAGCCCGTTTGCTCCATGCGCAAATGGGTCCCCGTGGACGTTGGGGTGAGAGTGAAAGTCACGGCACTCTCAAGACCAAGGGCGCCCCATGTGTACGACAGTGTTTTGTGCGGCTCGACGATGAGGACCTGACAATCAATAACGCCGTTCCAGTTCGGCTGCGGGTCCATGCGCAGCCTAAAATGGTGGCCGACGACCGGCTTGAAGTCGTTCTTCATGAGCCACTCCGCGATCAGGTGCGGTTGCGTGAGCGCGCGCCAGATCTTTTCCGGCGGATATGAGAACTCCCGTTCGACAACGACGGTGCGTGTTTCGGACGCGGGCTTGTTCACTGATCCAACCTTTTGAGCAGATCTTCGAGGCGGTCGAACCGGTTTTGCCAGAAGCCGGCCATCTGGCTAGTCCAGTCGATGAGCGGGGCGAGGGCGCCGAGCTGCGCGCTATAGTGCGTCTGGCGACCTTGGTGGCGGTCGCGCACCAGCCCAGCCTGCCTCAGGATTCCAAGATGCTTCGAGACGGCCGGCTGCGATATTTTGGCCCGCGCCGTCAAAGCCCCGACCGTCTGTTCTCCGTCGCGGCATAGCCGCTCGAAGATGGCTCGCCGCGTCGGGTCGGCGAGCGTTCGAAACAGTACATCGTGAGCGTTCGACATGTCGAAGTTATAATCATATGGTTATATATTTACATATAACCACCGGGATAGGGTTCGGTCAAGCAAAGAGATATCTGGAATTTCCTCGTCGCCCGCGCCACCATACCATAATTCATTGGTTATGGTTTATCTGGGTCGTGATCGATCATGCGCGGTTATGGCGATATGGCGAGGCGCTTCATGGTGCTGCATCCGCAGAAGGCTCCGCGATTGCAGCTTTGCAAACAGGCCTAAGTCGCAGCGGCGGTCGAGCCAGCGGCGCCGCTCTGTGATGTTCCTCTCACCCAGTGGCTGAAACGATCGAGATAGAGGTAAATGACGGGCGTCGTGTAAAGGGTGAGAGACTGCGACACCAGCAGACCTCCCACGATGGCAATGCCGAGCGGCCGGCGCAGGTCCGAACCGGCGCCCGTGCCGACAGCCAGAGGCAGGCCGGCAAAGAGTGCACACATGGTCGTCATCATGATCGGCCGAAACCGCAACAGGCACGCCTGGTGGATCGACTCCAGCGGAGACTTGCCCTCCTGCCGCTCCGCTTCGAGCGCGAAGTCGATCATCATGATGGCATTCTTCTTGACGATGCCGATCAACAGAATGATGCCGATGAAAGCGATCAGAGTCAGGTCGTAACCGAACAGCATCAGCATGAGCAGCGCGCCAACTCCGGCTGACGGCAATGACGACAGGATCGTAATCGGGTGGATGAAGCTCTCGTAGAGCATTCCCAGCACCACATAGATGACGACGATCGCAGCCGCGACCAGAAGCGGCGTCGTCGTGAGCGACGCCTGGAAAGCTTGCGCAGTGCCCTGGAAAGAGCCGAGGAGAGTGGCCGGCGCATGCAGTTGCGAACTCAGCGCGGAGATCGCGTCGACCGCTTGGCTCAGCGCAACGCCCGGCGCGAGGTTGAACGAAAGCGTGACGGACGGGAAAACGCCCTGGTGATTGATCGTCAGCGGTTCGACCTTGTTGGTGTAATGCGCCACCGCGGAAAGCGGTACCTGCGCTCCGTTCGTGCCCGGCACATAGATTTGCGCAAGGTCCGCCTGGGCCGTCTGGTATTTCGGCTGCACTTCCAGGACCGCCTTGGCCTGTTGCGTCGGCAGATAGATCGTCGCCACCTGTTGCTGTCCGAACGCGGCATAGAGCGCCGCGTCAACCGCCGAGAGCGTAACGCCGTAAGTCGACGCCGCATCGCGGTCCACCTCGATTGCGACTTCCGGCGACGCGATTTGTTGGTCCGAGGCCACGTCGGTCAGAATGTTCATCGACTGCATTTTAGCGAGCAGGATCGGCGCCCAGTGGTTCAATTCGTCTGAATTGGTATCGGTGAGGGTGTACTGATACTGCGCCTGCTCCAGCCGGCCGCCGACCGTCACGTCCTGTCCGGCCTGCATGAAGAATTTTGCGCCGATCACCTGGGCGGCGATCTTCGGCCGCAAATCCTGCATCACTTGCTGGATTCCCTCCCGCTGCGAGAAGGGTTTTAGCTGGATGAACATCCGCGCGGTGTTTTCGCTCGAATTGCCGCCGGTCGAGCCAGCAAAACCGACCAGCCCAGCCACGGCCGGGTTCTGCAAAACGATTTTGGCAGTTTGATTTTCGAGCTTCGCCATGGCGGCGAAGGAAATATCCTGCCTGGCCTCGAGCTCGCCAAACAGGAAGCCGGTGTCCTCCTCGGGCAAAAATCCCTTTGGGATCACGTAATAGAGATAGCCGGTGAGCACGACCAGCGCGATCGTGCCGAGCAGCATGCTGAACTGGTGGCGAAAGACCCAGTTCAGTCCGCGATCGTATTCCGCGCGCATCCAGTCGAAGAAACGCTCAAAAGCGCGGCTGATCCGCCCCTGCGGCCGCTCATGCTCGCGGGCGAGGAACAGCGAACACATCGTAGGCGTCAACGTCAACGCGATAAAGGCCGACGCCACTACGGCGATACTCACCGTCATCGCGAATTCGTGGAACAGTCGGCCGACGATCCCGGACATCAACAACAGCGGAATGAAAACCGCAATCAGCGAGCAAGTGATGGATACGATGGTGAAGCCGATCTGGCCGGCGCCGCGCACCGCGGCGGCAAAACCAGGCTCGCCGGCTTCGATATAACGTACGATGTTCTCGATCATGACGATGGCGTCGTCGACGACGAAGCCGATGGCGATGCTCAACGCCATCAGCGACAGGTTGTCGATGCTATAGCCGAACAGATACATGACGCCGAAGGTGGCGATGATCGCAAGCGGCACCGTGACGCTCGGTATCGCGGTCGCCCATGGCTTGCGCAGGAATGCGAAGATGACCAGCACCACCAGCACGGCCGTAATCAGCAGAGTGATCTCTACGTCTTCGACGGAAGCTCGGATGTCCTGCGAGCGGTCGCTGAGCAGATCGACGTGAACGGAAGGAGGAATTGATTTCTCAAGCTGCGGCAACATGGCTTTGATCTGATCCACAACCTGAACGGTGTTGGCGCCGGCTGCGCGGTAGATCAACAGCAACTCGGCTGGTTTCTCGCCAAACCAGGCGCCGGTGCGCGTGTTCTGAGCAGAATTGATGACGTTGCCGATGTCTTTAAGGGTCACCGGCGCACCGTTCTGATAGGCGACGATGACGTTGCGAAATTGACGGGCATTCACCAGTTGGTCATTGGTGTCGAGCGTCAATTGTTGCTGCGGCCCTTCCAGATTGCCCTTGGGCGCATCGAGTGTGGCATTGCTGAGCGCGGTGTCGACTTGCGCGAGGCTAATTCCGCGCGAGGCGAGCGCCTCTGGATCGACCTGGACCGTCACGGCCGGCTGTTGTTCGCCGCCGATTGAGACTTGCCCGACTCCAGGGACCGTCGAGAGCGACTGCGCCAAGATGGTATTGGCATAGGTATCGAGTTGATATTCCGGCATCGCGTCGGAATGAACGGCGTATATGAGGATCGCTCGGTCCGCTGGATTGGTTTCACGATAGGTCGGCGGTGCCGGCATGGTCTTCGGCAACAGCCCACTCGCGGCCTGGATCTCCTGTTCCACCTGACCGGCGGCGGCGTTGATGTCGATGCTCAGGTCGAATTGCAGCGTGATCGTTGTCTGTCCCAATCCGCTGGTCGAGGTCATCTGCGCCAAGCCCGGGATCTGCGTGAATTGGTTCTCCAACGGCGTCGCGACGGTTTCTGCCATGGTCGTGGGATTGGCCCCGGGGAATTGGGCGGTGACGACAATGGTTGGAAACTCCACGTTGGGCAGCGCAGCGACCGGCAACAGCTCGTAGGCAACCAGCCCGAACAGGAAAATTCCTGCCATAAGCAGCGCTGTGGCAATGGGTCGGCGAATGAAAACTTCCGAGATGCTCATTGTCGCCTAATCCGCTTCTGCCTCCGCGGCCTCTGGTGCCGCCGGCGGGGTCGTTTGCCGGATGGCGACTTTGGTTCCATTGTCGAGCCGGTACTGCCCGTTGGTGACCACTTTTTCCCCGCCGGAGAGTCCCTTGCGGATCACAGCGATCCCACCCTGGCGATCGGTCAACTGCACGGCTACTCGCTTGACCTGATCGTTCGCGCCGATCACGTACACGTATGAGCCGTTTGGGCCGGCCATGACCGCTTCTGCAGGAACCGTCACGACGTTTTTGCGCATTGCGACGATAAGGTTTGTGCGCACGAACTCGCCGGGCCAGAGCGCTTCATCCGCATTGGCGAAGGTCGCCTGCATCGTCACGGTGCCCGCGCTGGTGTTGACCTGATTGTCGATCACCGTGAGCTTGCCCTTTTCGAGGAGTTTTCCCGCTTGCGAATAGGCGTCGACTTCGAGCGCGCCGGCGGCCTGGTTTTGTTTGACTTGGTCGAGCAAATTTTGTGGAACAGTGAAGCTCACATAGATCGGCTGTAATTGGCTAATCGAGACCAAGATGCTGCTACTCGTGGTTTGTCCGCCGCTGGTGGCTGTGCTGGTGGTACTTGTCCCGTTCGGTGGTCCGACAAGGTTGCCGAGGTCGACCAGCAGCGTGCCAGCACGACCAGATATCGGGGCTGCGATGTGGCAGTAGGCGAGATTGAGCTGCGCGGTCTCGACATTGGCTTGGTCGAGCTGGACCGTACCCTTGTCCTGTTCAACAACGTAGGCCTGATCCTCGGCTTGCTGTTTGGCAATCGAGTTTTGCTTCGCCAGGGTTTGATAACGAGTGAGATCGAGCTGAGCTTCGGCAAGCACTGCCTGGTCGTGCGCCAATTGTGCTTTGGCCTGGTCGAGTGCCGCTTGGTACGGGCGCGGGTCGATCAGAAACAGCTCCTGCCCCTGCTTCACGTTCTGACCGGGGTTGAATTCGATTTTCATGATCGCGCCGGTGACGCGCGCTTGCACGGAAACGCTATCGATCGACTGCACGGTGCCGATCGCGTTGACTATTTCGGGAACATCCTTTTGCACCGCGCTGGCGGCGGTGACGGGCACAGAGGAAGGGGGCTGGGTGCTGCCCGCTGGCGGCGTTCGGCCGCTGATCTGCCGCGCTCCAAAGGCGATTAGGCCCAGGACGACAAGCGCACCGACTAGAATAATGCGGACGTGCGAGCCGGACTTGCTCAACCGAGGCATCAAACCCCTTGGAGGCATCGATTCACCGTATGTGCGCTCAAACCAATGAGCCACCTTTCATCAGCGCGAGCATTTGCCGTGAAACAAGACCCTGAGCGGCACGCATTTCCGAACGACTGGACGAGTTCAGATGCGCGATGCACTCGCGACTCATTCCAATCGGGATGTGGCCAAGACAACAGTGCGCAATAATCTCATTCACCCCACAATCCGCGGCGACGGTTCGCCATATCGTTCGGAAGGCCATCCCCCAGGCGGGGAGGCAATCGCAATCGAACCTCGTTATGTGGCCGCCAGACCGCATCGGGAAAACCCATTCGCATTCGATCTTGTCGTCGCGAGCTGCGTTGCGCGCACGCTTGAACTCCTGCGCGATGGCTGGGCTCATTGGCACACAAATATTGTTTTCAGCTTTTGGCGCGCGAATCAAAAAATATCGTTCACGCGTGAGCACGTCCGACCATTTTAGTCGTGAAAGCTCACGTGGTCGATTTCCCGTAAGTAAGTTGATCATCTGAAATGCCTTACGGATCGGAGACTCTATTTCTTGCCATGCTGAAAACCACCTTGGTAAATCAGCTAATGCGAGTACATTTTGTGATCGGCACTTCGTGTTAAATTGGATGGCCGAGGTTGGATCGCAAGAGCGCAATGATCGGTTAGCTTGAACGGCCCGTCTGTAAACTGTTTTCAGAACCCGGGCCGACTGATCGGCAATGCTCGGCCCGCTGCTTTCTGATATGCGCCGGTGCCATGCAGCGACGACAAGCGGTGACGCCGCAAGGTCGGAAAGAGTCCAATCCAGAAATTCCTTTAAGTGGGTGCGCTTGATGTATCCTATAGTCGCTGCCCAACTCGGTGGCTTCTCCTTCTTTTTCGCCTGCTCGCGAGCGTGCTCGATGTAGATGTCCAACGCAAAAGCGAATTTGCCAACTTTCCCAGGTTCCCGCTTCAGGCGGTGGAAAACGACGCGTTCGGCAGCCACGAGCGCGCAATTTGGCGTCTCGGCCACATTCATGATCGGAAAGAAGCCGAACCGCCTGTGAACCTTGGAGCTTCTTCCATTCATAAAAACGGGATATATATGGGATCGGTTCCGAGAAGAACTGCGCAAAGCGTTCTATAGGCGCACGGGGTATTGCCGCTGGGAAACAATGATGCCAAACGCGACCATGAAAATGGTTTTGTGGCGCCGACTTGAATTTGGGGACTTTTGCGCCGCGGAACCAGTCTGATTGGTGTAGGCCTAATGGAATTTTGCTGCGAACTCGCAAATCAAGGTGATGGGTAGCCTACGCGCCATCTCCAATAGGACTAACTGACTCTCGGTAATTCAGGTGAGTGGATTCATGCTTCGAACAAGCTCAATAAAGACTTTGAGCGGTGCGTGCATATGTCGGCGACTGGGGTAATAAATGTGCCACCCGGAAAAATGCGGAGACCAGTCTTCCAACACGGGAACGAGACGTCCCTCCCTGATCAAAGAATTCACGTAGGGCTCGATTACGTAGGCAATCCCGACGCCTTCAAGAGCGCCGCGCAGCATCAGATCTATGTTGTCGACAATCAGTGAGCCGCGGACGGATAGCGTGAGATTTTTGCCGCCTTTCTCAAATTCCCACTTGGCTGTTGTTTCGTCGGCCAATCGGAAGCGAATGCAATCGTGCTGGAGGAGATCGCGCGGTGTTATGGGCCGTTCACGCTTTGCCAAATAGGCGGGGGAGGCAATAGTGACAATTCGAGCCGCGCGACTGACACGAACGGCGATCATGTCTCGCTCGATTCGTTTGTCACGGCGAATACCAGCGTCAAAACGACCTTTGATAAGATCGACCGAGCCATCTTTGACACTGATATCGAGAGTGATTGCCGGATAGGCGGCGCTGAAACGGCCAAGAATCGGTTCAATGACCATCGCCGCAGCCACGCTTGAAACTGTCAGTCGCAACGTCCCGGCTGGCGTATCTCGGAAGGCATTAATGCTTTCGACCGCGTTGGCGAGTTCGTAGAGCGCCGGGCGAACTTGCGTCAATAAGTGCTCGCCCGCTTCGGTAAGCGCAACCCTGCGTGTCGTCCGGCTGAAGAGTCGGACACCGAGGCGCTCTTCGAGTACCCGTATTGTCTTGCTGAGCTTGGACGTCGAAACCCCAAGAATGCCGGCTGCCTTGACGAAGCTGGTGCGCTCGGCGAGTGCAGCAAAGGCTGCCAATTCTGCGATTTCAGGTCCCTGCATTCTTGACCGCGGGGAAACTACCCCTTGCAAACGTCGTAAGAAGCGGCAGTCAATTCGAACTCAACAGGCTAGTACACCGCGTTGCGGCTGTCGACCGTCCCGGGTTTGTTAATGCGACGGTTACGGTTGCGGCCCGACGCAGACGGCGACCGCCGGAGCATTAGCCGTCGTGGCCTCGACCCCGCACGAAGCCTGCCGTTCGCCGATGTCTATCGCGGGATTTCTCGTCGGACCGCAATAAGCCGTGACCAGCACCTCGTTTTCGCGACATCCAATGACGCAGGCGCCATTGCTCAGGCAACTCGATTGTCGATGCGTCTACCGGCGAGCCAAGTGTCGAGCACTTCAATCGTGTTGCCGTCGAGTGCGACAATGTCGGCACGTAAGCCTCGAGCAAGCTTGCCGACGATGTTGTCGACGCCGAGGAATTCCGCCGGGTGAGTGGAGGCAAAGCGTAACGCTTCGTCCAGTGGGACATTCAGCAAACGAACGCAATTACGGACCGCGCTTGCCATGTCGAGATAGGCACCGGCAAGGGTCCCGTCGGTTTTGGTGCAGCGACCATTGCTAACAATAATGGCCTCGCCACAGAGCATGAACGACGATCGCGAGCCGCCGACCGGCGGCATGGCATCGCTCACGAGGATTGGTCGGCCAGCGCCGCGTAGCGCGAGGCGCAACATCGCGGGCGCAACGTGAATGCCGTCCGCTATCAGCCCGTACCATGCCTTCGGCGATTCAAGTGCGGCGGCAATCGGCCCCGGCTCTCTGCTGTCGAGCGGCCGCATGGCGTTGAACAGATGGGTGAAGCCGGTAAGTCCTTCTGCCATCGCCGCGCAGGTCTGGGCATAGGTCGCCATCGAATGACCAAGCGCGACGCGCACGCCTGCATCGACAAGCTGGGCGACGAACCCGTCCGGCACCCGTTCCGGCGCCAAGGTGACGAGCATCGCGCCCTGGCGTGGACGCGTGATGGCTGCGAGGTCGCCGGCGGCGGGCCGGCGGAGCGCACGCCGATCATGGGCGCCCGCTTTGTCGGCCGACAGGAAGGGACCCTCAAGATGGATGCCGAGCACCCCCGGCTCGATGCCAATGAGCGACTCGACCGCGGCAATCGCGGCGGTCATCTTTTCCGGGCTGTCGCTGATGAGCGTGGGCAACAGCGTTGTCGTTCCACGCTTGCGATGCGCCGCGACGATCGCCCGGACCGTATCCGGCGTCGGTTCATCATTGAACAATACGTCGCCGCCGCCGTTCACCTGGATGTCGATGAAACCGGGCGCGAGCCAGACATGCTCGGGCAGCTCGTAAATCGGTGTCGCCGCCGGTATATCCTCGCGCGGTATCACGCCAGCGATCTGCGATCCGTCGATCAACACGGCGGCGTTTGCGCGCGCCGCTAGGCCGTCGAAAACGCGGCCCGCGGCGACGGCGTGGACCGTCGCGCTCATCGGGTCCGCGTCACTTTCTGCAGATGACGTGGACGATCGACGTTGGTGCCACGACGTGCGGCCAGTCGGACAAGGAAGGCATAAAAGCTTTGGATGAGGCAGATGGCGTCGGCATCGGCCTGTTCAGGCGCCAGCGTTGGCAGCCGTCCCGCAATTCTCTCGGCCGGGCCCGCGAGGAGAACGCGCGCGCCTTTGCGTCGTAAATCAACAACGAGATCGGAAATACCGAGCGCGGATTGGTCGGTCGGCGCAAATACCAGAATGGGATAGGTGCTTGCCACCAAAGCAATCGGGCCATGACGAAACTCCGCACCGCTGAACGCTTCGGCGTGCAAGGCGCAGGTCTCCTTCAATTTCAGCGCGGCCTCGCGTGCAATGGCAAGCGTCGGGCCGCGGCCTACCGTAACGAGACTGTTGGCGCTCGCGAGCGGATTCAGCGCTTCGTTCCAGTCTAGTTGCACCGCTTCGGTGAGGCGCGTCGGCAGCCGCTCGCATGCTGTTCGGATGGCGGCATTCTCGGTCCATAACGCGATCATGCGCAGCAAAGCGGCAAGCGATGCGACAAACGTCTTTGTCGCAGCGACGCTCAGTTCGGATCCTGCCGCCAAGGGCAGGATTATTTCGGAAGCGGACGCCAATGGGCTGCTTGGATCGTTGACAAGCGCTGCCGTGATGGCGCCGGCTGCCCGCGCCATGACCGCCATTTCGATCAAATCATCGCTCGATCCTGATTGCGAGATGGCAAGGAACAATTGACCCTTCAGGCGTAACTGTCGGCGATAAATCGTTGCAATATTGGGCGCCGCTGCGGCGACCGGAATGCCGAGGTGGCGCTCGATCAAGTGCTTGGCAAACGATGCCGCATGCGCGGAACTGCCCCTGGCACAGGTCAGGACGAGATGTGGTGGCCGCCGCAGCAAATGCTCCACAAGTGCGACGAGCGGCGGGGTCAGACTTTGCGCCTGGCGGCGAATCGCCTCGGGTGCCTCGTGCAACTCCGCCGCCATGCTGGCTCCGAACGGCGTCATCGTGGACATCAGGCGACCTTTGCCAGCGATTGCGCCGTGGAACGCGCGAGGTGCAGCGCACCTTGCAAGGAATCGCCGTCCGGCTCGACGAGATGCGACTTTGTTCCCTTCGCAAGCCGAGGCTGCAGGAATGGCGCGCAACCACCGACCAGGACGAGCCGCAAGGCGCCGGCGGCAACAAGCCGCACCGCAAGCGCGTCAATGTGACCGGCGGCAAGGCCCATCAATTCCTCGGCGACAGGATCGCCGCGCGAGGCATGTTCGAAAATTCGCGGAGCGAATGCGCCGAAATCGCGCGGCGATGCGCTTTGCGTCCAGCGCACGATCGCGTGCGGATCGTGTTCAAATTCGGTGAACAAGGCGCGGAGCAGGGGGGTCCATGCGATCCGGCCGTCGAGCGCCCATAGTACGCGGCGTAGCGCCTCGCAACCAAGCCACGCGCCGCTTCCTTCGTCGGAAATCGGCAGTCCCCAGCCGCCGAACCGGAAGGATTGTCCGTTCACGACCGCCCAACCGACCGTGCCGGTGCCTGCGACGATGATGCCGCCGTCGCGCTGGCCGTGCGCGCCGATACAGGCAGCGTGCGCGTCCGTCGTGATGTCAGCTCTGCAAAACGGGTGAGGGTAGCGGCGGGCCGCGGCAAGATGTGTCGGCTCGCTGGCGCCAGCCAGGGCCAGGCAGGCGACCACCCGAGGCAGTTCCGCGCGCGACAGGCCGGCCCGCTCAAGGCATTGCTCGGCGGCCGCGAAGACGGCGGAAAAGCTTTGACCCAGGCCGAGACGCAGATTAGCCGGCCCGGTCACCGCTTCGCCGAGGATTTGCCCGGTAGGCGCGGCAAGCCTTGCGCGGCAACGCGTGCCGCCACCATCGACGCCCAAAAGGAGCACTTCCGAATTCACGCTTCACGGTCCTATGAGTGCGGATCGTCGTCGAATCTAAGAACAAAATACGGTAGAAATAGTTTGCATTTCGGTGAGTCAGTCGGCGTAACCGCCTTCTTGTGCTGCCCTGTGGGGTGCCATGGACACCGAGCGCGCCAGTCCACGCTATTCGGATATCGACCTCTGGGAACCCTCCGATATCCTCGAAGCGATGCTCGAGGGCCAAATGGCCGCGGTGGCGGCCGTGCGGGCCGCGCTGCCCGCCATTGAGCAGGCCGGCCAGGGGATGGAGGCGCGTCTTAGAGACGGTGGACGGCTGATCTATGTTGGCGCGGGAACCTCCGGCCGGCTCGCTGTTCAGGATGGCGCGGAGCTTATCCCGACCTTCAATTGGCCGCCGGAACGGCTCTTACTGCTGATGGCAGGCGGCAAGGACGCGCTGTTGCGGTCGGCCGAGGGCGCCGAGGACGAGACCGGTCAGGCGGCGCGGCTGGCCAAGCAACATCAAATCGGACCGACGGATGTCCTGATCGCGGTTGCCGCAAGCGGTACGACCCCGTTTACGCTCGCCTGCTTACGCGAAGCCAAGCGCTGCGGCGCTTTGACCATCGGCATCGCCAATAATCGCGGGACGCCAATTCTGGACGAGGCGGATTGTGCAATTCGGCTCGACACCGGACCCGAGCCGATTGCCGGTTCGACACGGATGAAGGCGGGTACCGCACAACGCGTGACGCTCAATCTCCTGTCATCGCTGGTGATGGTTCGCTTGGGCCGCGTGCATGAAGGCCTGATGGTCGATGTGCAGGGGCTTAACGCCAAGCTTGCCCGCCGGAGCGAGAATATTCTGCGCCGGCTGACCGGCCGTAGCGATCAAGAAGTTCATGACGCGCTCCTCCGCGCCAACGGCAGCGTCAAACTCGCGGTGTTGCTGCTGCATGGCTGCAGTGTTGAGGAGGGAGTGAGCCGGCTCGACCGGGCGGGCGGCCAGCTTCGCAATGCGCTCAAGGCCATCGGCGACCACGCCGCGGACGCGACTGGCGACCTGATGCTCGCCGAAGAGCTGCCGTCGGCTGCTGTTCAGGCCGACGCCGACGATATTAGCCGCCGGTGACGTTGTCTTCGAGAAAATCGGGGTGCTGCAACCGCGTAAACTCGATGGCAAAGCCATCCTCGAGGTAACGCACGACGCGTCCTTGCACCTTGCCCAGCGTGATGAGCGCGCCGATCGGCGGCCGTTGATCGGTGGCAACGCCTGCGCCCGATTGCGAGACGTCAATGATGCGGCAGGTGACGTTGACGCCATTCGGCATAACGAGGCGGCCGACGGGGTTACGCGGCACAATCCGGCCGTGGCGGCGGTCCTCGGGCAAACCGAGAATATGGCGGTTGGCGAGCCAAGTGAGCTGTGCGGCGAGCTTGTCCCGTTTGCGGGCCGTCGCCGCGATCGTCATGGCAAAGCCGTTCTGGAAAGTGCGAGCAATGTGGCCTTCGAGCCTGCCCAAATGATCGACATAGGCGATGATGCGTTCGCCCGGCGCGCCTCCGACCGGCGCAATCAGCGCCATGCCGCCCGGCGACATGTTCACGACCTGACACGGAAACTCGCGCCGATCCGCCAGCATGTAGCGGCCGAGCAGGTTGACGCGCACGCGTTGAAAGCGGCGGCGGTCCTGGCTCAGGGCCCGCAAGCTCGGTATTCGTTCGGCCAACGCCATGCGATCGCTGCGCCCAGAATGCTGCTGCATAAACCTAGGCGTGCGACGTTAATGGCTCGTTAGCCGCCATTCATAAGCATTTGTTACTATTGCGGACGCAATTTCGCGGGTCGGCACGCTATGAGCGTCCGCCATCATACACGACGAGGCCGCGGCGGCCGCCCAACGCCATAAGACGCGGCAGAAAACGTGTGCTTATTGACGCCCCGACATGGCGGTGCGTGCCCAACTCTAATGCCCCGATCGGGCCTACGCCCTGCCATTGTGCAGGCCTGAGCGGGGCCAGGACACCGATGGCGCGGGCCAGACTTGGCCGGCGTCCGCCGAGCGGCAGCAGCAACAGCTCCAGGTCTAGCGGCTCGCCTCCGGCGTCGCGCGCGCTCACCCCCGCCAGCGTACCAACGGTTTCGTTCGATAGGATTGTCAGAAGATCGGTGATGGCGGCTCGGCTTGCGGGCGTCCACAGGGCGACAAAGGATTCGCCCTTGAGCTCACGCCCGAACAGGGCGCAGACCCTCGTTCCGGCAAGACGGAACACGTAACTGTTGGCGGCGGCAGCCAACTGTATGATGAACACGTCGCTGAGCGCCTGGCGGATTGCGCCAGGCTCGATTTCGGCGCGCTCCGGAGCGGGACGCCGACCGCGCTGTTTCTCCCAGTACGCGTAGAGTTCGCGGCTGGCCGCATGTTTCATGATCACCGGTCCCTGCACTGGCGTCGCCCCGCCTGTCCCCGATCGGCACAGGTTCGGCTCGCTTTGGTAACGTGCTGAGGGCGGAGCAGGGTGCGTGCCGGCTCGGTGCTTGAATAGCCACCTGCCGGGCTCAACGCGGCATTAGCCCTAACAAAGCGTTGATGTTGGCGGCGCCCGCGGCACCGCCTAGGGTTTCGTCACACAAGCGTCATCCGAATGGGACTCGATGGTCCATTGCGGTGATGTCCACATAGAGGGAGGCGAGGGGATGCGATCGACGCAGCGTGGGTCCGGCAGCGGGTCCGCACTGGAGTGAGGGATTTTCCTGTCATCAGCGTCGAGCGCGGAACCCCCGCGGAAGCGTCCAAAAGGGAGGGCTTGCCCCTCCCTTTTGCTTTGCTGGGCAGTCTGTGCAGCTTGCCGCGCCGGCCGCTGCGGCCTATTTCGGCAGGATGCAGGTGACCGTTCGGTGACACGACATTCCGAGCCAATGTTCAATGTGCCGCCAGTCGTGATCGCGACGGTGGTCGTGCTCGTGGCGGTGCATGCTTTTCGGATGCTTGCATTGACCGAAAATCAGGATGCGCGGTTGCTGCTGACTTTTGCATTCATTCCGGCGCGCTACGACAGCGGTCTGTCGACCGCCGGCCTGTTGCCGGGCGGTTTCGGCGCCGAGCTGTGGACCTTCTTTACCTATGCCTTTTTGCACGCCGACTGGGTCCATATCGGCCTTAACCTGGCGTGGCTCTTGCCATTCGGGACGGCATTGGCGCGCCGCTTCGGGACATGGCGCTACGTGGTCTTCATGTTGATCATGTCAGCGGCCGGAGCGTTTGCACATCTCGTCAGTCACCCCGGAGAGATGGTGCCGATGATCGGTGCTTCGGCGGCAATCTCCGGTGCCATGGCGGCGGCGATGCGCTTTGTCTTTCAGAAAGACGGCCCGCTCGAAACGTGGCGAGAAGGCAATGAGGATGCCTATCGTGTGCCGGCTGCATCGCTGGTGGCGACGTTTCGCGACGTCCGCTTTTTGCTGTTCCTTGGGGTTTGGATCGGGCTGAACGCGCTGTTCGGCTTGGGCACGGTGTCGATCGGTGCAGAACAAGGGCAGCAGATCGCCTGGCAGGCGCATCTCGGCGGCTTCTTCGCGGGCCTCGTGCTCTTCAATGCGTTCGATCCGGTTGTTCCCGGAGGCAAATTAGAGATTGAGCCGGTCGAGCGGCGTACCGAGCTGAATGCTGCGCCGCAGCACGCAAATCCAGTCCCGCCCACGGAACCGGGCCGCGATCCAAACCATTGAACACTGCACCTTCACCGTCATTGCGCCGCGTTACTCTTGCGACGCAGGACCGTGAAGCCAGGGAGGCCACGATGACTGTCAGCACCATCCTCGCTGGCAAAGGCCGCGAGGTCATTACCATCGAACCTACCGCCAGCCTGAACGATGCCGTGCGGCTTCTCACCGACAATCGCATCGGCGCCGCGGTCATTCTCGGCGCCGATCGCCGCATTGTCGGTATCCTCTCCGAGCGGGATGTCGTGCGGGCGCTTGCTGAGCGCGGCGCAGCCGTTCTCGATGAGCCGGTGAGTCAGTTGATGACACGCAAAGTCTCAACCTGTAACGAGGGTGAGATGGTTTCCGCCATCATGGAGCAGATGACGGCGGGCAAGTTTCGCCACGTGCCCGTGGTCGATCAAGGACGGCTGGTCGGCATTATTTCGATCGGCGATGTGGTCAAGCATCGGCTGCAAGAGATGGAGCATGAGTCGGCAGCAATGCGTGACTACATTTTAACCGCATAGCGGTTTCGCGAAGAACCGTGACGCTGTCGGCCTGTTTGCGGCGGCACTCGCAAAGCCCGGTCGCAGCCGCGCGCACATTTTCCAGCCTGAGCCGGTGGGCTATTATGGTCATAGGCGGGATTTTGGGACGGGAGGGCAGCCGTGCGGGCATTGATCATCCTAGTGGCGATGATAGCGATCGGCGGATTGGCAACTGACGCATCCGCAGGCGGTAAAATCCGATTGGCGCAGTCCTCGACCACGACGACTTGCATGATGGCGTGCAATTCTCAGCAGGCGACCTGCCAGGCTTCATGCGTCGTGCCTGGAACGCCACCGACCGGCGCGGCGACAGCGACCAGCAATGCGAACGCCAGCTCGTCGTGTCTATTAAGTTGCACGAACCAGCAGCTCGCGTGCCAGACGGACTGCGCGCGCACGTCGCCCTCGCAGTGAGTAATTGAAGACGAGCCAAGTCAGCTCACTTCGGCAATGGACTCGCTAATCGAGTCCAAGGCTTTCTCCGTCGCGGCCCGACCGATGTCGATAGCTTCGGCAGCGCGGTGGAAATCGAGCCAGCCAAGGTGGCCGATACGCGGCGTGATATGTACGTCCGGCGGATCGCCGGCGAGACGCATGCGCGTCAGGCGATCTTGCATGATGTTGAACGATTCGATCATAACGGTGGAGAAACCTGGGCGTGTGGTGCCGGCAATGATCTGGCGCTTGAGCGCGCGTTCGGCGCCAAAAATGCCGCGCAGGCCGAGAAAGCCGTTGCGTGTCTTGCCGGACGGCTCGTCGGACTTTTCGTCGCCGGGATCCGAGCCATGGCTGGCAATGGTGGCGCCGCGATCGAAGCGGTCGGCATTAAGATTGACCGCGACCACGATACGGGCACCGAATGCCCGCGCGACGGATACCGGCACCGGATTGACCAGCGCGCCGTCGACTAGCCAGCGGCCGCCGAGAGAGACGGGCGGAAATATCCCCGGCAACGCATATGAAGCGCGCAGCGCCAGCGATAGCGAGCCGCGCGCCAGCCAGACCTCATGGCCGGTCCCGACCTCGGTTGCGATCGCCGCGAAGCGGACCGGCAACTGCTCGATCAAGGTCTTGCCGATCGACTCCTCGAGCCTGGCGGCAAGCCGGCCTCCACTGATTAACCCGGAGCCGCCGAGGCGTACATCGAGATAGCCGATGATGCGCCGCACTGTCAGCGAGCGCGCCCACGCCTCGAGTACATCGATCTGGTTGTTCGCGTAACAGCCTCCGACCAACGCGCCGATCGATGTGCCGACAATAATGTCAGGCACGATATCGCGCGACATGAGCGCATGTATGACGCCGATATGGGCGAAGCCACGCGCGGCGCCGCTGCCGAGAACCAAGCCGATCGAAGGCCGAGGGTGTTTTGCGACATTGCTATTTCTATTGGGCGCCACGGCCTTTGTTACGACGTCGACCGCGCTCACACCAGCCTCGCTTCTTGCATGTCGGAGAAGATTGACCAACACAGTTAGGGCTCCCGTTACGGCACTCCATGATTGGCCGCAGCAAGGCAACCAACAAGTAGAACGCTTGGATATGGTGAAAGTGCCGCCATGTCGCCCATAACCTCCAATATTCCGCCAGGATCCACCCAAGGCATGAAATTGCCGTGATTAAGATCGAAAAAAACGGCATGTCGGGGTGGGGGTTTGGCACGTCTTGGCGCAGTGGCGCGTCGCTGGCGACGGCGATGGTAGTTTTTCTGGCTGCGGCGCCTTCATCGGCGCAAGTCAGCAATTTGATGTCTCCGCAATCGATAGCGTCAGTGCCGGTGATGCCGGGGACCGGCTCGCCGGGCGCGACCATTGTGGCGCCCGGGCCGACGCTGCCGTCGGCGCCGCGTCCGGTGGCGCAAGCTGCACCGGTCATACCGGCCGGTCACGTGGCGCTTTCAGTCGCCGCCCGCTATGGCGACGACGCGCCGCTAATCAGTAGCGGCCTGATCTGGCGAGTCTTTTCGGCCACGCCTGATGCGAGCGGGCGCTATCACCTGATCAAGCAAGACAAGGCCGCTGCGCCTACCTTTGTGCTGCCGCCCGGCAACTATGTCGTCGATGCGAGCTTCGGCCTCGCGAGTGCAGCGAAGGAAGTTCGGTTACACTCCGAGACGGTTCACGAGACGTTCGACATCCCAGCCGGCGGCGTTCGGCTCGAAGGCCGCGTCGGCGATGTCCGTATTCCCACCGGACAGATTTCCTTCGACATTTATCCAGGCAGCCAATTCGACACGTCCGACCGCCGACCCATCGCCCAAAATGTGATGACCGGCGACGTCGTACTGCTTCCGAAGGGCACCTATTATATTCAGTCGAACTACGGCGATGGTAATTCCGTGGTGCGCTCGGATATCCGTGTTGAGGCGGCCAAGCTTACCGACATCGTCGTTACCCATCGTGCGGCGGTCATTACGCTGAAGCTGGTGAACGAGGCCGGCGGAGAAGCGCTGGCCAACACCCAATGGACGGTTCTGACCCCCGGCGGCGACGTGATCAAGGAATCGATCGGTGCGTTCCCTCGAGTCGTGCTCGCCGAAGGCGACTATCACCTGATTGCGCGCAATGAAGGCAAGACCTATCAGCGCGACTTCAAGGTTGTGACCGGAGTCGATCGCGAAGTGGAGGTTCTGGCCCGGTGAGCGGGGCGCATCGCACCCCCGAACTTCATCCGAGGGTGGTCACCGGTTCTCCGAACAGATCACGCTCCACCAAAATACTCACGCCGCCTTTTTCATGCGCGCCACATCGGGCGGGACCGCTTCTTGTGACAGCGCGTCGAGCGCGGCGTC
>JASHQI010000126.1 GCA_030037645.1 Xanthobacteraceae bacterium
GACGTTGCCCTGGTCGCCGCGGAGTGACCCACAAACGAAACGGGCAGCAGCGATATCGCCACCGCCCGTAATCTATCTCGATGCGATCGATGCTACAGCTCAATCGTTTCCAGATTGAATCGATCGGTGCTGCAGCATTTTAGTGGAGCACGATCTTTATCGGAAAACCGTAATCCCCTTTTCCGGATCATGCTCTATTTCAGATTTGAGGCGAAGTCGATCGACGCCGACAGTTTGGCAATGAAAGCTGCGCCGCACCAGTTGGTGCCAAGCCCGTTGGGATTTTGCGTGGTGACAAAGCTCGGCGAGAAAGTCACGTTTTGGGCGCTGGTGAAGGCGTTGCATTCCGCCTTGTTCAAATCGGAGTCGTAGTAGCGCAGGTCCAGCGTGAGCACCTTCCACGTGAAGCCGATGCCCAAGTCCCAGTTCGCGTAGCTGGTATAATTCGTGAACCCATAGAAGGCATCGCTGGTGCCGAGTGCCCAGTAGCCGACATCGCCGGAGGCATAGGCGCCGACCCCATTGCTGAACCAGGACGTCGGCGCCGTCAGCGTGACGTTGCCGGTCGTGTACCAGCCGTAGGCGCCGGTATTGGTGACCGAAGGCGAGTACCATTCCTGCACGCCCAACGACAGGTTATCGTTCACCGTGTAGGTGCCCTTGGCGTAGAATTCGTAGAAGCTCTCGTCTTCCTTCACGACGTTGCCGATGCCGCCGAGCCCAAGCGCCGCCGTGCTCGGCACATAAGAACCGCCGTAAGGCGAGCTGCCGCAAAGAGCCGGGACCGGGTTGTAGCATTTTCCATCCGGGTAATAGTATTCCCAGAATCCGAAATCGAGCGCGAGCTTGTTGAACGTCGGCCGAATGCCGCCGTAGAGATCGATTTCAGCGGCCGCCTGGTTTGGAAAGTCGATGCTCTCGCCGGACGCACCGACATAGCTTTGCAGGTTCGGATTCCAATTGTAGCGCAGCTCGAAGCCCCCTTGCGTCGAAGGCCGATGGTTCGATTGGGTGATGCCGCGGAAATTGTAGTCGTTCATCAGCGCTGCGGTGACGACGACATCCCAGGGTGAGGGCGGAGGCGCCGCCGGGGGGGCCTTCACAGCCAGATCGGCCGCGAAGGCTGAAGTGCTCAGCAAGCTGGCAGCAATGACCAGCGACGAAGCAAGTCTTTTCATGTTCAGCCCCTTAATTGCCCGGAGAGAGACGAATACGCTTGATCGGATTCTTAATTGCGCATGTCATCGGGCCAAGATCAAAACAACGGCAAATGCTGCCTTTTTATGCGAATGTCACAAAATCTGACGGAATATTTAAGAGTGTGGCGTGGCGGATACACTTTTGCCGGTAAGGCGTTAGCTTTCCGATGAACGAGCTTGGCCTTGCGCAGCGGCGGTCACCTCATGCAGGCGCGGTCGAACAATCGCGCCTCGGCGCTGGCGCTGCATCCGCCGGTCGCAGTTGCCGGATTTCCGGTATCATCGGGGCTATCGGCTGGGGCAACGCAGGGAGAAAAGACATGAAGGCAATCGTTGACGGCCAGGTGGTTGCCCAGAGCAACGATGTCGTCGAATGCAAGGGTTATCAATACTTTCCGGGCGCTGCGGTGCGCATGGACTGGCTCGAAAAGACCGCCAAGACCGAGAGCGATCGCGCCTGTCCGCACGGCGTCCAATTCTATGACGTGGTCGTTGCCGGCAAGCGGCATGAGCGCGCCGCATGGTGCTACGAAGCGCCGCGCCCGGAGATGAAGCAGGTCGGCGGTCGATTCGGCTTCTGGCAGGACGTCGAAGTGAGCTGACCGCTGCCGCAAACGCACGAGTTATCCACAGCCAGGTCGGCTGGATTGAGTGAAATGCGGAAGCGATAGAGGCGATCGGGCGCCGCCTGCGGATCTCGCCTGCGCCCGATCCTGGTCAGTTACGCGGCGGCCTTCTTGCGGTTGGCCTCGAGCCGGGAATCGACCAGCGCCACCTCGGCGTCGATCGCCGGATGGCTTAGGCCCTTCTGCTTGGCAATGAGCTGCACGAGCTTGTCGGCGCGCTCTATGAACGGCGCGCCGTTTTGCAACGCGCGGGCGGCCGAGGCAGGACGCGTGAGCGACTGGGCTGCGGCGGCATATTTTTCGAACGGCACCAGGTCTCCCGGCTTGGCGCCAAGCTTGACGCAAAGGTCGTTGACGAAATTGTAGACCGAGCGCGCGGTTTCGATGTCGCTATGCACGGCCTCCTGAGCCGTGCGCATGCCGTCCTTCGTTATGCAGCGGTAATTGCCAGCCAGCAGCATCGCCCATTTCGCCAACGGCACGAAAATCGAGTCGTGCACGCGCAAATGTACCGGCAACTCGATCTTGCCCTCCGGCGTGTCATAGCGCACCGCATCGATTTCGCGCTCGAGCTGACGCAGAATCGCAGTCGACTTTTCATTCTCGAAGCGCGCCACCTTGAAGTTGGTCGGCAACGTGACCATGAGCACGTTGACTTTTTCGTCCGGCGGGCGGATCGCCTGCGGATCGGGACTGTTCAAGGTGATGGTTGCCGGATCGAAAGAATCCCACACGCTGGGATCGGTATAGGCCGGCTTCAGCGCGTCGTAATTCAGGCCGCGGATGCGTTTCACGTAGGGCAGCGGCGGCATGTTCATGATCGACATGCACGGCACGCGCGATTTTGCGACCGCGTCCAACAGTTCGCGCACACCGGGCGAACGATACTGGGGCTCCTGCATGGCGAGCCCGACGAGATCGTAATCTGCAGGTCTGACGCCCGTCGCCGGGCCGGCCGTGACCTTGCCCGGTAGTTTGCGCGAGTCGAGCTCGACCGGATTCTTGCGCCCCCTCACGGGCAACCGCACGCGAAAACCCTCGGCATTGATCAGGTCCGCCTCGGCCGGCAGACAAACCAGATGAATCTTGTGGCCGCCGAACAGGATCTTGGAAGCAAGGAGCGATCCATAAGACGCCCCCATGATGAGAATATTGTAGGTTGCCGGCATAACGCACCTCCTGAAACTCGCAGCCGCTCGTCTCGTCGGCGGCTAGGACCGGCAGCAGCCGGCCAAGGACAGGCGATTGCTCGCCATTCCTCCCCGAATGCCGCCAATGCTATTGGGCCCGCGATAGCGATGCAATGCGGGCGCCCACGATCCAGCATCGGAAATCGGCCATGGCGCCGGGGCCAAACGCCGCGCCGCGTGCCGGAACATCGTCTCGAGCAATCGCCGCTTGCACGGCCTCGCTCGGAATAAATCCTCTTGTCTCGCGCCGCGATCCGCTGCGTCTTCCGGTCGAAGACGACTAGGTGCCGCTTGAGCCGCCAAAGGGCGGAGTCCAGGACGGCGCGGGTGCAGGCTCCGCGGCCGGCGCCGGAGCTGCGGCCGGGGCAGCAGGCTTTTGGGCCGGCGCTCTGCGCTTCGGCGCGGCCTTCTTCGCCGTCTTTTTCTTCTTCGGGGCCGCCTTCTTGGCCGCCTTCATTGTTTTCTTCTTCCTGCGCGCCGGAGCGGCCCGCTTTTTCGCGGCTTTCTTCTTCGCTTTCGCCTTTTTCGCCATGATCAACCTCCCGATCCTTGCTGCCAGAACAAAATCGCGCCGGCCTCCTTGGGCGGCCGGCCTGCCGCTACGACCTGCGACCGAGCCGGTGCTCAGCCGCTGCCGCGGGCGACTGTAACGCCGTAGGCAGGCGATACTCCCGAAGCGTGGGGGGACATGATCCCCCGGTGGCCCAATCGATCAACTCGACCGTATGAACGGCTGGAAGCTCGGTGCCCGCCGCGATCTGCGTGATGCAGCCGATATTGCCGGCTGCAATCACGTCAGGCCGCAATCTCTCGATAGTCCCGACTTTGCGCTCGCGCAACCTCCTTGCGATGTCGGGCTGCAGAATATTGTACGTGCCGGCCGAGCCGCAGCACAAATGACCATCGGGTACGTCTTTGACCAAAAAACCGAGCTTCGCGAGCAACTCTTTCGGTTGCCGCGTCACGCGCTGGCCGTGCTGCAACGAGCAGGCCGAGTGGTAGGCCACGACGAGCCCGGGCGCGCGGCGATCGGCCTCGAGCGGCAGTCCGACGAGATATTCCACGATGTCCTTGGCAAGCTTTGCGACCCGCCCGGCGCGTTCGGCGTAAGCCGGATCGGTGCGGAACATGAAGCCGTAATCCTTCACCGTCGTGCCGCAGCCCGACGATGTGACCAGGATGGCGTCGAGCCCTTCGACCGCGCTCCAAGCGTCGATGTTGGCGCGCGCCTGAGCCAATGCTTCGCCCTCGCGGCCCATATGATGGACCAGCGAACCACAACAGCCGGCGCCATGCGGCAGCACGACCTCGATGCCATGGCGCGTCAGCACACCGATCGTCGCCGCGTTGATTTGCGGCGCCAATACGTCGTTGACGCAGCCGGCGAGCAGCGCGACCCGACCTTTGCGCGCACCCGTGGCCGGGAATGTCCGCGGCTCGCACGGGCGCTGCGGCCCGCGCCACGGCGCCAGCCGCAGCATGGCGGCCAACCGCTTGAGCCCGATCGCCTGCAACAGCGGCGCCAACGGTTTTGCCGCCAGCGCCGCATAGAGCGCCAACCTGAAGCGATGCGGATACGGCATCACCTTGGCCAGCACTGTGCGCAGCGCGCGCTCGCCCAGCGGACGCGCAAAGGTGTGTTCGATATGAGCCCGCGCATGGTCGACGAGATGCATGTAGTGCACGCCGGACGGACAGGTCGTCATGCAGGCAAGGCAGGACAGGCAGCGATCGATGTGCTCGGCGACGTCGGGCGTCGGCGCCCGATCGTTTTCCAGCATGTCCTTGATGAGATAGATGCGTCCGCGCGGCGAATCGAGCTCGTTACCGTCGAGTACATAGGTCGGACAGGTGGCGGTGCAAAAGCCGCAGTGCACGCAGGCGCGCAGAATCTTTTCCGACTCCGCGATGTGCGGATCGGCAAGCTGCGCCAGCGTGAAGGAGGTCTGCATCGCTAAACGCCCGCCCACATGCGCCCGGCATTGAGCACGCCTTGCGGATCGAAGCTCTGCCGCACGCGCATCGTCAATGCGGCAAGCGGTGGCGGCTCCGGCGTGAAGACGTGGACCTTGGCGCGCACCGCCGCAGGCGCGCGGATCAGCGTCGCATGGCCGCCAGCGGTCGCGACGAGCCGGTGCACGAGCGGTTCGCTGGCATCGTCGGCTATCGGCAAGGCCGCCCAGACAAGCCCGCCCGCCCAGTCGTAAAGGACCTCGGCATCCATTTGCTCGGTCAGGGCGCGACCGACTTCGGCGCCGCGCGACGGCGCAGTCGAAATGCGCCAAAGATCGCGGTCGCCGGCGGTCTTGGCCGCGAATGGCGTCACATCGCGGATCGCCCGCCACAACGCGATCGAGGCGGCCTCGTTCAAACTGTCGAGCGCACCGAACGGTGCAAGCAAATTTTCAAGGACGGCTTTGCGATCGACGACCGAAGGGGCGAAGCCTTCGAGACGAAATGCGGTCACCGCGGTGCGCCCGGCGGCGATTTCGGCGATGCGCGCCGCGACGGCAGCCGGCAGATGCGCGGCCGCGGAAACATCGCCGAATGAGCCCATGGCGGCCACCATGGCTTTGCACGCCGCCGCGTCATCGAGATTGAAGATCAGGACGCTGGCCGAGGTTTCGGCGCGCGGCAGCGTCTTGATCGTGACGTCGGTCATGGCGGCGAGCGTGCCCCAGGAGCCGGCCAGAAGCTTGCAGAGATCGTAGCCGGTGACGTTCTTCACCACGCGGCCGCCCGATTTGAAAATCTCGCCACGCCCCGAAACCGCGGCGACACCGAGGAAGTGGTCGCGGGCGGCGCCGGCCTTGATGCGTCGCGGCCCGGACAGATTTGCCGCCAAGGCACCGCCGATGCTGCCGGCGCCGGAAGGCGCACCAAGCAGCGGCCCGTAGTCCAGGGGCTCGAAGGCAAGCTGTTGTCCGCTGGCCGCGACCAGCGCTTCGACCTCGTCAAGCGGCGTGCCGGCCCTGGCCGAGAGCACCAGCTCCTCGGGCTCGTAGAGCGTGACACCGGAAAGCGCGGAGAGATCGAGGGTGGCGTCCCACTGCGCGGCGCGGCCGATGGCGCGCTTGCTGCCGCGGCCGACGAGTTCGAAGGTCTTGCCTTCGGCAAGCGCCCAACGGATCGCCTGTTCGACTTCGGCAGGGTTGCCGGGCTTGAGGAGAGCGGTCATCGTGCTTTGATTATCACCTCTCCTTGCGTCGGAGGAGAGCATCGGCCGTCCCGGCATACGGCTTTTCGCTCAACCCCGGCGCACGTTTGCTGTCGTCAGCGGCAATTCAAGCGCCCTACCCGGCCAAACCAATACAGCACCTACTCCGCCGCGTCGGTGGCAGGCGACGAGTGCGCGAACCTCGGCATGATCTCGCGCGCAAACCGGTGCAGTTGATCGATGCCGCCGGCGACGGTGAGAAGAACGTAAGCGACGCCAGCGGACCGCAACACCTCGAGCATCGCGGCGATTTCATCCGGCGTCCCGTACAACGCGTGTTGTTCGGTGCTGCCGGCCTTGTCGGAATAAGCGAGCACGTGCGAGCCGCCGGTCTGGTCCGGAGCGCGCGAGACGTCGACGGTACGCTTGGTATAGGCGGCTTGGCGCTGCATCGCGGCTTGTTTGTCGGCCTCGTTCTTGGCGACGTAAAGCTGGCGCGCGACCGCAACCCGCAGCGGCGCGAAGGCCAAGCCGTGCGATGTGCGCTCGGCTCTATAGATGGCGATGCGGTCGGCGATCTGCTGCGGGCTCGCATATTGATCAAGGATGAGATTGAAGCCGCGCGCGGCGGCCCGCCTGATCGAAGGCTCGCTGCCCGCGGCCACCCAAAACGGCGGATGCGGCCGTTGCGCCGGCGGCGGCTCGACGACGATGTCGTCGAATTGCCAAAAGCGGCCGCGGTGCGAAAATCGTTCGCGGCTCGTAAACGCGCGCGTCATCACCGCGACCGCTTCCTCAAAGCGCGCCTCGGCTTCTTCGGGCGCGATCTGGAAGCCTTTGAATTCGCTGTGCCGGTAGCCCTTGCCGATGCCGAAATCGAAGCGGCCGCCGGAGACGAGATCGAGTGTCGCAGCCTGCTCGGCAAGCAGCACCGGATTGTGCCACGGCAACACCATCACCGCAGAGCCGAGCCGCAGCGTCGTGGTTCGCACGGCGAGCGCCGTCAGCAGCATCAAGGTTGAGGACACCTGATTCCAGCCGGTGAAATGATGCTCCACCAGAAAGCTTGACTGAAAGCCAAGCGCCTCGGCCTCGACATTGAAATCGAGCCAGTCGCGGAAACCTTGGCCGGTTTCGGCGGGCAGGCTGGTCCTGTTTGCCTGAGCAGACGTGAACAGACCGAATTTCATGCCACAGCCAGATTCGCGTAAGACGGAGGTGTCGTCGAGGCTTCGTGATAAGCAGCACAACCCTACTTTTCGAGGTCGGCGAGGGGCGCTTGCATTATAGCTATGTTATGGCTATTTTCCTGTTATGGGCGAACACAGCGTCGCAGAAGCCAAGAACAAATTGTCCGAGTTGATCAATCGTGCGCTCGAAGGAGAGGATATCGTCATCACACGTCACGGGCTTCCAATCGTTGAACTAAGGCCGGTTTCGACCTCCCCGAAGCCAATCACCGATGAAGCCCTTGATTGGTTGGTCAAACATCGTGTGGGGCGTCGACTACCTCGGGAGGATGCCGGTACAGCCGTCAGCAAATTGCGCGATGAGTGGGCGCGGTGAGCGTCTACCTGGATGCCAGTGCGCTCGTTGCATTGTTCGTCGTTGATGCCCATAACGAGCGCGTGAATAAAGCGTTGCGTAGTTTACGCGAAGACCTGATTGTGAGCAATTTGTCCGCCGCCGAGTTTTCTTCGGTGATTGCGCGGCGTGTTCGGACCCGCGATTTGAGCGCCGATGAAGCGCGGACAGCATTCGCCAATGTCGACACCTGGTGCGCCCGACACAGCCGAGTTGTCGAGGTTGATCGCGCTGATTTTTCAGGTGCGATCGCCCTAATACGCCGGCTCGACCTTCCTCTGCGAACGCCTGATGCCCTTCATATTTCGATCACGCAGCGACTCGGTTGCGCCCTTGTGACCTTCGACAAGGCGCTGGCCGATGTCGCACGGGCGCTCGACGTCGAACTCATAAACGCTTGAGCCGTATTATAACCTATGGGGTGTCGGTCTGCTGCTCCGACCAATGCAAGATGCTGAAGATGTATGTCGTGTTTTGCGTTTGAGCCCTCTTTTCGAGTTCAGTGCGATCGATGCGGCCATCTTTATAACCGTCCCAATACTCAAAGACCCTCCTGAATTCCTCTCGTGAAACCGAGCGGGGTGCATTGCCACGCTCGCCTAAAACCAAAATCTCCTGGAAATAAACGGCATCGATGGTCGTAACTCTATCCGTGTATCCGTCACTACTCCAATTGCGAATTGGCATGCCTTTGGCGAGTCGTTGGTAAACGTGGGACCACACCTCATTGAACGTAGTCACAGAAGCGCCCCCTGTTCGCGCACTTTGAAATAGGAATCGAGTCTCAGTAACCTTCAAAACCGCGGCAGATCGGGAAACGCCACGCGGCCCGCATGCACGTGCATGCGGCCGAGCTCCGCGCAGCGATGCAGCGTCGGAAAAACCTTGCCGGGATTGAGCAGGCCTTTTTCATCGAACGCGCATTTGACGCGCTGTTGCTGGTCAAGGTCGCTTTCGGAAAACATCGCCGGCATCAGATCGCGCTTTTCCACGCCGACGCCATGCTCGCCGGTGAGCACGCCGCCGACCTCGACGCAGAGCAAGAGAATGTCGGCGCCGAATTTTTCCGCCCGCTCCAGTTCGCCGGGCTTGTTGGCGTCATAGAGAATGAGCGGATGAAGGTTACCGTCGCCGGCATGGAACACATTGGCGACGCGCAGACCGTATTTTTGCGACAATTCCTGCATGCGTTTGAGCACCAGCGGCAGCTTCGCGCGCGGAATCGTGCCATCCATGCAGTAATAGTCCGGCGAGATACGGCCGACGGCGGGGAATGCCGCCTTGCGGCCGGCCCAGAACAACAGCCGTTCTTCCTCGGAGTTCGAGACGCGGCAAGTCACGGCGCGGCATTCGCGCGCGATCTCCTGCACACGTTCGAGCAGGTGATCGACCTCGGCGCGCGGGCCATCCAGTTCGACGATCAACAGCGCTTCGACATCGAGCGGATAGCCGGCGTGAACGAAATCCTCGGCCGCCTTGATGGCGGGGCCGTCCATCATCTCCATGCCGCCGGGAATGATGCCGGAGCCGATGATGCGCGCCACACACGCGCCGCCATCTTCCGAAGTCGGAAAGCCGACCAGAGCGGCGCGCGCGGTTTGCGGCTTCTTCAGGATCCGCACCGTCACCTCGGTGACGACACCAAGCAAGCCCTCGGAACCGGTGACGACGCCAAGCAGGTCGTAGCCCGGCGCATCGAGATGCTTGCCGCCGAGCCGCAAAATCTCGCCGGTCACCAGCACCAGTTCGCAGCCGAGCACGTTGTTGGTGGTGACGCCGTATTTGAGGCAGTGCACGCCGCCGGAATTCTCCGCCACGTTGCCGCCGACCGTGCAGGCGATTTGCGACGACGGATCGGGGGCGTAATAAAATCCCGCACTCTCGACCGCCTGGCTGACGGCGAGATTGGTGACGCCGGGCTCGACCACGGCGACGCGGTTGTCGAAATCGATCTCACGGACGCGATTGAACCTGGCCATGCCGAGCAGCACGCCGTCGCCAAGCGGCAGCGCCCCGCCGGACAGCGACGTGCCCGCTCCACGCGGCACGACCTTGATGCCCTCGCGGTGGCAGTAACCGAGGATCGCGGCAACCTGATCGGTCGTTTCCGGCAGCACCACCACCATGGGAAGCTGGCGATAAGCCGTGAGCCCATCGCTTTCATAAGCGCGCATGGCGGGCTCGGAAGCGATGACGCCCTCGCCCGGCACGATGCGTCTGAGCGCCGCCACGATCTCGTCGCGGCGCGCGAGTACCGCGCGATCGGCTAAAGGCATCGCCACCGCCATGGAGGGTCTCCACGTTCTGCAGTCATTATAGCGGGAAAACGCCGATCGTATCGCTAGCGGCCGGCTTGTCGCGCCGACCTTGGGGATGGCGGGGCGGCGATATTGGGCGTTGACACGCTGCGCCGGGGCCGCTTGAACCTTTGCTGGCGAATTTGCGGCCGATCGGGGAGCGGCCGGCGTCGGAGGCAAAAGGGAGAAGTGATAATGAGGACATTGATCGTGGCCACGGCGCTTGTCGTGGCATCAGCGAGCGCCGCTCTGGCGCAGGATGCCGAAAAGGGCAAACAGGTTTTCAATATGTGCCTGCCCTGTCATTCCATCGGCCCCGGCGCGGAAAACAAGATCGGGCCCGATCTCAACGGCATCGACGGCCGCCACTCCGGCACCGCAGCGGGTTACGAGTATTCCGACGCCAACAAGAAGTCCGGCATCGTCTGGACCGAAGCCAACTTCAAGAAATACATCAATGATCCCCAGGCCATGGTCCCTGGCACCAAGATGATTTTTGCCGGCATCAAGAATCAGCAGGAGGTCAACGATCTGTGGGCTTACGTCAGCCAATTCGACGCCGACGGCAACATCAAGAAGAAATAGTCGGCGGCGCGCGGGTGACTTGATTCTGCCTAACAGCGTCCGGAGCGCAGCACGACGTATCGATCCGTCCGGACCACGACACGAGGCAACGCCGCCATGATCAAGGACATCGTCGTTAATCTCAACGTCGGCGCCAATAGCGGCCCTGCCGGCGACTATGCCGTTTCCGTCGCCAGCGCGTTCGACGCTCATCTCTCCGGCATCGCCTTTGTCTACGATCCGATCGTTCCGGTATCGAGCGCCGGCTACATACCCCCCGAAGTGATCGACGCGCAGCAAGCCGATAGCCAAGCCGCGGCGAAATCCGCCCTCGACGACTTCACCGCCGCGGCCAAGCGTGCCGGCGTGTCGGCCGAGCCGATCACGCTCAGCGCCAGCTTCGCCGGCGCTGGTGACCAGTTCGGTCGGATCGCGCGGCGCTTCGATCTCGCCATTGTCAGCCAAGCCGAGCCCGAGACCAATTCGGTCGAAGAGTTGATTGCCGAAAGCACCCTGTTCGAATCGGGCCGGCCAATGATCATCGTGCCCTATATCCAGAAGGCGCCGCTGATGCTCGACCGCGTTATGGTGTGCTGGGACGGCAGCAGGCCGGCGGCGCGTGCTATTGCCGATGCCATGCCGCTTCTGGAGCGGGCGGGACGCGTCGAGGTGGTCATCGTCTCGAACGAACGCGGCAAGGAGGACGAGATTCCGGGTGCCGACATCGGCCAGCATCTGGCCCGCCACGGCGTCACGGTGGACGTCAATCGCATCGCCGGCGGCGATATCGACGTCGCCGACGCGCTATTGTCGCACGCCGCCGATTCCAGCGCGGATTTCATGGTGATGGGCGGCTATGGCCATTCCCGTCTGCGCGAGTTCGTGCTCGGCGGAGTGACCAAGAGTATCCTGCGATCGATGACGACGCCGACGTTGATGGCGCACTGAAACCAGGGACCAGTCGTCAGAATTCAGTAATCCGAAGGACGTGCGCATTCGGCAATTACTGATCATTGATGACTGTCTGCACCACCAGCCCCCGTGCCCGCGCATCGGCGACGCCGAGCGCGCGCAGCGCCGTCAGCGTCAACGACTGCACCACGGTGCGCTCGCGGTGCGTTGCGTCCGGCGCGAGCGGCCCGATCAATCCCTCGATCAGTAGACCGACTAGCGCCGCTGCGGCCAGCGGAGACTCCTGTTCCGGCAAATGGCCGCCAACGATAGCCGCGGCGATGCGCTGAGCGAACTCGGCGGCGAGCGATCGGCGAAAGGCGACGCGCGCCGCGTCGAGCTCCGCATCGATCGGCTCGGCGATCGCCGCAAAGGCGAGGCGCGGATGGCGCAGCGCCCGTACCGCAAAGGTCATGATGGCCGCCGACAGCGCCGAGAGCGGCCCCGGAGCGGCAGCGGCGGCGCGGCGCAGCGCGCCGATCTCGCGTTCGGAGATTTCTGCAAGCAGCGCCGCGACAAGATCGGTCTTGCCCGGGAAGTAACGATACACCGTGCCGGCGGCGATGCCCGCCCGCTGCGCCACCGGCGCGATCTGCACTGCCGCCATGCCACCCTCGCTTGCCGCCTCGCGCGCCGCGGCGATGATCGCGGCACGGCGGGCAGCAAGCCGGCGAGCAACATTCTCGGTGCGGCGATATGGCATCGGCTGGTCTGTGCTGATCCGATGAGACTCACGTGACGGCAATAAGTGAACCATGATTCAATATGTCCGACAATTGCAGGCAGAGATTTGCCGGCTCGTCCGCTTTGCCTGGTCCAACGCTGCCCGTTACTGTGGGACAAACACGACGACCGAAGGATTCGGGGGAAAACGATCATGATTGGAAAGCTGCCTCTTGTGTCCGCCATTGCGGTCTTTGCCGTCGGCCTTGGCATCTCACAGCCGGCCGACGCGCAGGCCTATCCAACGCGGCCGATCATGATGATCGTGCCGCTGGCGCCGGGCGGATCGACTGACGTGTTGGGTCGGATCATGGCCCAGGCCATGGGCCCCCTGCTCGGCCAACCGGTGGTCGTGGAGAACGTCGCCGGCGCGGCCGGTACGATCGGCGTCACCCGCGCCGAGCGCGCCGCGCCGGACGGCTACACGATCCTGTGGGGCATGACGGGAACGAACGTCACCAATGGCGCGATCTACAATCTCGGCTTCGATTTGTTGAACGATTTCGAGCCGATTGCACTGGTCGCAACCCAACCGTTCCTGATCGACGCGCGCAAAACCATGCCGGCGAACAATCTGAAGGAATTGATCGCGTGGCTGCGAGCGAACGCGGACAAGGCGACGATGGGCACGTCCGGCGTCGGCAGCCCGAGCCATCTGGCTGGCGTCTTGATGGAGAATATGCTGGGCCTGCATTGGCAGATGGTGCCCTATCGCAGCGCCGGCCTGGCGACGCAGGACCTGGTCGAAGGCATCATCGATATCCAGCTCGATACGCCGGCGGTGTCGCTGCCGCATGTGAGGGCAGGCGCGCTGAAGGCCTACGCCGTCACGGCCAAGAAGCGCATCGCGGTGGCGCCCGACATCCCGACCACCGATGAAGCGGGAATGCCGGGCTATTACTACTCGTTCTGGCACGCAATGTGGGCGCCGAAGGGCACGCCCAAGGACATCATCGCCAAGCTCAATGCCGCGGCTGTGGCGGCGCTTGCCGACCCTGCCACGCGCAAGAAGCTGACTGATCTCGCCCAGACCATTTTCCCGCGCGATCAGCAGACGCCGGAAGCGCTGCACGCCTATCAAAAGGCCGAAATCGACAAGTGGTATCCGATCATCAAAGCCGC
>JASHQI010000003.1 GCA_030037645.1 Xanthobacteraceae bacterium
GGCCGCACTGCGCCCGGACTGTCACATCATCGCTTTCGAACCGATCCCAGCAGCGCAAGCTTTGTTGCGGCGGAATGTCGAAGAAAACGGAATCACGAATGTCGAAATTATCGACGCGGCCGTTGGCAATCATTCCGGCCACATCAATTTCGATGACAACGGCCCTTGGTCGACGGCCTTGGGAAGCAACGCTATCATCAGCAAAATCGTTCGGCTCGACGATCTTCGGCTTGATCGACCCGCATTCATCAAAGTTGACGTCGAAGGACTTGAACCCGATGTGCTGGATGGCGGAAGGCAGTTGATCGCAGAGTCTCGGCCGCTGATGTTAGTCGAGTTCAATTCCGGGACGCTGATCCTGCACCACTATGATCCGCTGGCCTTCGCCGCCGCTATCTGGTTGACCTTCGATGTGTTGGATGTACTGCACAGCGAGATATCGCAGGCGATTCCAACAGACGCGCTCGCTTTTGTTCACACCAATATCATGCAACACGGATGCGTCACCGACTTGTTGCTGCGACCGAAAGGTCCGATTCCTGATTTCAAGTCGATGGTTCGCAATCTTAATGGTGACGGGCAATGAGCCGCATCATCTATGATGTCACCGACATCGTGGATTTCGCCACGGCCTACGATCGCCCGAGCGGCATCCAAAGAGTGCAGATCGAACTGTTCCGCCGATTTCAGGAAGCGCTCGGCACCGACATCGTGGGTGCTTATTTCTCCGATCGCGTCAAGCGCTTCTTTCCGGTCGATGTCGAGCGCCTTTATCATTTTGAACGCCGCTATGCCCGACACCTCATGCGGCGCGGCAAGATACTCTCAAAGCCATGGCGGCTCCGGTCTCTGCGGATCAAACAAGGCGACAGGATCGTTGTTCCCGGATGCGGATGGAGCGCGAGCAAGCGAGTACAGCGCCTGCTCCACATCCAAAGGACTCATGGGTCGAAACTCTATTGGACGATGTACGACCTCATCCCTCTTACGCGCCCGTGGATGACGCCGGATCATCAACACCAACAGTTCGGCCGTTGGCTCGATTGCGCTTTTGAAGTTCCAGATACTACGTTCATCTGCATCTCCGGTTACACTAAGAGCGAACTGCTCCGGTACGCGGCAAATTTTGGACACGCGATTAGAGCGGTCACCGTACCGCTCGCACATGAATTTCCAGCAACCCACGACAGCAGTCTCCGGAGCCGCTATAATTTCCTGCGCAACGCGCCCTTTGTCCTCTCGGTCGGTACTCTCGAAGTCAGGAAGAACCACGTTGCCCTGGTCGACATCTGGAATCGCCTCTACGAAGACCTCGGCGACCGCACCCCCTATTTGGTTCTAGCGGGCAAATCCGGATGGTCCCGCGAAGCGTTGAATCAGCGCCTGATGGAGACGGACGGCTGCCACGGCAAGATCATCCACATCATTGATGCGATCGACGAAGAACTGACGTGGCTGTACAGCAACTGCCGCTTCACCGTATTTCCCAGTCTTTTTGAGGGCTGGGGATTACCGGTCGGAGAGAGTCTTTGGTTCGGCAAGCCCTGTATCTGCTTCGACAATTCGTCGCTCCCCGAAGTCGGCGCTGGCGGCGCCATCATTTGCCGATCGCAAGAAGAATTCGAGGAGGCCGTTGTAAACGGTATTGATGGACAATTTTCCGTTTTGCCGCAGCCAAGATCGATGTTGCGCACGTGGCGCGATGTTGGCGATGACTTCCTCCTAGCAATTTCGAATTCGGTCTTCGGAGACGACGGCATGCCGCTGCCAATATACTCGCCACAAGGGTAATCGGGAGGCCAGCGGTGGTTTCGTCAGTCGTTTGTCGCTACGAGCATTGGTCAGAACCGTGGTTTAAAAAATGGGCCGCGCAACTCGGTCTTCCCGCAGATCCGACGGGAACGGATATTCAGCGCAAGGGTTGGGAATTCTGCGTGATTGGCCGCGCTCTTGAAGAACGCGGCGCCTTAGAACCAAGTAAAAAAGGATTATGCTTTGCTGCCGGGCGCGAACCTCTACCTGGCGCTTTTGCTCGCCTCGGATGCGACATACTTGCGACTGATCTCGCTACCGAGGGCGACTGGAAAGGCCAACACGCAGCGCAAAGGGACGATCTTTTCCACGAAAATATTGTGTCGCGCGATGAATTCGACCGGCGTGTAAGTTTCCGCCATGTCGATATGAGGGACATCAAAGGTGTCGAGCCGGAAGCGTTCGATTTTCTTTGGAGTTCGTGTGCGTTTGAACACCTTGGATCGCTCCAAGCCGGACTAGATTTCGTGGTCAACGCCATGAAATATTTGCGCCCAGGCGGCGTCGCCGTACACACCACGGAATTTAATTTGACCTCCAACGACAAAACGATCGATTCAGGAGGTTTTGTCATCTACCGAAAATGCGACATCGAGGCGCTCGACAGGCATTTGCGAAGCAATAGATGCGGGCTAGAGCCGGTCGATTTCTACGGCGGCAGCCATCAATTTGACTTGGATTACGATACCGAACCGTACTTCAAAAACGGTAAGCCACATGTCAAGCTTCAGCTTGGAAGCTTCGTCTCTACCTCAATCCTTCTGGTAATCCATAAAGGGTGACAGCCCTCATGCGTGCTTCGTCCATTCATTCGGCCGGATCAAGCAGTCCGCAGGCTAGAAGTTATTGACCGCCGGTGCGGCGGACGATCGGCCGCTGAGAAAGCAACAAACATCACGGCAGCGGAAGAAGCGCGCCGGGCCACCCGTCGGCGGTTGTGAATTTGCGGAGCTGCGGAAGCCCGATTTCAACCGGCCACGCCAGGATGTTGCATTTGCAATCTTTCAAAAGTGCACGTATTCAACAATTTGCTGCTGTAACTAACCGCCCTTGACGGCGGCGTCGGCGTCGATTTGACCGCGTGCGAGCGGGGGTCTGCTCCGCCTTTGGGCTCCGAGAAAGCAGGATTCATAACATGAGGATCCTTAGTCTTTCGACGCTGAGCCATTGCGGCGTCGCGAGCTACAATCAAAAACTTCAAGCCGCCTTTCACTCACTCGGTCTTCGGTACGACGTAGAGCCAATTACCGATGCGATGCGGGCAGGGCGGACTGATGCATTCGACAACTTTCTCAAGCGAATTGATAGCTACGATGCGCTGGTTCTACAGCATGAGTTTACGCTTTTTGGCGGAAGGAGCCGTGCAGGCTATGATTGCTTCGGACATTTGATGCAGCAATTAAATCATCACAAAAAACCAACGGTAGTGTTCGTCCATTCCGCCAATTTCCAGAAGCCGGAAAGGGGGCGCCTGTTTTCGATCCAGGGCACTACTGCGAAAACGCGTCGTGCGTACAATTACTTTATACGCTCAATCAATCGAAGCTCCGCGACGATTTTTGTGCATGGTTCACACGCCGTCCCGTTGTTGCTCCGTCACAAGATCAACCTTGGGCGAATAAAGCCTACCCCATTCCCGAATGAACGAACGGAGAATTGCTTCATTCGACGAGACAACGGCACCGTTACAATTGGCATCCATGGCTTCGTCGCGGAATACAAGGGATATGAGTGCCTGTTGCAAGCGATGGCCGTGCTGCCTGACAACTTCCGTCTCCTGATCGCTGGCGGCCGCCATCCCGTCATTCCAAACGATTTGACCCTAAATAACATCTACGGCTTTCTGCACACCGGAAAATGGATCGACGCCAGCTTACCGGCCTTGGACGTTCCCCCTGACCGTCTGGCGTCATTGCGCGAGCGTGTAACAATCACTGGATATATCGACGAGGAACGAATCAACGATGTTTTCAAACAAATGGATATCGTTGTCGCTCCCTACATTTATTTTGAGTCCGAGGGTTCTGGCGCTCTCGGTACTGCGCTCGCCAGAGGTATGCCAATTATAGCCTCTGCAACTAAGGCATTTACAAGCATCTACAGAGAGAGTCACTGCATCCAACTTGTTGCAATCCGAGCGCCGTTCGAGCTCGCCAACGCCGTCAAGAACCTCGCTGCCGACGCCGCCGAGCGGGAACGGCTGTCACAAGCCGCACTCGGTTTCGCAGCTTCGCACAGTTACGAAGCGCTTGCCCGAGAGTGCCTCAAAGTTTTCAATGAGGGCTCGGATAACACTCATAGATTCCGAATCTTCAGTGCTCGAAGCCGTTTAGGGGTCATTGCCAACGCGCGATAACAATCCGGTCGTAGTTCCGCGCTCGCCGTCCATTGAGATTCGACCCAAGAGACCAACGTGCTGCTGCTTTAGCGGCCGATAAACCCCACTTTGCTTTGCGCTCTGCACACCCGCCGCGAAGCTCGCAGTGACTTCTCTAGACGCACCATGATGGGTCTAGACGCACCATGACGGGCAGCACAAAAGGACTGCACCATCGTTTAGACCGCGCTTGTCCCATCCAGGCTATGGTGCTTCGTTCGAAAGGCCGGCCGCACACATTGTTTTTCCTTGGAAATTTATCCGCACAAGACATTACGAACTTTTAATCCTGCCGACAGTGCGCGGTAAGGCGCGTCGCACCATGTTGCGGGGCAATAGTCGGGGCCTGGGACACCTTCCGTCGTGTGGGACGGACACATCGATTTGGAGAGGGTAATGAACGGCGGTTCTTCTTGCTCGCGCCGGATTCTGTCTGCCCGACGCGTCGCGCTGCTGGCGGCGGCAGTCGGCGGCATTGGAGCGGCCGTGCTTGTGATTGGGCCGAATTTCGCGCCCAACGCGGACCCATTCGGCATCTCCGCCCAAGCGCAAAATCTGACCGATAACGCCCAGCAATCGCCGCAACGGCCAGTGGGTTTCGCCGATATTGTCGCGAAGGTGAAGCCTTCGGTGATCTCGGTACGCGTCAAGATGGAGCGGAAGGCCGACTCGAATTTCAACGAGGATGAGCTGCCGTTCCCACCCGGCTCGCCGTTCGAACGATTCTTCCACCGTTTTGGCATGCCCAACTTACCCAACAGGGGCAAGGAGATCATCACCGGCCAGGGTTCGGGCTTTTTCATCTCGCAAGACGGTTATGCGGTGACCAATAATCACGTCGTCGAGAACGCCGAAAACGTCACCGTGACCACTGATGACGGCAAGACCTACAGCGCCAAGGTTATCGGCACCGATCCACGGACCGACCTCGCCCTGATCAAGGTCAATGGCAGCAATTTTCCATTCGTAAAACTGTCCGACAACACGCCGCGCGTCGGCGACTGGGTGTTGGCCGTTGGCAATCCGTTCGGTCTCGGCGGCACCGTGACCGCTGGTATCGTCTCGGCCCGCGGGCGCGATATCGGCGCCGGTCCTTACGACGATTTCATTCAGATCGACGCTCCGGTCAACAAAGGCAATTCCGGCGGCCCGGCCTTTGATGTCGATGGCAATGTTATCGGCGTCAACACCGCGATTTTCTCGCCGTCCGGCGGTTCCGTCGGCATCGCCTTTGCGATCCCCGCTGATACAGTGAGAAGCGTCATCAGCCAGTTGCGGAACAAGGGCAGTGTCACGCGCGGCTGGATCGGCGTGGAAATCCAGCCGGTGACTCCTGATATCGCCGACAGCATGGGGCTGAAGCAGGCTACCGGCGCGCTTGTTTCCCAACCGCAGGCCGACAGCCCCGCGGTCAAAGCGGGAATCAAAAGTGGTGACGTCATTACATCCGTCGATGGCTCGGACGTCCACGATGCTCGGGATCTCGCGCGCCGGATCGGCACGATGGCTCCCGGTACCACGGTCAAGCTCGGATTGATCCATCAGGGTCAGCAAAAGACCGTGACGCTGACGCTCGGTACGCTGCCGGCTGAAAAAGTGGCGTCGAACGATGAAAGCTCGCCCGGGGATTCTGACGGCGACTTGCCCAAGCTCGGCCTTACACTGGCACCGGCGAGCAAGGTCTCCGGCGCCAGCGGCAATGGCGTCGTCGTCACTGAGGTTGCCGAAGGCGGAGTCGCCGCCGATCATGGCTTGCAAGTCGGTGATGTCATTCTCGAAGTCGGCGGCAATACGGTGTCGACTCCGGAGGATGTCCGCAAAAGCCTCGCCGACGCGGCTAAGGAGGGCAAACACGCTGTATTGTTTCGGGTGAAGTCAGGCGAGGAGACGAAGTTTGTCGCCCTCCCGCTTGGCAAGGCCTGAGTAAAATGGGGCGATCCGCCGGCATCCGTCGCCCCCGCTGGCGGGCGTACCCTGGGGGCGGGCCGTAAGGCCCGTCCCCGCCGGTTACCAACTCCACCTTCCGGCATCCGTCGCCCCCGCCGGAGTGGAGTCGGTAGAGGGGGTGGCGGGCAATTGCTCGCCACCCCCTCACTATTTTATGACCGGCGGCTGCGGTGGCGGCTTTTGGCCCATGCCCGGCCGCCGGAGCGGTTAATATGGCTACGGCAGCGCCCCTGGCGGGTCGCGGATATTGCCGATCGTGGCCGGTGACCAATATGATTCAATAATGGGAGCCGGTGATCCGGCTTCGCAATTGCGGCACTAACGATGCGCCTGCTTATCATTGAGGACGATCGCGATGCGGCCGATTACCTCGTCAAGGCGTTCCGCGAGGTTGGCCACATTGCGGACCAGGCCAGCGACGGCGAGGAGGGCTTGGCGCTGGCGCTCGACGGCCAATATGACGTGTTGATCGTCGATCGCATGCTGCCGAAGCGCGACGGGCTTTCGGTCATTGGCGCGCTCCGCGGCAAATCCGTAGAGACGCCGGTGCTCATCCTTTCCGCGCTTGGTCAGGTCGATGACCGCGTCAAGGGTCTGCGCACCGGCGGCGACGATTACTTGGCCAAGCCTTACGCTTTCTCGGAGCTGTTGGCGCGCGTCGAGGCGCTGGCGCGCCGGCGCGGCAATCGCGGCGAGGAGACCGTCTATCGCGTCGGCGATCTCGAGCTTAATCGGCTGTCTCACGAGGTCAGCCGCGCCGGGCAGGAGCTGCAGTTGCAGCCGCGCGAGTTTCGCCTGCTCGAATTTCTGATGCGTCATGCCGGACAGGTCGTCACGCGCACCATGCTGTTGGAAAATGTCTGGGACTATCATTTCGATCCGCAAACGAATGTCATCGACGTGCACATTTCGCGTTTGCGTTCTAAGATTGATAAAGGCTTCGCGCAGCCCCTCCTGCATACTGTGCGCGGTGCGGGGTACATGATCCGTGACGGCGCTCGGTAAACTCCTCCGTACGACGGCGTTCCAGCTGACGCTCGTCTATTTGATGATCTTCATTTTGTTTGCGGTGTCGCTGCTCGGCTATTTCGCTCTCAACACGCGTCGTCTCATCACCGAGCAGATCACCCAGACGGTCAACACCGAAATCAGCGGGCTACGCGACCAATACAACCAAGGCGGTATTCGCCGCTTGGTGATCCTTGTCGACCTGCGTTCTCGCCGGCCCGGTTCAAGCCTCTATCTTGTCACCACTGCTACCGGCGAGGGGCTCGCCGGCAATGTCGGCTCGCTTGAGCCCGGCGTGCTCGACCATCCGGGCTGGCTCGAAACCAATTATCGCCGTCTCGATGCGCCCGAGGGTAGCGAACATCTTGCGCTGGTGCGGGTCGTGCAACTGCCGGGCGGCTTCCGCCTGTTGGTCGGGCGCGACCTTGAGGAACGCGAGCGTCTATTCGACATTATCGCCAATGCCGGGCAGTGGTCGCTCGCCCTGGTCATCGTGCTTGGCTTGATCGGCGGATTCTTCGTCAGCCGCCGTGTGCTCAAGCGAGTCGACGCCATGACCGAAACGGCGCAGACCATCATGGCCGGGGATCTTGCCGGCCGATTGCCGGTTGCGGGTACCGGCGACGAGCTCGATCGGCTGGCCGACCACCTCAATGCCATGCTGGAGCGGATCGAGGCGCTGATGCGAGGCCTGAAGGAAGTCTCCGATAACATTGCGCACGATCTCAAAACGCCGCTCACGCGACTGCGCAATCGCTGCGAGGAAGTGCTGCGCGGCCCGGCGGGCGACAGCGATTATCGCGCGGCGCTGGAATCGACGATCGCGGAGTCCGACGACTTGATCCGAACTTTCGACGCGCTGCTGATGATCGCACGCGCCGAATCCGGGCAAGCGCGCGACAACATGAGCGAATTCGACGCCGCGGAAATCGCGCGCGATGTTGGCGAATTGTACGAGCCGTTGGCTGACGAAAAAGGTCTCGCGCTCAAAGTCGAGGCCCAGGCTGCAGCGCCGGTGCGCGGCAATCGCGAACTGGTCAGCCAGGCGCTGGCGAACCTCGTCGACAACGCCATCAAATATGCCCGGCCGGACGGCAAATTGAATGGTGCGCCCACCGAAATCCTCGTCAAGGCCGGTCATGACGGCGAGCATATTATGCTCAGTGTGGCCGATCGTGGTCCCGGGATTCCCGAGGCCGATCGCAGCCGCGTCGTCGAGCGCTTCGTGCGGCTCGAGCAAAGCCGATCGGAACCCGGCTCAGGATTGGGCCTGAGCCTTGCTGCTGCCGTTGCACGCCTGCATGGCGGTCAGTTGCGGCTCGAGGACAATGCGCCGGGCCTCAAGAGCATTATCGAACTGCCGCGCGTCGGACCGACGGGGGCGGGATGAGGCGTCCGGCGCGGCCGGCGCTCAACAAGCGGCCGAAGCAGAAATCCGATGAATCGGCATTGATTCGACAGCTTGGCGGTCCGCTGCCGCAATCTTGTGATACTGGCGCCCGCGTGTCCGTATGGCTCGCCGACATCAAGGCCAGTCCTGCCGGTAAGTCGCTCAAATCGTTGCTCGGCAAGCATCCCGCCCTTGTCCAGCTTTTGCAGGGCGTTGCTGAAGCGTCGCCTTATTTGTGGGAGCTTATCCGGGTCGACCCGGCGCGTTTTGTGCGCCTCCTCACTGCCGAACCCGATGTTGCGCTGGCAGGGCTCCTGGCCAAAGCGGCTCGCCGCACAGCCGCCGCACGCACGTCAAGCCAGGTGATGCGGATTCTACGACGGATGAAGGCGGAGGCCGCCCTCCTGATCGCGCTCGCCGATATTGGCGGTGCGTGGCCGGTTGTGCATGTGACGCAGGCGCTCACCGCTGTCGCCGAGACGGCGCTCAAAGCCGCAGTGCATCAGCTCCTTCGTGACGCCGCGCGCCACGGCAAGCTCATACCTCCCGATCCCGGACGCCCCGAACGCGGCTGCGGTTACATCGTGTTCGCCATGGGCAAGATGGGCGGCCATGAGCTCAATTTCTCCAGCGACATCGACCTTATGGTGTTCTTCGATCGCGCCGTCGCCAAGCTTGCACCGAATTTGGAGCCGGCGGAATTTTACGTTCGCATCACGCGCGACCTGGTCAAGCTTCTTCAGGAGCGCACCGTGGACGGTTACGTATTCCGCGTCGATTTGCGGCTTCGACCCGATCCCTCTTCGACCCAAATCGCGATATCGACCGATGCGGCACTCGATTACTACGAGAGCCGCGGCCAAAACTGGGAGCGCGCCGCGTTGATCAAGGCGCGACCTGGCGCGGGGGATCTCGCCGCCGGCGAAAGGCTTGTCCGCGACCTTTCACCCTTCGTCTGGCGCAAATATCTCGATTACGCGACCGTGGCCGACGTTCACGCCATGAAACAGCAGATCCACGCGTATCGCGGCCATGGCGAAATTGCGGTCGAGGGTCACAACATCAAGCTCGGCCGCGGCGGCATCCGCGAGATTGAGTTTTTTGTTCAGACGCAACAGCTCATTGCCGGCGGGCGTCACAGCGAATTGCGCGGGCGCGAGACCATTGCGACGCTCGATGCGCTCGCCGCCGGCGGCTGGATTGATGCTGCCGCTCGCGATGAACTGACGGCGGCTTATTATTTTCTGCGCCGCGTCGAACATCGATTGCAGATGATGGCCGACGAGCAGACGCACACCTTGCCATCCGCTCCCGATGCGCTCGATCGATTTGCGCGTTTCTTGGGTTTGGCCGGCCGCGACGATTTTGCCGAGACTCTTCTGTTCCATCTGCGCAAGGTCGAACAGCACTATGTGAAGTTGTTCGAAAGCGCCTCGGCTCTGCTGCGCCAGCGACAAAGCTTGTCGTTTGCCGTGGGAGACAGCGAGTTCGCGACGCTCGACAGCTTGGCGCGGATGGGTTTCCGGCAACCGCGGGAAATCGCCGCTGCAGTGCACCGCTGGCAGGCGAGGCAATACCATGCCTTGCGGGGCGAGCAGGCACGCGATCTTCTCATCGAGCTTATCCCCCTCATCATCGATCAATTCGCGCGCGCCGAACACCCGGATGCGGCGTTTGCCGCCTTCGACCGCTTCCTCGCCGGCCTGCGCGCCGGCCGCCGTTTCCTGTCGCTGTTGCGACAGAATCCCGAGCATATTCGCTTCATTGCCTTGATCCTTGCCGCGGCACCGCGGCTGGCTGATATCCTTGCCTCTAACCCGCACCTCATCGATCCGCTGATCGATCCGAGCTTCTTCGGCTCGCTACCCGATGAAAATACGCTTGAGGCGGCGCTTGCCCACAGGCTTGGCGAGGCGCGCGGCTACGAGGATATGCTCGACACGATCCGCCTGTTCGGCCAGGAACATATGTTCCTGATCGGCGCACGGATCTTGTCGGGTTCGGTATCCGCCGAGCTGGCGGGCGGAGTTTTCGCCCGACTTGCCGATGTTCTCATCCGTGCCGTGCATCGGCGTGTGGAAGAGGATTTTGTCGCGCTCCATGGTGGCCTGCGCGGCCAGGAAGCTGCAATCCTTGCGCTTGGCCGGCTCGGCGCACGCGAGATGACGGCAAATTCCGACCTCGATCTCATCGTAATTTACGATTTCGACCAGAGACAACCGATCTCGAACGGCAAGCGGCCGCTCTATGGCGCGCAATATTTCGCGCGCCTGACTCAGCGGCTCATCAGTGCGCTGACCGTGCAGACCAATTACGGCGTGCTTTACCGCGTCGACATGCGATTGCGACCGTCTGGCCGCTCCGGCCCGCTGGCGACGCAAATCGACGGCTTCTTGAGCTACCAGGAGCGCGAGGCGTGGACCTGGGAACATATGGCGCTCACCCGCGCGCGTGCGGTGTCGGGGTCGCCGGCCTTCGTCGCGCGGATCGAGGCGGTGATCCACGACGTGCTTTGTCGCAAGCGGACTACCGAGGTTATCGCCGGCGATGTTGCCGAAATGCGCGGCGCGATCGCCAAGGAAAAAGGCGATGCCGATCCTTGGGATCTCAAATACGCCGCGGGTGGGCTCGTGGACATCGAATTCATTGCCCAATATCTGCAACTCGTGCACGCCGCCGAGACACCGGAAATCCTCGACACATCAACGGCACGGGTGCTGGAAAAGGCGGCTCGCTGCAACGTGCTTGCAGCCGCAGATGCCGCCGTGCTGCGGCCTGCGGCGCGGTTGTTTCACGATCTTTCGCAGATTCTGCGGCTCTGCCTGCCCGGCCCCTTCGACCCGAAGTCGGCCAGCGGCGGCGTGCTTGCGTTGTTGGCCCGCGCAGCCGACCTGCCGGATTTTCCCGCACTGCACGCGCACGTTGTCGAGACGCAGCGCCATGTACGCGAATGCTTCGTGCGCATTTTGGGCAAGGCGCCGTAACGTTCGTTGTTCCGGGCATTGCGCTTTGCTGGCCTCGGAATGACAACTAAGCTGAGAGGCGCAGAAACTCGCTCCGCGAGTGCGGCGGCGCTGTTCCTTTCAAGGGCAGTCGGACCACGACGGTGGTCCCTTTGCCGAGCGCCGAGTGGATGCGCATGGTGCCGTGCTGCATTTCGACGAGAGATTTTGCGATGGCGAGGCCAAGGCCGGATCCCTGGTGCCGCTTGGTCAGCTGACTCTCGACCTGCTCAAACGGGCGGCCGAGCTTGTGCAACGCGTCCTTGGGGATGCCGATGCCGTTGTCCGCGATGGCGATGGTGAGCCGCTCGCCACGTTCCCGCGCGCGCAGTGTGACTGAGCCGCCGTCCGGAGTGAACTTCACGGCGTTCGAAAGAAGGTTGAGCGTAATCTGTTTCAATGCGCGGCGGTCGCCCATCAGGCGAATGTCCGGATCGATGTGCGAGTTCAATTGAAGCTGCTTCTCATTGGCGCGCTGCGATACGACGCGCAGGCAATCGGCGAGAACGGGATCAAGCTCGACGTCCTTGAATTCCAGGTGGTTGCCTCCCGCCTCGATTTTCGACATGTCGAGAATGTCGTTGATGACCTCGAGCAGGTATTGGCCGCTTTCACGGATGTCGCGGGAATATTCGCGGTATTTTGCGGCGCCAAGCGGTCCGAACATCGCCGCTTCCATGATTTCCGAGAAACCGATGATCGCATTGAGCGGCGTTCGCAGTTCATGACTCATATTGGCCAAAAATTTCGATTTTGCCGTGTTGGCATCTTCGGCACGGGTCTTTTCCTCGGCGTATTTTTCCGCGAGATCGGCGAGCTGCTCAGTCTGCAATTGCAACGCATCCTGCGACATGCGCAGGTCGTCTATGGTTGCGATCTGCCGCTTCTCGCCCTCGATCAGCTTTTGCTCATGCAGCTTGATCTTGGTGATGTCGGTGCCGACGGAGACATAGCCGCCGTCCTTGGTGCGCCGCTCACTGATGTGCATCCAGCGGCTGTCATCGAGTTGAGCGTCGAAGGTGCGGGCGCCCCGTTGCTGGCCGTCATCGTTCGGCACCGTGGCGCGGATGATCGGCTTCCGCCCGGCAGCAACGATCGCTTCATACGAGGTGCCGGCGACCAGGGCGGCGTCGGGCAAGTGATGCAAATGCTGAAAATTCGAGTTGCACAAAACCAGCCGGTTGTCGGCGTCCCACAATACGAAGGCCTCCGGTATGGTCTCGATGGCGTCGCGCAGCCGCACATCGGCCGCCGTGGTTCTCTCGACCAGGCTCTTCTGCTCGGTGATGTCGACAGCGATACCGATGAGGTGCAGACCGCTCTCATTTTCCTGGCGGGTCAGTTCGCAGCGCGCGCGCAGCCACAGCCATCGGCCGTCGGCGTGCCGCATGCGAAAAGCGTGATCGATCGACTGCACTTTGGCGTCGGCGACTTGTGTGGCGAGCCTATAAAGATTGATGTCGTCGACATGGACCAGCGCATTGACCTCGCCGAAGGTGAGCAAATCGTCCTTTGGCGGCAGGCCGAGCATGTCGAACATGGAATGCGACCAGAACACACGGCCGCGCGCGAGGTCCCAGTCCCAGAGGCCGCAGCGGCCGCGGTTGAGCGCGGTATCGATGCGATAGCGCACGGTGTCGTGGATGACGTCGGCTTCCCGAGCGCGCGTCGCCTGCCAATGAAAGGCGAAGCCGAGGATGAGCACCACGAAGCCGGTGGTGGCTGAAAGCGTAATGGTCAGTGTGGTGGTCGATCGCCAATCGGCAAGCGCGTCGCCCTTGGCCTGGACGACGGCGATCATGCCGAGCGGGTTGTGCAGCTCCCGCACTGTGGCAAAGGCGTTTTCGCCGTCGGGGAGCGTGACTTCCATGGTGCCTGGGGCGGCGCCGAACGTATTGAGCGGCCGTGCCGGCCCGAGAACGTCGAGAATATTGCGTCCGCGGAATGCCAAGTCGCGCGGCGTCGCGGCGATGATCGAGCCGGCGCTGTCGGCAATGAGCACACGCCGCCCGGCACTGGCGGCCCAGGCCGGCAGCGCCTGCGCAAGCTCCTCGAACGTGCGCGCAGGAATGGGCCGAGTGTTCCGGCCTGGACGGTCGAGCTCGACGGCAAGGTGATCGGCCAGCGCCTGGATTGTGCCGACAGCGTCGATGATGACCTGTCGGCGTTGTTCGAGCACTTGGACTGCGGCGCCGACGCAGATCGTCAGCATGAAGGCGATAATGAGAACCGGGACGGCGCGGCGTAATAGCGGCTCGGCGGTCAGCAGCCGCCGATAGGCGGGCCTAGCAATGGATTGCGCCAGCCCCTTGATCGAATCGGAACGTAGAGACGCACTCGCCGTTTCGGCGCGCGCCATCGCCAGCCTCCGTTCGGAACGTCCCCTGCACCGCGACCGGAAGGAAAATGCCGCATCTCCTCCGAATCAGCTCCATAAGAATCGATGCGAATCGATTTGTCGAGAGTCCAGAGACTCCCGAGTCAATATTTTTTTAATCTTCGTCCCAAGCTTTTTTTGCCGCCGATTTTGACTGCCGAAGCCGCGACCCAGCGCCGTGCGGGTGATCCACCGCTCAGTTCTCGGCGAGCGTGCGGTCAACAATATCGGCGACATCGCGCGACAGCGCGGACGTGCCCGCGACGCGGCGTAACGTCGCTTGCGCACGTGCGCGTCGTTCGCCTTCGAGCGCGCGCCAGGAGCGGAACGCGCCCATCAAACGCGCCGCGACTTGCGGGTTCTTGGGGTCGAGCGCGAGCACGATATCGGCCACAAAGTCATAGCCGGCGCCGTCGCGGCGGTTGAACTGGGTATGATTGGCCTGCGCAAAAGCGCCGATCAGCGCGCGCACGCGGTTGGGGTTGGCCATGGAAAACGCGGGGTGTCCGGTCAGCGCGCGCACGCGATCGAGCGTTGCCACTTCCGGAATCGCCGCCTGCAGCGCCAGCCATTTGTCGATGATCAGCGGATCGTCAGCGTAGCGGCTGTAGAAGTTGTCGAGCGCAGCGGCGCGCTCGGGACGGTCGTGCAGCGCCAGCGTCTCCAACGCCGCCATGCGATCGGTCATGTTGTTGGCGCCTTCGTATTGTGCATTCGCGCGCGCGATCGCGTCATCGCGCTCGGTCATTGCCAACAGATCGAGGCAGATTTTCTTGAGTGCACGCCGGCCGGCGCTCTGGGCGTCGGGCCGATAGGGGCCTTGCATGGTCATCCGCTCAAAGGCGGCGGCCAAGACGGCACCGTGTTTTTCCCCGATTGTGGCGCGCAGCCTGCGGCGCGCCGCAAACACCGCATCGGGATCGACATCGTGGCCGATTTCGCGGGCGATGTCGGCTTCGCTCGGCGGCGCCAGCATGAGCGCAACGAAGGCGGGTTCAAGCTTCTGGTCGGCAAGGATCGCGCCAAGCGCCGCCATCAAGCCCTCGTCTTCGCGCAGAGGCGCGCCGTCGCGCCAAGCCGAGACATTGACCTTTAGCAGCGTCATAGCCAGGGTTTGCACCGCCTGCCAGCGGTTGAAGGGGTCGGGATCGCGCGCCGCGAGAAAACAAAGCTCGCTTGGCTCGATGGGCAACGACAGTTTCACGGGCGCCGAAAAACCGCGGTTCAGCGACGGGATCGGCCGCTCGGCGAAGCCGGTGAAGACGAAAGTTTGGCTGACTTCCGTCAGCGCCAGGACACCGCGCTCGAGCGGCCGGCCGTCGAGCGTGAGCGGTAAATCGCTGCCATCTTTGCCGACGAGTCCGATGGCGAGTGGAATCACCATGGGCGCCTTGTTGGGCTGTCCCGGCGTCGGCGGTATGGTTTGTACGACGTCGAGCCGATAGGTTTTTTTATGCGCGTCGTAATGCGGCACGACTTTGACGTCGGGAGTGCCCGCCTGCGAATACCAGCGCATGAACTGCGGAAAAAAATCGCGACCGCTGACATCGGCAAAGCACTGCACGAATTGCTCGACGGTGGCGGCTTGCCCATCGTGTCGCGTGAAATAGAGGTCCATGCCGTTGCGGAATAGATCGGGCCCGAGCAGCGTTTTCATCATGCGCACCACTTCGGCGCCTTTGTCGTACACGGTGCTCGTGTAGAAATTATTGATTTCATTATATATTTCAGGCCGGACCGGGTGCGCGAGCGGGCCCGCATCCTCGACGAATTGGTGCGAGCGCAGCGCTCGCACGTCGCTGATACGCTCGACCGCGCGCGAGCGCTGATCGGCGGAAAATTCCTGATCACGGAACACCGTGAGGCCTTCCTTCAGGCAAAGCTGAAACCAGTCGCGGCAGGTGATGCGGTCTCCGGTCCAATTATGGAAATATTCGTGCGCGATCACCGCCTCGATGCCGGCGAAATCGGTGTCGGTCGCGGTTGTCGGCGAGGCCAGCACGTATTTGTCGTTAAAGACGTTGAGGCCCTTGTTCTCCATCGCGCCCATGTTGAACGCAGAGACCGCGACGATCATGAAGATGTCGAGGTCGTATTCGCGGCCGAAGGCCTGTTCGTCCCAGCGCATGGCGCGCTTGAGGCTGTCCATGGCGTAGGCGCAGCGCTGCTCCTTGCCCGGCTCGACATAGATGTGCAGCGCGACCTTGCGGCCGGACATGGTGATGAAATTGTCCGAAACGCGGGCAAGCTGGCCGCCGACCAGCGCAAACAGATAGCATGGCTTTGGAAACGGATCGCGCCAGACCGCAAAGTGCCGAGAGGTACCCGCCACCTCGCCCTGCGCCATGAGATTGCCGTTGGCGAGCAGCACCGGCGCCTCGTTGCGGTCGGCTTCGATGCGCGTGGTGTAGATCGCCATGACATCCGGGCGATCGAGGAAATAGGTGATGCGCCGAAAGCCCTCCGCCTCGCATTGCGTGCAATAGGTGGTGCCGGCGCGATAGAGGCCCATGAGCTGCGTGTTGGCCGCGGGATCGACCACGGTCTCGATTTCGAGCAGGAAGGGCCGGTTCGGCGGCTGCGCAATGGTGAGGCGGTCAGGGCTGGCGACGTAGCTTTCCGCAGGCAGGGACGCGCCGTCGAGCGCAAGGGAAACGAGCTTGAGGTCTTCGCCATCGAGGACGAGCGGCGTCGGCGCGCCGCCGCCGTTCGGCTTGATCTTGAGCTTGGCCCGTACGCTCGTTGCGGTCGGATCGAGCGACACATCGAGATCGACGGTCTCGATCAGCCAATTGGGTGGGCGATAATCCTTGAGCCGGATAGAGCGGGGTTCTTCAGTGCGCATGACAGCAATGATGTAAAAGCTTTGTGCGCCAATTGAAAGCAAGTTGTCTGGTCTCTCTCACGGAGCGCCACCGCAATGGTCGCGTTCTCGATGAGGAGACGAGCAATGGTTGCAAATCTGTCACGGCAAGACGAGCGCAGAGGAACCCGGCGAGTTCTCATGCTCTACCGCTGCGGCTCAGCGTGGCCGATGACGCGCTGGATGGTGGGAAAGCGCCGCCGCAAGCCGCGTTCTGCGGAATCGACCAGATCGTGAACTGCGCTGACCGACAGCGCCGGATCGACGCGGCAGTGAAAATTGACGATTTCGCCGTCGACGGTCTCGCGCACGCGCACGTCGTGAACCTCGCCGAGATCGGCGATTTCCGACGCCAGCTCCATCAGCGCTTCGCGCATCTCGGCAACGCGCGTGGTGGGGGCGTCGCGGCCGGCCAAAACGTCGGCGGGAAGCGGTTCGATATGGGTCTCGACCTCGACACTGGGGCCAAGCTCGTCGCGCACGGCCTCTTCGAGGCGGCTTGCGATGTCATGCGCCGCGGCAAGGGGTAACGAGCCTTCGACCTCGAGATCGGCCGAGACGGACAAGCGGCCGGAGATTGCCTGCACGGCAATGTGGTGAATCGCGAGCCCGCGGTTGCGCGCGATCATCATGACACGCTCGCGCACCGTCTCGTCGTCGAGTGCGCGCGACTCCGTCGTGATGGTGACCTCGGCCTTGGACAGGTCGGAGCGGATGTCGTTTGTCAGCCGCTCCTTGATGGCGGAGACGCGCTCGAGCGGCAGCGTGCGGCTGACGCCGACCGCGAGATCGACGAACAGCACCGCGCCCGCCGGCCGAGCGCGCACCCGCTCGACGCTGACCACGCCGGGGACCACGCGGGCGATGGCCGCCACGCGCTCGCTCACGCCTGCCGGTGCCGTATCGGTCAACGTGTCGATGGTCCGTCGTCCCAGTCTCCAGCCGGCAACGCAAATGAATACTGCCACGACGATGGCCGCCGCCGCGTCGGCCCAGGAATAACCGAGAGCGACGCCACACAGCCCGATCAGAACCGCGACCGACGACCACATGTCGGAGCCGAAATGCAGCGCATCGGCCGCAAGTGCTTCGCTCGAAGTTTCCTTGGCGATGCGACGGAGCGTGCGGGCGCGAAAAAAATCGACGGCAATGGAGATTGCGATGATGGAGAAGGCTGCAAAGGTCGCTTCGACCGCATGCGTTTGCTTGCCGATGAGGCGCTGCACCGCCTCCCACAGGACGACGCAGGTGAGCAGGAAGAGCAGGGCGGCTTCGCCGAGCGCGCCGACGCTTTCCACCTTGCCGTGGCCATATTGGTGCTCGGCGTCGGCCGGCTTGCCCGAAATGCGTACGGCAAAATAGGTCAGCACCGTCGCGGAGAGATCGAGCAGGGAATGGCCGGCTTCCGACAAGATCGCCAGCGAGCCGGTCAACAGGCCGACAATGGCCTTGGCCGCGGTCAGTCCCGCCGAGGCGGCGATCGATCCCAGTGCGGCGCTTTCCTTGCTGTTCATCGGCGGTCTCTCGCCGCGACGGGTTAGCGGTGGCGAGTCGAGCCGTCAATGCAACAACAATAGCTTAGATGGCCTCGACGGTTGGCAACCGTTCGGCAAAAAGCAACGCCGACAGCGATTTGCGCGGCTTGATGAGGTCGGCGAGCGTGTAGCGGTCTAGGACGGCGAGAAAAGCGTCAGTGGCGTTGCGCACCACGCCGCGCAGCACGCAGACACGCTCGATGCGGCAATAGCCGGATTGCCCAAGGCAGCCGAGAACATCGAGTGCGTCCTCGGTATCGCGCACGACTTGACCGACATTGATGTCGTGCGGCTTGCGCATCAGCCGAATGCCGCCGTTGCGGCCGCGCACGGTATCGAGATAGCCCTTCTGGCCGAGATCATTCACGACCTTCATCAAATGATTCTTCGAAATGTCGAAGCTCTTTGCGATGTCGCTGATTTTCGTCAACGCGCCGTCGTTGAGCCCGACCTGGATCAGGACGCGCAGCGCAAAATCGGTGTGGAGCGTTAGACGCATCATCAGTCTCCAGTGAATGAAGTTCGTGGCGACCAGGCGCGCTTCGAACGAATGCGTTATGCAGCTTCCTGAGGCGCGCGGCAAGTCTGGGCGGCTTCGCCGTCCGCAGCCGGCCAGCCGACGAAGACGACGACGAACCACGTTGCGCCGAGCGCAACGGCCACGGCGATCAATGCCCAGCCGGCGACCGCCTGCTGGTCCAAACGGTAATAAGCACATAGTCTCGTCGGCGCCGCGAGATAGAGGCCGCCAATGGCACCGAGCTTGGGAATGAAATTGGCCCACACGAATGCGCGACCGAGCAGCGGCATGCGGCGCCAGCTCAGCCCCAAGGGCAGGCCCACCAGCAGCGGCAAGCTGAGGAATTTGACCAAGTCGATCAGCGGATCGGCCAAGGCCGCGTCGAGCATGCGCGGCAACATCCAGAACGACGTCGCGAAGATCACAAGCAAGAGGCCGGGAATGCCAAGCCAGTCGCCCTGCGCGATCCAGTGCGGCTCGTGCCGACGAAGCGCAACTGCGAGAAGGTAGCCGACGCACGCGAGCAGCGGCAATTGCACGATCATGTGCACGGCCATGTCTCGTTCAAGCGCAAGGCGCAGCGGCGCAAACCATAAGATCGCCCACAAGCCTGTGGCGGCCACTAGCCGGCTGCTCATGAAACGAGTGTTCATTGCGCGGCCACCCGCTCTGTAGCGACGGCGAGTTGCTCGGACGCATCGGGATCAAGGATACGCACGAGCCGGCCTTGCGCGTCGACGAGATAAACGGCGCTATTGTGCACGAAGCCGCCCCAGCCATCGGGAATGACCACGACACCGAAAGTTTTCAGCAATGCGGCGAGGCCGTGGCGGTCGGCCGGCACGGCGATGCGCCAGCGCGGAGCCTCGGCGCCGAAGCGGTCGCCGTAGAGCTGCAATGCCGGGAGGCCGTCGTTCGCGGGGTCGAAGCTGATGCTCAAAAGATCGATCTTGCGATCGCCCGTGTTTTTCTGCAGGCGAGTCAGCACGCGCTGAAAGTCGTCGCCATTGACGCTGCAGATGGTCGGGCAGCGCGTATAGATGAAGTCCACCAGCACGGTGTGGCCGCGATAGTCGGCGAGCGTGAAGGCATGACCGTTTTGATCGAACAGGGCAACATCCGGCACCGCGCGAGGCGACCGTTCGACGGCAAGCTCGCGCGCGCCTTCGCTGGTGACGACGCGAAAGCCGTCAGTCCCCCAATAAAGCGCGGCAATTCCGGCTGCCAGCACCAGTCCGAGCAGAGCGAAAAAGCCGCGAGTCATTATGTCGGGTCTTCCGCGTAGGCCGCAGCCCGCATCCCGGCAAAAAAGCGCGCCACCAGGATCAATACGCCGGTGATAGCCAGCGCAGCGCCGACAGACCCCATCCGATCGTAAGGCAGCCACTTGGCGACATGCACGGCGTAGCGGCGCGGCACGCTCTCGCTACCGGCCAGCAGGAAGGCGAGCACGAATATGATGCCGCCACCCAGGTAGAGCCAGAAGCCCAGCCAGGCAAAACCGTAGCGCGGCTGCGGATTGGTCAAATAGGTCATGAAGCCGATGACCATCGCGATCATGCCAAGCAGCAGATAGGTGTGGAAATGGCCCGGCACCCACTGCGTATTATGCATCACGCTGTTGACCGCGATGGTGCCGTCGGCGATGGCCGGAATGACGCCGATCGACCAGCCGGCGACGCCAAGAAAGACCAGCGCCGCCGCCGGATTCCATTTGAGCCCGGAGCGATAGACGATGGTCAGCGTTCCGAACGCGGTCACCAACAGCACCGGCAAGCCGCTCAGCCACGATATGAGCTGTCCGGCGACGAGTGCCCAGGTCGGCATGGCAAAGTCCATGAGCAAGTGATGGGTGTAGACCGTCAGCACGAACACCGTCGAAAGCACCCAGGCCAGATAGAACGCCCAGTTCGTCTTCCATTTCCGGTGCGTGTAAACCGGCAGGATCTCGTAGACCGCGATCACCGCCATGTAGATCGTCGCATTGATGAAGACGTGACCAAAGAAGTAGATCATGTTCTTTGCGACGAGCGCACTGAAGGTGAAGCTCGGCACGTAGAGATTGACCAGCGACACCACCAGGACCGCGGCACCGAACAGGATGCCGAGGATGTTGACGATCAGCACCATGGTTGAGGCGGTGACGGCCGGCGGCGGTCCATCCTTTTCGGGCGCCAGGCCGAAAGCCTGCTTCACGCCGAGCGCGGCGCCGAGCCCGCCATAGACCGACAGGATGCCGCGCGCGATATCGAGGTGCAGAAGCAGGAAGCCGACGCCGATGACCATCAGGCCGACCAGGTAGGATGCGGCGGCGTTGGGCGACCACAGCGAGCCCGAATGCGCCGGCAGCGGGAACAGGAAAGTCCAGCCGGCGCCAAATCCGCCGATGAAGCCGGCGCCGAGGATCAGCACGGCGCCGATCAGAAAGAATACGAGATTGGTGAGGAATATGGCGGTCGAGACCGGAACATGGCGGCGCACGAAATGCCACATCACCGCCGCACCGCTCAATCCCGCAATTCCGACCATGCCGGCGCCGTGCATCGTCATGACCACGTAGAAGAAGTCCGGCTGCACATTGATCCACTGCGCCTGCGCGAGCCGCATGGTCAGGCCCAACAGCATCATCAGCAGCAAAACGATGCCGGAAACGGCGAGGTAAGCGAGCACGGCGGCGCGCGGACTGATCGCGCTGCGGGTCGCGGTGGCTGCCATCGTCATGGTGTCCTCCTCATCGCGCGGTCGGCGTGGTCGTTAGTGGCGGCGCTCAATGGTCGGTGACCTTGATTTCCGCCTTCATCTCATGGTGCGCCACTCCGCAATATTCGAGACAGAGCACCTGATAGGTTCCGGGCTCGGTGAAGGTGTAGCGCAACACATTGGTGTAGCCGGGCATCGCCTGCGTCTGCGCGACAATGCGGAATTCCGGATCGTAAATCGCAAAACCGTGGTTCACGTCCTTGCTGGTGACGTGAAATTCCGCCGTCTGCCCGACGACGAAGGTATCGGGCGTGATGGTCCAGGCCCACTGTTGGCCCACGACCTGGGAAACCTGCACCGGCGCTGCAGGCTGCGGCAGAGTGTTGACATACGGCAGCTCACCGAGGGTTTTGTAGTTGGTCCCGATCAGCACAACGATGGCGAGGCCGAACAGCCACACGCGCATGCGGTAAGCCGCATCGACCACAGGGCCGTAATTGGCAATCTGCTCGTTGGCGCCGGTCGCCACCCAGACGAATACGGCGGCAAGGCAGCCCATGAGCACGATCGAGACGGACCACACCACGTCTTGGATCATGACGTTCCCCCGGTTTAAGATATATTTTGAATACATCTTATTGCCACTGCCGCGGCGGCGTCAATGGGCACCGTCCAAACCGTATGATTCGGCCACGCGGTTGTGGATTTCCTCGAGCGGGTCACGCAATCGGGTGGAAGCGGCCGCGATATTGGAACCGCGGTCCCGCGGCCGTAAACTGGATGCATTGAATTGCGACCGTTGGAGGGACGCGCGAGCCATGGATCTTGCCATCAAGCAACTGCATCCGCTGTTCGTCGCCGAACTGCGAGGCATCGACCTCGGCCGGGACATCGGGCCTGCGACGCAGCAGGCGGTCGAACACGCGATGAACGAATATGCCGTTTGCGTGCTGCCCGAGCAGGCGCTTGACGATGAGCGGCAGATCGCGTTCTCGCGGCTTTACGGCCCGCTGGAAAACGCCTCCGCGGTGAAGAGCCAGCGCAAGGCCGGCGTCATTGGCCAGCGCATCCGGCATCCGGAGATTTTCGACGTTTCCAATCTCGACGAGAACGGCAAGATCATGAGCGGCGACGATGCGCGCTGGATCTATCGCCAGGCCAACGAGCTTTGGCACAGCGACAGTTCGTTCCGGCAAAAGTCGTCGACCTGGTCGCTGCTGCATGCGCGGATCGTGCCGCCGGTCGGCGGCGACACCTATTTCGCCGATACCCGGGCCGCCTACGATGCACTGCCGGAAGCAATGAAGAAGAGACTCCAAAACCTTGTCGCCGAGCATTCGATCTGGCATTCGCGCAGCCTGCGTGGCGGCTATACGCCGACCGACGAAGAGCGCGCCGCGCGGCCGCCGGCGCGCCATCCGCTGGTGCGGCGGCATCCGGGCTCAGGGCGCAACGCGCTGTTCATCGCATCACACGCTTCCCATATCGTGGGCTGGCCGGTGGACGAGGGCAGAGCGCTGCTCGGCGAATTGATGGCGTTCGCCACCGATCGGCGTTTCGTCTATGTCCATAACTGGCGCGTCGGCGACCTCGTCATCTGGGACAATCGCTGCACGCTGCATCGCGCTTCACCGTTCCCGTCGAGCGAACACATGCGCGAAATGCACCGCACCACTATCATCGATACGCAGGGCGACGTTCCGGCAGCCGCGTAGTTACGGCGGTCGAGCGACGGCATCGCTCAATTCGCCGGGATATTCGCGTCCTTCATCACCTTGCCCCAGACCGCGATGTCGTTCGTGATCTGATTTGCGAATTCGGCCGGCGGACTGCCGACTGCCTGGAAGCTCAGTTTGTCGAACGTCGCCTTCAGATCGGGCAGGGCGATGATCTCGGCGATCTGCTTTTGCAGCATCGCGACGATCTTCGGCGGGGTGCCTGCCGGCGCCACCATGCCGATGATCAACTCGGACACCTGGTTCGGGACTCCCGCTTCGCTGAGCGTTGGTATTTGCGGAAACGCCTTGCGCCGGGTCGCGCTCGTCACCGCGAGCGCGCGCAACTTGTCGGAACTCAGGAATGGCGCCACCGGTGGCAGTCCCATCACCAGGATGGGTGTGTCGCCGGCGAGCGTCGCATTGATGGCGGGCGCGGCGCCGTTGAAGGGAACGCGCGGCAGGCTATCGAGCTTCAGACCGAGCTTGAATAGCCGCTCCGCCATGAGCTGACCATAACCAATGCCCATCGCGGCATAGTTATATTTGTCCGGCGCCGCTTTGATCAGATCGACCAGTTCCTTCATGTTCTTCGCCGGCACCGATGGATTGACGGCCACCACCGACGGCGACGAGGAGATCATAGTGATGGGCGAGAAATCCTTGATCGGATCGTATGGCAGGTTGGAATTGGTCACCGACGCGACGGCAAAGTCGTTGGTGACCGCCAGCAGGGTGTAGCCGTCCGGCGGGGCGTGCGCGACTTGACCGGCGCCGACCGCGCCGCTGGCGCCGTTCACGTTGTCGATGTAAAAGGACTGTCCGAGCCGGTCGCTGAGTTTTTGCGCCACGAGGCGCGCGATCAGGTCGGTCGGACCGCCCGGCGGATAGGGCACGACGATGCGGACTTGTCTGTTCGGGTAGCCGGTGTCGTTTTGCTGGCTATACGAAGCTCCCGCCGCCAACAGAACCGACGCAAGAAGACATAAAAACAGGCCGCGCCTCATATTTTGTTCCTCCCTACGCCGTTTATCCGAGGCGTAGCGCGCGACGCGCGCGGGCGCGCGCTCTCGCGAACCAAGAGCAATTGTGCGATATTTGAACCGTGCCCAGCAACACCATTGACCGCCGCTTTTGCGTGGCACCCATGATGGAATGGACTGATCGGCATTGCCGGTTCTTCCATCGCCTGCTGACGCGTCGCGCGTTGCTCTATACCGAAATGCTCACGACCGGCGCGGTCCTGCACGGGGATCGTGCCCGATTGCTTCGCTACGATCCGTCCGAGCATCCGCTGGCGCTGCAGCTTGGCGGTGCCGAGCCGCAGGCGCTCGCCGGCTGCGCGCGCATCGGCGCGGATGCGGGCTTTGACGAGATCAATCTCAACGTCGGCTGCCCGTCCGACCGCGTGCAGGAGGGTCGCTTCGGCGCCTGCCTGATGGCGGAGCCGGCGCTGGTGGGCGAGTGCGTTGCCGCGATGAAAGCTGCGGTGGCGATCCCGGTTACCGTGAAATGCCGGATCGGCATCGACGAGCAGGATCCGGAACAGGCTTTGGAAGAGTTTGCCCTTGCGGTCGAGCAAGCAGGTGCCGATGCGCTCATCGTCCATGCCCGCAAGGCTTGGCTCAAAGGTTTGTCGCCGAAAGAGAACCGCGAAATTCCGCCGCTCGATTATGCGCGCGTCTATCGGCTCAAGGCGGCGCATCCGCGCCTGCCGATTGTTCTCAACGGCGGCATTGGTGGCGTCGAGGAGGCGCTCGGCCACCTTGTTCGCGTCGATGGTGTGATGATGGGCCGCGCAGCCTATCAGGAGCCGTGGCGGCTGATTGCCGTCGATCCACTGGTTTTTCGAGACGATCCGCCGTTTGCTTCACCGAAACAGGCTGCGACGGCGGTGATCCCCTATATAGAAGGCGAACTGGCGCGAGGAACGCGGTTGCACGCGATGACGCGTCATCTGCACGGCCTGTTTCGCGCGGTGCCGGGAGCGCGTGCGTACCGCCGGCATCTTGCCAGCGCGGCAACGGTCCCGCATGCGGGCGCAGAACTCCTTGCTGCGGCGCTGGCGCTGGTTGCCGACGGAACTCTGGACAGAGAACGCGAATTGGCTCACATCGCGGCCTAGTGTCCCGATTTCGAAATTCGCATGATTGTGCGGCGCGCTCTGTTGCAAACTTCGGAATCGAAAGG
>JASHQI010000127.1 GCA_030037645.1 Xanthobacteraceae bacterium
ACCTTCATCACTTCATAGGCCTTGGCGCCGCCGGGCGTGACGACTTCGACCTGTGCGCCTTTCTTCTTGCCCACGAGAGCGCGAGCGAGCGGGGAGGTGATGGAAATCTTGCCCTTCTTGGCGTCCGCCTCCGGCTCGCCGACAATCTGCCAAACCATTTTCTTGTCGGTGTCCTCGTCGATCAGCGTCACGGTCGCCCCGAATGTGATGGTGTCGCCGGAAAGCTTCGAGACGTCGATGACTTCGGCGCGCGCGAGCTTGTCCTCGAGTTCGGCGATGCGACCCTCGTTGAGCGACTGGGTTTCCTTCGCGGCGTGGTATTCGGCGTTCTCCGACAGATCGCCGTGCGTGCGCGCGTCGGTGATTTGCTGGATGATGCGCGGCCGCTCCACCTGCTGGCAATGCTTGAGCTCGGCCTCAAGCGCAGCATAGCCCGCCGCCGTCATCGGAATCTTGTCCATCGGTCTCAAACCTCCAATACCCGGCTAGCGTCCCGATTCCGAAGCTCGCCGGGGCGCTCGGCCCAGTCCGGTGCGAACGTCGGAATCAAAAGGACGCTAGCAAACTCGCTCTTCCAGTGCGGTCGTCGGATTGAAGGTCCTACGCGCGTTCCTGCCGAACTTGCGGACCTTCGCATCCACCGCACGACAGCATGATCCGGAAAGGTGGAAGACGGTCTTCCGAAAAGATCATGCTCAACTAACATGACATTGCGCCGATCGATCCGATTTGAAGCGATCGCGCGCTAGCGACAAGACTCCAATCGCGGGCCGAAGCATCGCCTGGCCACGCGACCGGAAAACCTGTCTCTACACGGACCGTCGCTGCGGCCGCCCCGATTCTGAATCAGACCCGGCCCCGAAATAGCTTTGCAGCGCACACACTTCGAGGTCGCCCCGGAGGTAGGCCTTGATGCCCTGCGCTGCGGCAACGGCCCCTGAGAGAGTGGTGTAGTACGGCACTTTATGCAAGAGGGCTGCACGGCGAAGCGAGCGGCTGTCGTTAAGCGCGGTAGCCCCCTCTGTGGTGTTGAAAACGAGCTGGACCTCGCCGTTTTTAATGGCGTCAACGATGTGCGGACGCCCTTCCGCCACTTTGTTGATCTTGATCGCGGCAACGCCCTGTTCGGCGAGGTAGCGCTGCGTTCCGGACGTGGCCATCACCCGGAAACCCAATCCGGCGAGCAGTCTGGCCGCCTCGAGAATGCGCGGCTTGTCGCTATCCTTGACCGACACGAAGACCGTTCCCGTGCGCGGCAGGCGGGAGCCGCCGCCGAGCTGGCTTTTCACGAACGCCACATTGTAATCGCGGTCGATGCCCATCACTTCGCCGGTCGACTTCATCTCCGGGCCGAGCACGGTGTCGACGGCGGCGCCGAAGCGCGCAAATGGGAACACCGCCTCCTTCACGCCGACATGCCGGGCGGCGCCTGGTTCGAAGCGCTGCGGCTTGAGCCTGAAGCTCGCCAACGATTCGCCGGCCATGGTGCGCGCCGCGATCTTGGCCACCGGAATGCCGATCACCTTGGCGACGAACGGCACCGTCCGTGACGCGCGCGGATTGACTTCCAGGACGTAGATATCGTTGTCCTTGATGGCGTATTGCACGTTCATCAGGCCGCCGACCTTGAGCGCAAGCGCGAGCTCGCGGGTTTGCCGGTCGAGCTCGGCGATAACCGCGACGGACAAATTGTGCGGCGGCAGCGAGCAAGCCGAGTCGCCGGAGTGAATGCCGGCCTCTTCGATGTGCTCCATGATGCCGGCAATGTAGCTGTCCTTGCCGTCGGCCAGGCAATCGACATCCACCTCGACGGCATCGGTGAGATAACGGTCGATCAATAGCGGCCGCCGTTCCGATACGGCAAGCTCGGAGGGTCGATCGAGATCGACGGCGAGGCGGGCGACGTAGCGGCCGAGCTGATGGGCGTCGTGCACGATCTCCATGGCGCGGCCGCCGAGCACATAAGACGGCCGGATGACAATCGGATAGCCGATCGATTCGGCGATGGCCTGCGCCTTCTGCGGCGACGTGGCGATGCCGCTGTTCGGTTGGCGCAGCTTGAGCCGCTCCAGCAAGCGCTTGAAACGGTCGCGGTCCTCGGCGAGGTCGATGGCGTCGGGCGAGGTGCCGAGGATCGGCACGCGCGCTTGCTCGAGCGGTTCGGCGAGCTTGAGCGGCGTCTGGCCGCCGAACTGCACGATGACGCCGTGCAGCGTGCCGTTTTTCCGTTCGGTGTCGATGATCTCGACGACATCCTCGGCGGTGAGCGGTTCGAAATAAAGCCGATCGGAGGTGTCGTAATCGGTCGACACCGTTTCCGGGTTGCAATTGACCATGATGGTCTCGTAGCCGACCTCCTTGAGCGCGAAGGCGGCGTGGCAACAGCAATAGTCGAACTCGATGCCCTGGCCGATGCGGTTCGGGCCGCCGCCGAGAATGACGACTTTCTTCTTGTCGGACGGCGCCGCCTCGTCGACGGCGCGGCCGGCAAAGGGCATGTCGTAGGTCGAATACATGTAGGCGGTGGGCGAGGCGAATTCGGCGGCGCAGGTATCGATGCGCTTGAATACCGGCCGCACGCCGAGTGCGCGCCGACGCTCGGAAACCTCCTCGGGCCGCAGGCCGGTGAGCCGGCCGAGTCGCGCGTCGGAAAAGCCGCTTGCTTTCAACCGCTGGAAAGTCGCCGCCGTGGTCGGCAGGCCTTTGGCGCGAATTTCGGCTTCCATTTCGACGATGCCGCGGATCTGCGCCAGAAACCACGGATCGATCCGGCAGGCGTTGTGGATTTCCGCATCGCTCATGCCGAGCCGCATCGCCTGGGCAACGGCGAGAATGCGGTCGGGTGTCGGCGTGCCGAGCGCGGCGCGGATGGCGTTCTTGTCGTCGCCCTGGCCGAGGCCCGGGATGACGATCTCGTCGAGGCCGGTCAGCCCGGTCTCGAGCGAGCGCAGCGCCTTCTGCAAACTCTCCTGGAAGGTGCGCCCGATCGCCATGGCCTCGCCGACCGACTTCATCGAGGTGGTCAGCACCGGCTCGGCGCCGGGGAATTTCTCGAACGCGAAGCGCGGGATTTTGGTGACGATATAGTCGATGGTCGGCTCGAACGAGGCCGGCGTGGCGCCGCCGGTGATGTCGTTCTTGATCTCGTCGAGCGTGTAGCCGACCGCGAGTTTTGCCGCGACCTTGGCGATCGGAAAGCCGGTTGCTTTCGAGGCGAGCGCGGAAGAACGCGATACGCGCGGATTCATCTCGATCACGACCAGACGGCCGTCCTCGGGATTGACGGCAAATTGCACGTTGGAGCCGCCGGTCTCGACGCCGATCTCGCGCAGCACCGCGATCGAGGCGTCGCGCATGAGTTGATATTCCTTGTCGGTCAGGGTGAGAGCCGGCGCGATGGTGATGGAATCGCCGGTGTGCACGCCCATCGG
>JASHQI010000128.1 GCA_030037645.1 Xanthobacteraceae bacterium
GTGTCGGATGCGGCGCTGATGCGCAATATCGGCCAGTATTACGCGCAGGGTCGCGACAAGAAAGGCAAGGTGTCGGAGTTGCTGCAATAGCGACCGACCACGAGCCAAATACAAACGGAGCGTGGCATCGCTCCGTTCTTTTTCGTTCGCCAGCCGCAGTGGTCCGTCGGCTAGCTACTGCAGCTCGTCAGGCCGCACCCTTCAGGCGCTTAGTGCATTCGCTGTAATAGCCGCCGCCCTTCTCGATCCATTTCAGGCCGCCGTTACCGTTGCTTGCCTTATTGGCCCGGTACTGATCAAGGCAGGTTTCCCTGCGTGCCTTGCCCGCCGAGTCCTTTGAATATTTTGGGTCAATGGCGTTCGGGAAGACTGCGTTGCCGACCGCAGCCGGCGCTGTCATTGGCTTCGGTGCGGGCGCCATTGGCGCCGTTGCCGTAGCCGGCGTGGGCGCCGATGACGGTGCGGCACTCGCCGTGGAGCCGCACTGTGCTTTGCGGAAGTCGTTCCACTTCATGCCGTTGAGAGTTCCGGCGGTCTTGGCCGCTTTGTATTTGGCGCTGCATTCGGACATCGTAAGCGCCTGAGCTGACGTGGCTTGCAAAGCGATGGCCGCAAGGATTGCACCTGTACATATCGCAATGTGACGCTTGGTCATGACTGGGGTTCCTTTTCTGGACGGTTACCTCGAAAACAGCTCTCAATACGGGCCTACCGAGATTGGCCGCGATATTCCAGAACTGGTATTTTAGCGCTAGGAATGCGCCATCGTCACCCCTTCAGTGCGTGGTCGTGCGGCTTGCCGATCTTGTCGGCGCAGCCGGCGCGGGTCGCCCAATATTCCCAGGCGCGCCAAGTTTCCGGCGAGTTTGGTTTGTAACCCGCGTCGCGCGCGGCGATCTCGCCCTTCGACAGGGGTTTTGGCTTACCGCCCATGCGCATGGCATTCATCTGCACGCGTGCATTACGCGGCAGATAGACCGAAAGTCGCACCACCTCGATGATCGAGCGCGCCGCCGAAGCAAAGCCGTGGCCCCGCATCAGCGCGACTTTGCCCTTCCCCATGCATTTGGCGAGATCGCGGCCCTGCGCCATGTTGGTGACGAGAAGGTTGGTGTCGCCGAATTTCTTGCGAATATCCCACACCGGCACCTTGCCGCCGATGAAGCTGCCGGAATGAATCACCGGTTCCAGCGGTTTTGCCACCAGCCCGAACGGCAACGTGTCCTCGGCATGGGCGTGTACCACCGCCGTCACGTCCGGCCGCGCCTCAAAAATCGCCGCATGAATGAACCGCTCGAGATAGGGCTGGCGCTTGTCACTGACAGGCTCGCCCTCCTGATCGAATTCGATGAGGTCGTGGCGGTCGACCAGCTCCGGCGCCAGCGAACGGGACATGAAGAAGCGCTTCGGATTGTCGGGATGGCGCACGCTGATGTGACCATAGGCATCGACCACATCTTCGTTTGACAGGATGCGGTTGGCGACGACGAGATCGCGCAGCAGATCTTCGAGTTGGCTCATGTCATGTATTCCTGGCTAAGAAGAATGAGAATGCCGCCGCGAACGGCGGCGTGGGGATCAGCCGTAGGTCGGCACGAATAGATCGTCGACTTTGACAGGCGCGGCGATCAATCCGAGCGTTTGCTGGTAGGTCACCAAGGCTTCGAGCGTCTGGCGATTGGGCTCTACGCCATAAGGCCATGGATCGCCGTTGAAAACCTCCCAGATGTCGTCGATCTCGCGCATCAAAAACGGCGTCATGTAGCGCACCGCGCGCAGATTGAATAATTTCTCGAGCGCGGTCTTCTTCGATTTTACGAACGCGTCGTAGAGGCTCGTCGCGACGAACGGGTAGCGTTCATAGATGCTCTTCTTGATCGCGACGAGATGCATGATCGGGTAGATCTTCTTGCGTTTGTAGATATCTTTGTCGACTTCGACGTAATTCGGAAACAAGCGCACGATATCGGGATTGCCACGTATCTCCTCTGGCAGGCTGGTGCCGAGCGTAGCGTCGATGGCGCCGTCGGCGAGGAGCTGACCGAGCGTCTTTTTCGTCTTGTTGTTCTCGATGGAGATTTTCTTGAGCAGCGGCAATACCGTCGGGCTGCCATGGGAGCCCGCGGTGTTCATCGCGCTCTGCACCCAATGAATTTTCGACAGATCGACGCCGAACTCGTGGTGCAAAAGGCCGTTGATGAAAATAGCGGCCGTCATGGTGTAGAGCGGGACGCCGACGCGTTTACCTTCGAGGTCTTTCGGGCTCTTGATGCCCGACTTCCGGTTCACGGCAATGAAGCCGAGCCGGAACGCAATCGAGGGAAACACCGGGATGGCGACGAAAGGACACTGGTTGTTGGCAAAGCGCTGGGTGAATTCCGAGCTGGAATATTCCGAGACGTCGAATTCCTGCCCGCCGGACATGCGGTCGAAGATCGGGCGTGGCTGGTCGATAGCGATGAAATTGAGATCGATGCCGTCGGGCTTGACCTCACCCGTGTAGAGCGGCTGCATCCTGTCATAAAGACCGCACGCGAACGAAAGCTTCAACTTGGACATGAGACGGTCGACCTCCCGTATTTGATTGCGGGGCCAGTGGTTCGATTCACCCATTCGCATCCCATTTCCGGAGGCGCGCGTGCGAATGCGTGAATCAATGAACCACTAGCAAATATAAGTTGCTAGGGGTAGCACGCCGCTTCGGGAGCAGGAAGTCCAAGTCTTCGCTCGTCCGCCGAGGACAGGCGGAGGCTGAAGCGCAGCATGATGTCGTCGGAAAACCGGTGTCCACCCGCGGATCAAGTCCATGGGCGGGCTGCTTCCGGATCATGCCCTAATGCAGTTCCTTGCGCAGAATCTTTCCGATATTGCTCTTCGGCAACTGGTCGCGAAATTCGATGATCCGAGGCACTTTGTAGTTCACCAACTGGGTGCGAAGAAATTTCGTTAGCGTCGCCTTGGTCAGCGTCGGATCGCGCTTGACAACAAAAAGCTTCACTGCCTGCCCGGTCCGTTCGTCCGGCACACCGATGACCGCCGCCTCGCGCACACCGGGATGAAGCATGACCACGTCTTCCACCTCGTTGGGAAAGACCTTGAAGCCGGAGACGATGACCATGTCTTTCTTGCGATCGAGGAGCTTCAAATATCCCTGCGCGTCGAGCACGCCGATATCGCCGGTGCGCAGCCAGCCGTCGGCGGTGAGAACACCCTCGGTCTCGTCGGGGCGCTGCCAATAGCCGGCCATGACCTGCGGGCCGCGCACCCAGACTTCGCCCTGCCCGCCGACGTCCAGAATCTTGCCGCTGTCGTCGCGGATGGTCACCTCGGTCGAGGGAACCGGAAGCCCGACGGTGCCGAGCTTCGGGCTGGCAATAGGATTGATGCAGACGACCGGCGAGGCTTCGCTCAGCCCGTAACCTTCGACCAGTTCGCTGCCGGTAATCTCGCGCCATCGCCGCGCCACTTCGGTTTGCACGGCCGCACCGCCGCCGATCGACACGCGAAGCGAGCTGAAATCGAGTTCACTGAATTCGGGCGAATTGAGCAAGGCGTTGAAGAGCGTGTTGACGCCGGACATTGCGGTGATACCGGACGCGCGCAGCGTGCGGATAAGACGATGCAGATCGCGCGGATCGGGAATGAGCACGTTCAGGCCGCCCATCACCGCAAAGGTCAAGAGGTTCGCCGTCAGTGAGAAGATGTGATAGAGCGGCAGGGGCGTCAGTACCCGCTCGTTTTCGTGGCCCGACTCCGGCCCGGTCCATGCCGAGCATTGCAATGTGTTCGCGATCAGATTGCGGTGGGTCAGCATTGCACCCTTCGGCACGCCGGTCGTACCTCCGGTGTACTGCAAGAGTGCCACCGATGCGGCTTGTGTCTCGGTGTCCGCGTAATGATCGCTCGGTTGTCGGCTACAGGCGTCCTGCAGCATCGTGAAAGTGTCGAAGCGCCATGTCGGCACGGCGTGCCGGATGTATGAGTTCGCAAAGTTGAACGCCCAGCGCTTGAGGGTCGGCACAAAATCGCCGAGCCGCGCCACGACGACATGTCGGATGTTGGTTTCGGCGACGATCTCTTCAAGCTTGTGGGCGAAATTTTCCATGATCACGATGACCACGGCGCCGGAATCCGTCAGCTGCTCCTTGAGCTCGCGCGGTGTGTAGAGTGGATTGACATTGACGACAGTCAGCCCGGCGCGAAGTGTTCCGAGAAAAGTCACCGGGTAGGCCAGCATGTTCGGCAGCATGATGGCGACCCGGTCGCCGGGCCGGCATTTCGCTTCCTCGACCAGAAAAGCCGCAAAATCACGGCTGTCGCGCTCCCACTCCGCATAAGTCATCCGCGCACTCAGGCACTCGAAAGCGGGACGCTCGCCGTGTCGCCGGCATACTGCCAGCAGCATACCATGCAGCGACGGATAGGTATCCGGATCGATGGTTTTGGGTACGCCGGGCGGATAGGACGCGAGCCAAATCGGATTCATACCCCCTGCGGCCGGTGGCGCAGCGTTTTCCGACAGCAGCATCATCGACATTAACCCCCGGCAGGGTGGCTGCAGCCGATCACGGCCGCGTTTTGGCGGTCAATACCGGCAATGATCGCCGCGGCATCCCACAAATTGAACATTTGGCGGATTATACACCGGCAAAGTAAAAATCTGGCAAAATACGCCGCATTTCCATTCAAGGCGCGGCGAGCGATAATCCACTGGCCTGCCGCGCCGAACAGCACAGAATAGTCGGTAGACCCAGGACAATGAGAGGGAGGTCGGTATGTTGCAGCACAAAAAGTCAGCAATAATTCTCGCCAAGATCGCACTGGCAGGTTGCGTATCTGCCGCATGTTTGGCCATGCCGCGCCCGGCGGCGGCGGAAGATATCCTCGTCACCCAGTACAAGGCCGATCCCACCGGCGCCCCATACGGCGTGGCGATCAGCAAGGGTTATTTCAAGAAGGCCGGCGTCGACATCACCGGCGTGATCTCCGGAGAAGGCGGCGGCACTTCGGTGCGCGGCGTGATCGCCAGCGAACTCGGCTACGGCGAGACCTCGCCAGCGGCGGCGATTGCCGCTATCAACGAAGGGCAGGACATCAAGATCGTCGATATCGGCTCGCGCTCGTTGGCGGACAACGTCATCATCGTGCTGCCGGACTCGCCCATCAAGTCGGTCAAGGATCTCAAGGGCAAGAAATTCGGCATCAGCAATCCGAAATCGCTGGGCGAGATGACCATCGTGGCCGCGGCGGAAAAAGTCGGTCTTAATCCGAACGACGTGCAGCGCGTGGCGCTCGGCAATCTCGCCGGAGACCTCACGGCGCTGGAGAATCACGTCGTCGATGCGACGACAATTCCCGGCATTTTGTTCATGATGCGCGGCGGCGAGAGCAAGTACCGCGTCATCATGGGCCCGAAGGAATTACCGGATTTGCCGCCGGGGGCCGGTATCGCCACCACCGCGCTGATGAAGAACCATCCGGACAAATTGCGCGCCATTCTCGCCGCGCGACGCGAAGCCGTGCAATTCATCTACAATCATACAGCCGAGGCCAGCAAGATTCTCGAGTCGATCTATGCGCCACTGCCGCCGAAGGACGTCGACACCATGATGCAACAGCTTGTGGAGGCGAAGTTCTACAGCGAGGGCAGGATCGAAATGCCACTTTTGGAAACGACCGAAAGCACGATGAAATTCGTCGGCATGCTCGACCACGACGTCGATCTGTCCAAGATGATCGACCCATCGTTCCTGCCGAGCGACCTGCAAAAATGAAAAATTCGTCGTTGCCGCACGAGGTTCATGCTCAAGTCGCGGGCGTTACGCGGATCTATCCCGCGACCGGCCATCATCCGCCGGTGCACGCGCTGGGGCCGATCGATCTCGAGCTCGGCAAGGGTGAATTTTTCGCGGTCGTCGGCCCGTCGGGTTGCGGCAAGTCGACGTTCCTTGAAGTTTTGGCCGGACTGCAAAAGGCGACCGCAGGTTTGGTGACGTTCGAGGGCAAAGCGGTGAGCGGTGAAGTCGCCGACGGCATCGGCGTCGTGTTCCAGGAGGATGCCAGCTTTCCCTGGCTGACGGTCGCCGACAACGCCGCTTTCGGGCTTCGCCGCAACGGCATTGCCGAGGCCGAGGTGCGTCGGCGCGTGGACGACGCGCTGGCCTTCATGGGGCTGAAGGATTTTGCGCGAGCCTATCCGTCGCAATTATCGGGCGGCATGCGCCAGCGCGTTTGCATCGCACGCACCTTGGTGCTGCAGCCTCGGCTCATCCTGCTCGACGAACCGTTCGGCGCACTCGATGCGCAGACGCGCCTTTTGATGGGCGACGAAGTGCTCAACTTGTGGCGCCGCACCGGCGCCACCGTGCTGCTCATCACGCATGCGCTCGACGAAGCCGCGATGCTAGCCGACCGCATCGGTGCCATGTCGGCGCGGCCCGGCCGCTTCATCGACGTGGTCAAAACCGGCTGGCCGCGCGAGCGCGACAGCACCATCGTTGCGGAAACCGCGTTCGGCGAGATCACGGCGCGGCTGTGGGAGCGCTTGCGGGGCGAGTCGCTCAAAGCGCTCGGCCACGCGGCGATGCCCGCCATGGCCGCGGAATGACGCGCGTCGGTGCGATCAGATTTGCGGTCATCGTCGGCATGATCGGCGCGCTCGAACTCGCTTGCCGGCTGGGGCTTATCAATCATCAGACGATCATTCCGCCGTCCGAGATGGCGAGTACGCTAGTCACACTGCTGGCGTCCGGTTCCCTCAACGCCGACATCGCGCGCACGCTGGGCGAGGTCATGCTGGTGATCGGGCTCTCCGTGGTCCTGGGATTCGCCTTTGGGCTTGTCATCCACGCCCTGCCGCGCGTGCGCGAGGCGCTCGATCCGTTCTTCGCGACCTATTACGCCGTGCCCATCTTCATCTTTTATCCGGTGCTGATTGCGATCTTCGGCCTCTCGGCGATCCCAATCGTGCTGATCGGCGTTGCGACCGCGATCGTCGCCATGATCATTGCGACGCTCAATGGTCTCGATCGCGTCCCGCCCGTGCTTGCCAAGGTTGCACGCGTGCACCGCTTGAGTCCTGTCACCACCGCTTTGACTTTGCAACTCCCCGCCGCGGCGCCTTATCTGTTCACCGGCGTGAAGCTTTCGGTCAGCTACGGCTTCATCGCCGTGATCGCCGCGGAGTTCATTCTTTCGCCGACAGGCCTCGGTCGCGACATTGCCGACGCCTACGCCGACTTCAACAATCGCCGCATGTACGCCCTGATCCTGTTCCTGCTGATCGTCGCGACCGTCGTCAACGGCGTCCTGCACGCGCTTGACATGCGCTGGGCCGAGCGACGCAGCGGAGGACGATCGTGACCGCAACACGCCGGACGACCGACACGCTCGTCATCGTGATTGTCATGCTGCTGGTCTGGCAGGCGTTGCACCAGGTCGCCGGCTCGACCGCGTTGCCGGCGCCGTTGCCGACGATGATTTATCTCATGCATGCCGTGGCAAGCCCGCGCTTTGCCGAAAACACAACGACCACCGCGCTGGAGTTGGCCTATGCGCTGGTGCTCGCCTACGCCATTGGGCTTGCCATCGGCGTGTGGATGGGCGCGCATCGCCTCTCCGGTGTCGTCGGCGAACCGATCCTGGTGGCGCTTTATTCGTTGCCGAAGATCACCCTTTATCCGGTCGTGTTACTGATCTTCGGGCTTGGCATCTCGGGCAAGGTCGCGTTCGGCGCCCTGCACGGCATCCTGCCGGTCGCCCTGCTCACGATGGGCGCGATCCGTGCCATTCCGCCGGTTTATCTACGCTCGGCGCGATCCTTGCGGCTGTCGCCATGGCAGACCATCGCGACCGTGCTGCTTCCGGCGACATTGCCTGAAATTTTCACCGGCTTGCGGATCGGCTTCACTGTGACGCTGCTCGGCGTGCTGCTCGGCGAAATGTTTGCGTCAAAATCCGGCCTCGGCTTCCTCATCATCAACGACATGTCGTTGGCGCAGAGCGAGGACATGGTAACGGTTGCCATCATCCTGTTCGCCTTCGCCGCGATCGCCAACGCGCTGCTGCTTTGGATCGAGCATAAATTGCATCGGCGGGTGTGATGCTTTCACCACTCCCCATCGGGGAAACGTAAAGCGACCATCGCTACTTCGCGGCCGCCACATACCGCTCCAGCGTCATCGGACTGCCCTTGTGCGCCGGCTCGCGTGGCTCGACGCCGGCAAACCGGCTGGCTTCCGCAAACCACTGCGCGCGGGCCGGCAGCTGCCAGCGGCGCTTGCCGGCGAAAGAGGCGTCCCAGCGTACCGGCTCGTCCTCGATGTCCATGCATTGATAATGCGTGTTGAACAACTCGATGCGATGGCCATCCGGATCGCGCATATAGACGAACAGCGCATGACCCGGCCCATGGCGGCCCGGGCCGAATTCGATGTTTTCCGCGAAACCCATGTTGGACGCGAGATCGCAGACGTAGAAGAACAGATAGGATTCGGGGATGCTGAACGCCGCGTGATGCAGCCGCGGTCCCGCGCCGGGCGCGAACACGATGTCGTGCGGATTGCCCTTGCGCTGCAGGAACACGAACAGCGGCTCATCGGTGCTGTCCGCCACAATGTATTCGGACAGCCGAAAGCCCAGCCCCATGTAGAACTCCAATTGACGCTGAACATCCGGCACCAGAAGCTGAAAGTGATCGATGCGTTGCGGCACGGCGCCGCGGTGATGCTCGAAGCTGACCACGAGGCGGGGCTTCGTCGTCATGCTGGCGCAGAATTCAAGCGGCGCGCCCAGCGGATCGCTGACATGCAGGGTCTTGCCCTGATAGGGCCGTTCAACCCATTGCGCCGGCAGGCCGGCGCTCTCGAAGTAGCGCTTCGCCTTCTCGAGGTCCTCCTCGGTAAAGCAGCGCATGCCGACGCGCTCGGCTTGCACCGCGTTGGCGCGCTTGAGCACCAGCGAGTGATGGCAGGCCTCGGCAACACCGCGAAGGTAGATCGTATTGTTGTCCTCGTCGCTGACGATGAACCCGATCAGATCGACATAGAAGGCGCGGCTTTTGCCGAGGTCTTTGACGTTGAGCACGGCGTGGCTGGCGCGCGTGACGTTGAACGGCGGAAAGTAGTTTGGACGTGGAATGGGCACGGCTTACTCCACATTGCGTCGCAAGGTCTGCCATAGCTTGACACGTACTGGGCCTACATTCATACCCCGATTGTTTGAATTCGACGACATGGAGACGATCATGGCGAGCGCGGGGGCTGCGACGACACAGCGCGAGAGCTACCGCGGATTACGTGGCTGGCTGTCGGCTGTCGACAAGCTCGGCGAGCTGGAGCGTGTTTCCGGCGCCCATTGGGACGTCGAGATGGGCGGTATCACGCAGATGCTGACAGAGACAAGCCGCGGCACGGCACCGGCGATCCTGTTCGACGACGTGCCCGGCTATCCGAAAGGCTACCGCACGCTCTACGGTCAGCTTTCCTCGATCAAGCGCATTGCGCTGACGCTCGGGCTGCTGCTCGAACACGAACGCAAGGTCGACATCGTGCAGCGCTACCACGCGCGCATGCAGGATTTGAAACCGCTCAAGCCGCGCTTCGTCAACGACGGCCCGATTTTCGAGAACGTCACCGAAGGCGACGCGGTCGACGTCTTGAGATTCCCGGTGCCGCGCCACCACGAGCAGGACAAGGCGCGCTTCATCGGCACCGCCTGCTGCGTCGTTACCAAGGATCCCGACGCCGGCTGGTTCAACCTCGGCGCCTATCGCAGCCAGGTCTACGACGGCAAAACCGTCGGCTGCCAGATCACCGAAGGCAAGCACGGCCGCATCCACCGCGACAAATATTTTTCCCGCGGCGAGCCGATGAAGGTGGTGATCCTGTGCGGCCAGGACCCGCTTCTGTTCATGCTGTCATCAAGCCCGCTGCCGGAAGTGAGCGAATACGATATCGCCGGCGGCTTGCGCGGCGAGCCGATCGACGTGGTGCGCGGACCCTTCACCGGCTTTCCGATTCCGGCCGATTGCGAGATCGCCATCGAGGGCGAGACGGTCGCCGGCCAGACCATGCCGGAAGGTCCATTCGGCGAATGGATGGGCTATTACTCGGACGACACGCAGGATCGGCCCTACGTCACGGTCAAGACCATCCTGCATCGCAACGATCCAATCCTGACCTGCGCGCCGCAGCATAAGCCCGTGGACGAGACCGGGCTGTTGAAGGGCATTGCCGGCGCGGCGCAGATCTGGCGCGCGCTCGACGCCTGCGGCATCCCCGACGTGCTCGGCGTTTGGAACCACGAAGCGGGGCCGGCGACCCGATTCACCGCAATTCAGCTTCGCCAGCGCTATCCCGGCCACGCCCGCCAGGCGCTGCACGTGGCGTGCTCGTGTCAAGGCGGCGCCTATGCCGGGAAGTGGACGGTGGTTGTCGACGAGGACATCGATGCCGGCGACCTCGATCAGGTTTTATGGGCGATGTGCACGCGCTTCGATCCGAAGGTCGATATCGATCTGGTGCAAAAAGCCTGGGCTTCAAAGCGCGATCCGCTTTATCTGCCCGGCAACTTCAACAACCGCATCCTCATCGACGCCTGCATCCCTTACGACATGAAGCTGAAGAATACCTTCCCGCCGACGGTCGATGTCAGCGGCGACTTACGCGCAAAACTGCGGGCGAAATTTCCGAAGCTGTTTCACTAGGTCATAGCCCGGATCGAACGATCACGAATTCCAGCAGCGGCGCGGCTCGTCCGACCGATTGCACTTGGTTTGTGAACTCAGGTTGGCGCAATCAAGGCTGCAATCGGGGGCGTCAGTGCGGTTATAATATCACCCGATCGAGATCTTGCGGGAGGACGCCATGGCGCAAAGCTTTACCCTTGCCGTTGACGGTACGACACGGACCATTGTCGTTGACGATCCCGACATGCCGTTGCTCTACGCGTTGCGCGACGATCTCGGATTGAACAATCCGCGGTTCGGCTGCGGGCTGGGTCAATGCGGCGCCTGCACCGTGCACATCGACGGCCGCCCTTCCCGCTCCTGCATCACGCCGCTTTCTGCCATCGGCGATAGCAAGATCACCACGCTCGCCGGCCTCGGCACGCCGGAACATCCACACCCGATCCAAAAAGCCTGGCTCGACGAGCAAGTCTCGCAATGCGCCTACTGCATCAACGGTTGGATCATGACGGCGGCGGCGCTTCTCGACGAGAAGCCGCATCCGACCGACAAGGAAATCGTCGACGTGCTCTCGACCCTGATTTGCCGCTGCGGTACTCACGGCGCCGCCATCCGCGCGGTCAAGCGCGCGGCGCAAGCGGCTTAAGGGAGGCGGCCATGACCATCGCACTCAGTCGCCGCGCGTTTATCTCTTCGACCGGCGCCCTCGTCGTCGCGCTCGCTTCGCCCGATTGGGCCGATGCCGCTGCGTCCGACCAGCCCGCTGCCGCGCGCTCGCTCAAGCCCGATCAACTTGACTCCTATATCGCCATCGACAGGGACGGCGTGGTTACCGCTTATTACGGCAAGATCGACGGCGGCCAGGGACTGGGCACCTCGATCCCGCAAATGGTCGCCGAAGAGCTCGACGTGCCGCTCGAGCGCGTGCAGCTCGTCATCGGCGACACCGGACGCACCGTCGATATGGGCGGAGCGAGCGCGGCGACCGGGGTGTCGCGCGCCGGCATGAATCTACGCCGGATGGCGGCGCAAGCGCGCAAGCTGTTGATCGAGAAGGCCGCGGAAAAGCTCGGCGTTCCCGCCGAACGGCTCGCCATCAGCGCCGGCGTGATTCACGATTCGGCCGATCCCGCAAAAGCTGTCTCGTACGCCGCATTGATCGGCGGACAGGCGTTCGATAGCGCGGTCAAATGGAATGGCAAGCTCGGAAACACGCTTGCCGTCTCGGGCGATACCAAAATCAAAGCGCCGAAGGATTTCAAGGTGATCGGCACATCGCCGCCAAGGCGCGATTTGCCCGGCAAAGTCTTCGGCACGTTGGAAATGGCCGCCGACGTCCGGCTCCCCGGCATGCTGCACGCGCGCATGATCCGGCCGAAGATTGCCGGCGCTGTACCGATCGCGGTCGATGAAAGCTCGATTGCGGATATTCCCGGTGCGCAAGTCGTCCACATCAAGGACTTCCTGGCTGTCGTCGCCGAGAAGGAGTGGAACGCGGTGCGCGCCGCGCAAAAGCTCAAGGTGACATGGTCGGAATCGAACCCGAATTTCCCGGGCACTGAGGGCTTGCACGACTACATCCGCAAGGCGCCGATCATAAAACGCGTCATCCAGATGCAGAGTGGCGATTTTGACGACGGCATCAAGCAGGCCGCGCGCATCATCGAGGGCGAATACGAATTCCCCACCCAATCGCATTCCTCGACCGGGCCGGCCTGCGGCGTTGCCGACTATCGCGACGGCGGCTGCACGATCTACAGCTCGACCCAAAAGCCGCATTACGCGGTGCATGGCGTCGCCGAGCTGCTCGACCTGCCGCCCGAGAAAGTACGCACGATCTGGATGTTCGGCACCGGCAGCTACGGTCGCAACGACCAAGGCGACGCCACCGCCGACGCAGCGGTGCTTTCAAAACATCTCGGCCGGCCGGTCCGCGTGCAGTACATGCGCTACGAGGGCATCGCCTGGGATCCCAAGGGCACGGCTTCGGTCAATCGCAGCAAGGTCGGACTCGATGCCTCGGGCACGGTTATCGCCTATGAGAGCATCAGCAAGGCGTTCTCGCGTCTCAATGTGCAAACCAGCGAAGGCCGCGCGGCCGACGTGCTCGCCGGGCATCTGCTCGGCTTTCCGTTGAAGCCGGAGCAAAGCTTTGAAATCCCGGTCGCGTCCTACACCTTTGCTCATCAGCGGCGCGGCTGGGAGATCGTGCCACCGCTGATGGACCGCGCATCGCCGATGCGCACGAGCCATCTGCGAGATCCTTATGGGCCGCCGATCCTGTTCGGCAGCGAGTCCTTCATGGACGAGGTCGCGGCGGCGACCAACACCGATCCGGTCGATTTTCGGCTGCGCTATCTGACGGACCCCCGCGACCGTGACGCCGTGCGCATCGCCGCCGAGCATTATGGCTGGGACAAGCGACCCTCGCCGCGCCCCGACGCCAAGAGTGCGGATGTCGCGACCGGCCGCGGCATCGCATTCCGCCGGCACTTCACAACCTACGTCGCGCTCATCGCCGAAGTGCGCGTGCATCGCAAAACCGGCGTGATCGAGCCCATTCGATACGTTTGCGCCCACGATGTGGGACTGATCATCAATCCAGCCACATTGCGGCAAGTGATCGACCGCCAGCTTGTTTATGGCACGAGCCGCACCTTCTTCGAAGAGCTGCGGTTCGACAAGAACATGGTGACGAGCGTCGATTGGCTGACCTATCCGGTGCTGTTCGCTGATTTCCCGCTGCCGCAGATCGATATCGTATTGATCGAAAGGCCGGAGGAAGCGCCCTCGGGCGCCGCCGAGATGGCGCTCGGCTTGGTGCCGGCCGCAGTCGGCAACGCGGTATTCGACGCCACCGGGGTGCGTCTGCGCCGCGTCCCGTTCACGCCCGAGCGCGTCAAGGCGGCCCTCGAAAAGGCGTGAGCTTATTTTACTTCGCGGCGAAGAGTTGAACGCCCATCGTGTTGAAGCGAGCCTTCTGGTCGTCGCTGAGCGCGTTGTAGAAATCCTCCAGCGGCGGACGGACGGTCTTCACGGCTTGCAACATAGCCTGCAAGTGCTTGCCGACCGCATCCAGCCGCTCCGGCGGGGTGCTTGGGGCTTCGGTCGGACAGGACGCCTTGACCAGGTTTGCAGCGTTCGCGGCGGCTGTTTGCAGCGCTTCCAGTTTCGCCCGCTGTGCATCGTTCGGTTGCACGACTTGATTGATCTGGTCGGTGGGCCACGGCCTGACGTCGGCGCCACATTCTGTCTGCGGGCTTTGCGAAGCCTGCTGGCCGTTTGGAGCCCTCCTGCTTCTCGGCGGCGTCATGTCGTTGAATCGGGCCTTTTGCTCGTCACTCAACGAGTCGTAAAACTTCGCCAGCGACGGCTGCACGATGTTGACGGCCTGAACCAGGCCTTCGAGGCGCTGCTGCATCTCGGCAATCCGGCCCGTCGGTGTGAACGAGACGGTCGTGGGACAGTGCGCTTGGATCACATTGCTCGCCTTGACGATGGCGTTGCCAAGGTCATCAAGCAGGGCGCTTTGCTGTTGATTTGGCTTGACGGCATCCTGAATCTGGTCGATCGGCCAGCCAGTAACCTCGGCAGCTTCATCCGCGCAGCTTTGGGCGACGCTCTGCGTGAGGGCGGACATGCGCGCCTGAGCGCCCGGACCCTGCACATATTCACCGTAATTGTACGGAGAGAAAATGCCCTCGTAGATGTCGCCGTAGCCGTAATCCCAGAACGGGTCGTAATACCCATAGTAGTACGGCCACAGCGCGTAATAGAAGAAATCTCCATAGGCATACGGCCAAAACAGCGGGCCGACCCAGCCCAGATGGTGATGCGGGTGCCAGCGCCCGTTCAGAAATGGACGAAACGCATTGCCCGCTACGAAATGACGACGCGCTGCAAACGCTCTCGGGTTTGATGCGAGCCGCCTATGAGAAACGGCACCGATCGGAGCGTGCATCGCCACTGCCGGCCCATGACCACGAACCACAGGGTGGAAGGATGGACGAAAACCATGCGCCACACGCGGGCCGTGCCCGATCCTGAAATGGGGGACTGCATGCACCGTGAAGTGCCGCGGCGCGAAGTGTGGCGCAGCATGCGGGGCGAAATGTCGAGCAGCGAAATGCGGGGCGAAATGTGGAGCCGCGAAATGCGGCGCTGCAAAATGTGGCGCCGGGTGCCCTCCTCCGCCCGGTGGCCGACCGCCTCCGGGATGAGGCCTCGCAGCGTTTGCCGCTGCGACGAGATAGAGCGAAAGGCCGATAATGCCAACGCCTGTTGCAATCTTCGATGTGATCATAGCAGAAGCCAATTTGTTAGAACCAATCGAACTCAGCGTGCATGTGAGATTCCATATCTACTTCCGCTAGAGTCAACGCGACTTCAGCCGCGGCGTTCCCGCGAATGTGACCGGAAACAAACCTGTGATGCTGCAGTGCACGCACGACGACGGAGTATTTGCTGTCAGTTTCGGCGTCGCGCCAACCCAATGCCGGAGTTTGGCGCATGTCAAAGCCAGAAACAGGGCTGACACTGCGCTCGCGATGCTGCCTATACCAGCGACGCCTTTTGCGTTGCGCTCAGCCCGCGCGGCGCTTCAAACGGGCTTGCAGTCCGACAATACCCTCGCGCGTGAATGCTTGCTTGCTCTGCAAATCTTCCGGCGTGAATTGCATTTGCGCGCCGGGGAAGCCTACCAACCGCCAACCGGCAAAGTCCTTGTTACCGCCATAGATCGGATCGGCGAACATGCCTTCCATCGTGTGCCTGCGGAGCGTGCCGAAAAACGCCGCAGCGGTAGGCCAAGCGAACTCCGCAACCTTGCCCTGCGCGAGCACCGCGACCGTGTCGTCCTGTTGTGCGGTTGTCAGCTGCCGGAATGGCTTGCCATACGCTTTCACGCAGTGAGCATCGAGCTGCGTCAAGCCGTGCCGGTAAAACTCCTGGTCGTCCTTGTAGGCGCCGGAAAGCGCAAGATCGATGTAGTTGAGCACCCCTGCGTCACGCGCACCCGGCTTGCCCGGTGCGCCTGGCATGATGCGCTCTGTGAGCGCCGCGATTGTCTCGCCATCGTCGTCGTTGAAGAACGCGCCATGGCCTCCCGTCATGCTGACAGTCGAGCCGGCAGGCGCGTTCGGCGCCATATTTTCCGCCATCTGGCTATCGCGACTTTTGGCGAACGCCTCTGGGACCAGGGCTGCACTGGCAGCCGCTCCCGCACCAATCGCCGTACCGACCAGAAAGGCACGGCGAGCTTCGTCAGGCTTGCTCATGCTCATTCTCCCTCGCTTGTGATTATATACCCGCCTCGTTCTGCCTTCAACGCGGGTCGCGCTATCCAACCGCGAGAAAGCAAAAGGAGAATCTGGAATTTTGCCGGTCAGCGTGAGCGCTAGAGCCTTCGCAGCTCAATTGGCTGACCCGCCTCAGTGTGGCTTGCCGACGAATGCGTGCCGGTACTGTCGCTCGAATATCACACGTCACGAAGAACGCATTGTGTCGGCACAGCAACAAGGCTGCGGAGTTGATATTGGCCAATGCGTAGGGCATGTTTGTGGTTAACGTGATCTCTGGGGGCGTGATCGATACGGACGCGAGCACAGTCTGACCCGCCTGGTCGACCTCATGGGCCAGCGGGATGTAGTGCGTATTGCTCGTGAATATTCAGTTTTCTGGGCTGTGTTTGGGATTGTGAATCAACGGGTTGTCGGCGGTGTATGCGTTGACCCATGCCGGTTTGCGTCGGGGGGGTTGGGTGCGACGCGTCGAAAGTTTTGGCGCGCGGCCCTGCTCCACGGCACTCATCATTACGCTATCGCTGGCTGGATGCACCGTAGGCCCTGATTATTTCCGCGAACCCGCTCCCGTTTCGACAAAATTCAAAGAGCTCAAGGGCTGGAAGGTGGCCACCCCGAGCGACCAATTGGCGCGCGGTCCTTGGTGGGCGCCTTATCACGATCCGAAGCTTGCCTTGCTGCTGCATCAGGTTGAGGTCTCCAATCAGACAGTCGCCGCCGATGCGGCTGCCTACGAGGAAGCACGCGCCCTTATCCGCGAGGCGCAGGCGGCTCTGTTCCCGACGCTGACGGGCAATTACACGTTTACCCGCACGCGCACCGGACCGGCGACCAATGGCACCGGAGTGTCCACGGGTGCTGGCGCTTTGTACTCGACTACCTTTGTGCCGCAGCTCAGCGGCAGTTGGGACCTCGATGTCTGGGGCAAGGTGCGCCGACAAATCGAGAGCAACGCTTCCACTGCGCAAGCCGATGCGGCCGATCTCGACAATGCCAAGCTTTCCGAGCAGGCCATGCTTGCCACGGCCTATTTTGATCTCCGCGCGGCCGATTCACTGAGCGATCTACTCACCCGCACGGTCGTGGAATATAAGAAAAACCTTGGCATCGTGCAGAATCAATTCAACGCGGGCTACTCCGTAACGAGCGGGGACGTGGCCACTGCCAGGGCCCAGCTCGAGAACGCGCAGGCACAACTCATCAATGTCGGCGTGGAGCGCGCGCAATTCGAGCACTCCATCGCAGTGTTGATTGGCAGACCGCCCGCGGAGCTGACGATCGCATCGCACGATCTGACCGGCAGCATTCCGAAAATTCCAGTTATGCTGCCGTCGACGCTGCTCGAGCGACGCCCCGATATCGCCGCGGCGGAACGAACCATGCAGGCGGAGAACGCGCTGATCGGCGTCGCCGTAGCCGGCTATTTTCCTGACATCACTCTGTCTGGGCTATTGGAATGGATCGGCAAGCATCCGCTGCCATTCAACGTCGCCAATGAAGTGTGGTCGCTCGGCGCGGCGGGCTCGGAACCGTTGTTCAACGGTGGGCTCACTTCGGCGCAAGTCGATGCCGCGCGCGCCGCCTATTGGCAAAGCGTGGCTAATTACCGGCAGACTGTGCTCACCGCATTCCAACAGGTCGAAGATCAACTCGCTGCAATCCGAATTCTTTCGCAGCAGCTCGGCGTGCAGCAGGCGGCGGTCAAGGACGCTCGCACGGCGGTGGATGTCTATCTGAATCAATTTCAGGCCGGCACGGTGGCGTTTACCACCGTAGTGACGGCGGAAGTGACGTTGCTTGCCGATGAGGAAGCCGAATTGACCATCCGGCAGGACCTTTTCCTCGCTAGCGTCAGTCTGATCGAAGCTCTCGGTGGTGGATGGGACACCTCCTTGTTGCCAACCCGAGATCAGTTGGAGAAGGACTTCTCACTGTTGCCACAACTGCCCTCCAATCCGGTGCCGGTGTTGGCGAATCCATGACAGCGAGCAGCCTCGTGCGGCAATGTCAAGCCATTGATTCGTCAACAGATTCCTGGGACGCTAGGTTGGCGATTCCGTGTGCTTGCAAGATTCTCGGTCGGCATGCTGCGCAGTGCAGCAGCACGCATAATCCCAGTTCGGCTGGGTCATTAGCGAATTTTCATTAGGCGAGGAATGTTGTCGCAGACTATTATGCGGAAAATGCTGGGATATTGACGCGCAAATATGGACGAGCGAACGCGCACGACGGACGACGACTTGGCGCCGAACCTTCGCCGAACGGTGCCTGAACCGGACGTGAAGGGCCGGTCTTCTTCAAAATCTCGAATTGGTATCGGGCTGATCATCGTGATCGCCCTCGCTCTTGGCGGCTATCAGATTTTCCGTTGGGTCCATGCCCCGCGACCGTCGGGCGGCCGCTTTCAAGTTGGTGGCCTGCAGTCGGTCGGCGCGGCAACCGTCACGCTCGGTAATGTCCGGGTCGTGGTAAGCGCACTCGGTACCGTCACGCCGCTCGCGACGGTCACCGTGCAAACCCAGATCAGCGGTCAACTGACCCAGGTCGGCTTCACCGAAGGGCAGATGGTCCAGAAGGGCGATTTTCTGGCGCAAATCGATCCGCGCCCATACGAGATCTTGAAGGCCCAATATGAAGGCCAACTCGCCCACGACCAAGGTTTGCTTGACCAGGCGCAAATGGACCTCAAGCGCTATCAAACCCTCGCTTCGCAGAATTCGATAGCGCGCCAGCAGGCCGAGGATCAGGTCTTCATCGTGCAGCAATATGCGGGTTCGGTGAAGCAAGATCAGGGGCTGGTCGACGCCGAAACCCTCAATATCGCCTACTGTCATATTGTTTCCCCGGTGACCGGCCGTGTCGGCCTACGCTTGGTCGATCCGGGAAATTATGTGCAGACAACAACCGCTAGCAGCATCGCGGTCGTGACTCAGCTTCAGCCGATCACCGTTATCTTCTCGATTCCCGAGGATGATCTGCCGGAAATCGTGCCGCAGCTGAATGCCGGCACCAAGCTCCAGGTCACCGCATTCGATCGCTCGAATACCAAAAAACTGGCGACCGGCCAGGTTTCGGCGCTCGATAATCAGATCGACACCACGACCGGCACGGTGAAGGTCCGTGCTCAGTTCGATAATTCCGACGAGGCGTTATTTCCGAACCAGTTCGTGAACGCCCGGCTTCTCGTGGAGACGCTGCAAAAAGTCGTGACCGTTCCATCGGCTGCGATCCAGCTTGGCGCACCCGGCAGCAACGCCACTACCGGTGCGTCGGGCTCCTATGTTTACGTCGTCAACGCCGACAACACCGTCTCGGTACGCCAGATCACTACCGGCCCAACCGATGGCACCATGACAGCCGTCAACTCCGGGCTGTCTGCTGGAGAGCGCGTTGTAGTCGACGGCGCCGATCGCCTGCGCGACGGCCTTCGCGTCCGCATGTCCTCTTTGGACGGCAAGCCAATCGCAGCACCAGAGGCAGCGACCGGTACGAACAGCACAAGCACTCGCGGCAAACGTCGTTCGCAAATGGGCGCTCAGGGCACCGCTGCTCCGGGGACGACCGCTCAAGGAGCAGGCGCTCCGCCAACGGCTGCGCCCGGCATGGCCGGCCCTGCCGCAAGCCCGGGGCAAGCCCAAACCACCACGCCTACGCCCAATCAGCGCACTAACAACAGCAGCCACTAACCGCGCCCGAGTGGCGGCGAGCGCATGCGCGCGACAGTGAAACGGTGCGATGAACGTCTCCGAACCCTTTATCGTACGGCCGGTCGGAACCTCGCTGCTGATGGCCGCGATCATGCTTTCGGGCATTGTCGCGTATTCCTTCCTGCCGTTGTCGACGCTGCCAGAAGTCGACTATCCGACGATCCAGGTGCAGACCCTTTATCCGGGTGCCAGCCCGGAAGTGATCACCTCCTCGGTGACGGCTCCCTTGGAGCGGCAGTTCGGCGAGATGCCCGGACTGAACGAGATGACGTCGGCGAGCTCCGGCGGCGCATCCGTGATCACCCTTCAGTTCAGCCTCGACCTCGACCTCGATGTCGCCGAGCAGGAGGTCCAGGCGGCGATCAATGCGGCCGGCAATTTGCTGCCGGCGGATCTGCCCACGCCGCCCATCTATGCCAAGGTCAATCCCGCCGATGCGCCGATCCTGACGATTGCAGTTACGTCCAAAACCTTGGCGCTGACCGATCTTGAGGATTTGAGCGAGACCAGGATCGCCCAAAAAATCTCGCAAGTGACCGGCGTCGGGCTTGTCACCGTGAGCGGCGGACAACGACCGGCGGTCCGCATACAACTCAACCCGCAAGCACTCGCCGCTTATGGCCTCAATATCGACGACGTTCGAACCACAATCGGCAATCTGAACGTCAACACGCCGAAAGGAAATTTCGACGGCCCCGCCCAAGCCTCGACGATCAATGCCAACGATCAACTCACCAGCGCGACGCAATATCAAAATCTGATCGTGGCCTACCGGGATGGCAACCCGGTGCGGCTGTCGGACGTGGCCACCATCGTCAGCGGCGCCGAAAACACCAAACTTGGCGCCTGGGCCAACACAACCCCCGCGATCATCCTCAGCGTTCAGCGCCAACCGGGCGCCAATATCATTCAGGTTGTCGACCGCATTCAGACTCTGCTGCCGCAAATCTTGTCCACGCTGCCGTCAGCCGTCGATTTCTCGGTCATGAGCGACCGAACCGTCACGATCCGAGCGTCTGTCGCCGATGTTGAATTCGAACTGAGCCTCGCTGTTGTGCTGGTCGTGGTTGTGATTTTTCTGTTCCTGCGCACGCTGCCGGGCACCATCATTCCCAGCCTTTCCGTGCCGCTGTCGCTCGTCGGCACTTTCGGCGCCATGTATCTTCTGGGCTTTAGCCTGGACAACCTCTCACTCATGGCGCTGACGATCGCCACCGGTTTCGTCGTCGACGACGCCATCGTCATGATCGAGAACATCGCCAGATTTGTCGAGGGCGGGATGGATCCGCTCGATGCCGCGCTGCGGGGATCGGAGCAGATCGGATTTACCATCATTTCGTTGACGATTTCGCTCATCGCCGTGTTGATACCGCTGCTGTTCATGGGCGAGGTCGTCGGCCGTCTGTTTCATGAATTCGCCATCACGCTGGCGGTCACGATCGTCATTTCTGCCGTTGTGTCGCTGACACTGGTGCCGATGATGTGCGCCAGGTTGATCCGTCATTATCCCGAAGCCGAGCGTAGCCGCTTCGATGTCGTGGCGGAACGCGCCTTCAACTCGGTGATCGCCCAGTATGGCCGCGCGCTGAACTGGGTATTGGACCGGCAGCCGCTCACATTGCTGGTCGCGATACTCACGCTCGCGTTCACCCTGCTTCTCTACGACCTGATCCCAAAGGGATTCTTCCCGGTTCAGGATACCGGGCTCATTCAGGCCATTACCGAAGCGTCGCAAAGCATTTCCTACCAGGCGATGGCAAATCTTCAGAACCAGCTCGCCGAGGTCATCCTGAAGGACCCGGATGTCGTCAATCTCAGTTCCTTTGTCGGCGTAGACGGCACAAATGAAACTCTCAACAGCGGCCGCTTCCTCATTTCACTTAAGCCGCACGACGAGCGCAGGCTCAACGCCAGCCAGATCATTCAACGGCTGCAGAAGGAAGCCTCCGGCGTCGTCGGCATTACGCTTTACATGCAGCCGGTGCAGGATTTGACCATCGATTCAACGATCAATCGTGCGGCGTATAATTTTGTCCTTGAGGACGCCAATTCATCGGAATTCAACACCTGGGTGCCAAGGCTGCTGCAGCGATTAAACCAGTTGCCGCAGATCACTAATGTTTCAAGCGATATGCAGCAGCAGGGATTGACCGTCGATCTCGTCATCGATCGTGCGACGGCCAGCCGCTTCGGTATCACGCCCGCCACGGTCGACAATGCGCTCTACGATTCATTCGGGCAGCGCATTGTCTCGACGATCTACACCCAGTCGAACCAATACCGCGTCATCCTTGAGCTCGATCCGGCGCTGCAAAAATCGCTGAACGGCCTATCTGCCATCTATCTGCCGTCCTCATCGTCCTCGACCAATGGCCAGGTGCCGCTTTCCGCCATCGCCCACATTGTCAAGCAGTCCGGACCATTGGTGATCACGCATTTCGGTCAGTTTCCCGCGACAACGATTTCGTTCGACACGGCACCCGGAGTCTCGCTCGGCGCCGCCATCGACGCCATCCAACAAGCGGAGAACGGGGTCAAGCTTCCCGACAGCTTCATAACCGCGTTCCAAGGCACTGCGGCGGCCTTCCAGTCGTCGTTGACCAACGAGGCATTCCTGATCATCGCCGCCATAGCGGCGATGTATATCGTGCTTGGCGTCCTCTACGAGAGTTTCGTGCACCCGATCACGATTCTATCGACCTTGCCGTCGGCGGGTGTCGGCGCACTAATGTCGTTGATGCTGCTGCATTACGACCTCGACGTCATCGCCATCATCGGCATCATTCTCCTCATCGGCATTGTCAAGAAAAACGCGATCATGATGATCGACTTCGCGCTGGAGGCTGAACGCGTCGAGGGTCACACGCCCCGTGAGGCGATCTATCAGGCGTGCTTGCTGCGGTTTCGGCCGATCATGATGACCACCATGGCCGCGATACTCGGCGCTTTGCCGTTGTTGTTGGGCACCGGCACCGGCTCCGAATTGCGCCAGCCGCTCGGTCTCGCCATTGTCGGCGGGTTGATTGTCAGTCAGATGCTGACTCTGTTCACAACGCCGGTCATCTATCTGTACTTCGATCGCCTGGCCTTGCGCCTGACCGGGCGGCGCCCCACCAACCCGCTGGCGCGCGGCGAGCCGGCAGAATGAACATTTCGGCGCCATTCATCGCCCGTCCGGTGGCGACGACGCTGCTTACACTCGGCATCGCTTTGTCCGGGGCTCTTGCGTTCTCGAGATTGCCGGTCTCCCCGCTGCCGCAGGTGGAATACCCCACGATTTCGGTTTCCGCACAACTTCCCGGGGCCAGCCCGGAGACGGTCGCAACCAGCGTCGCGGAACCGCTTGAGCGCCATCTCGGACAGATTTCCGACGTTACCGAAATGACGTCGAAGAGCGGTATCGGGCAAACTCGCATTACGCTGCAATTCGACCTCAGCCGCGACATTGATGGAGCGGCGCGCGACGTGCAGGCGGCCATCAACGCCGCCCGCGCCGATCTGCCGGCGAACCTGAAAAGCAATCCGACCTACCGCAAGGTCAATCCTGCCGACGCGCCGATTCTCATTTTGGCGATGACTTCGAAGACGTTGACGCAAGGACAAATGTATGACGCGGCCAGCAACGTCTTTGAGCAACGGCTGTCGCAGGTCAGCGGCATCGGACAGGTGATCATCGGCGGCTCGGCGCTGCCCGCGGTCCGCGTTGAGCTCAATCCGCAGGCGCTCTTCAAGTACGGCATCGGTCTCGAAGACGTGCGCGCCGCACTGGCATCCGCCAATGCCAATAGCCCGAAAGGGATTATCGACGAGGGCAACCAGCGGTATCAACTTTACACCAACGATCAGGCCACCAAGGCTGCGGATTATAGGGACCTTGTCATCGCGTATCGCAATGGCGCCGCGGTGCAATTGAAAGATGTCGCCCAAGTCAACGACTCGGTCGAGGACTTGCGCAATCTCGGATTGGCCGATGGTCAACGCTCGGTGCTGGTCATTCTGTTCCCTCAGCCGGGCGCGAACATCATCGACACCATTGATCAAGTCAAAGCGCAGTTGCCGCACTTGCAGGCGGCAATGCCGGCCGACGTCAATGTGACCGTCGCCATCGATCGAAGCACCACGATCCGTCAGTCGCTTCACGACACGGAGTTGACGCTGGTCATTGCGATCACGCTCGTCATCATGGTCGTCTTTCTTTATCTGCGAGACATACGTGCGACGATCATTCCCGGCGTCGCGGTACCGATCTCGATCCTCGGCACGTTCGGCGGGATGTATCTTTTCGGCTACAGCCTCGACATCCTGTCACTGATGGCGCTCACCATCGCCACCGGCTTCGTCGTCGACGACGCGATCGTCGTGCTTGAGAATATCTCCCGTCACCTGGAAGGCGGCATGCCACCCATGCAGGCCGCACTCCGTGGCGCGCGCGAGGTGGGCTTCACCGTCCTGTCGATCAGTCTTTCTTTAATCGCGGTGTTTGTTCCCATCCTGCTGATGGGCGGCATCCTCGGCAGGCTATTCCGCGAATTCACGATCACGCTCTCTCTCGCTATTCTGATCTCGCTCGCGATCTCGCTCACCACCACGCCGATGATGTGCATGCAATTCCTACGATCGCGTTCGCCACAGCGGGGATCCAGCAGGCCGACACTGTTTCAACGCGTTCTCGGCGGATATGAACGTTCCCTCGGCTGGGCGTTGCGCCACAGTCGCTTGGTGATGCTGATCTTTTTCACCGTGTTTGGATTGAACATCTTCTTGTTCATCATCGTACCCAAAGGATTCTTTCCCGAGGAAGACACCGGACGGCTGATCGGCTCGCTTCAGGCCGATCAAAGCATTTCGTTTCAGGCGATGACGCAAAAGCTGCGGCAAATGATGGCCATCGTCCAGGCCGATCCGGCCGTGCAAACGGTGGTGGGCTATACCGGGACCGGCGGCGGCGGATACGGGCAGATCAACACCGGCTCCGTGTTCGTGTCGCTCAAGCCGATTTCCGAGCGCCCCCCGGTCGATCAGGTCATCGCACGCCTGCGGCCGAAGCTCGCCCAGGTCCCGGGCGGGCGCCTCTTCCTCGTCGCCGTCCAGGACATCCGCGCCGGCGGCAGGCAGAGCAACTCCGAATATCAGTACACACTGCAGTCCGACAGCGCGGACGATCTGTTCACCTGGACGCCGAAGCTTGTGCAAGCGCTCGAGCACAGTTCGGTGCTGGCTGATGTGAACTCCGATCAACAGCAGAAAGGGCTTGAGAGCGATCTGGTCTACGATCGCGACACTGCCGCACGCCTCGGTGTAACGCCGGCACAAATCGACAATACTCTTTACGACGCGTTCGGACAGCGTCAGGTGTCCGTTATCTACAGCGCCATCAACCAATACCACGTGGTCATGGAAATCGACCCGCGCTATACGCAATTCCCGGCGTCGCTGCGCGACATTTACGTGGCCACCTCGGGCGGCGGCGCTTCCGGCACTGCGTCATCGAACGCGCCGGCAGGAACCGTTACGGCATCCACCAACAGCAGTTCCAGCAACACCACCTCCACCTCAGCGACGGCAGCGGCAAGCGCCAACAATAATTCAGCACGCAACGCGGCCATCAATTCCCTCGCCACCGCAGGGAAAGGCAACACATCGTCAGGCGCCGCAGTGAGCACGAGTCAGGAAACGATGATTCCGCTTGCCGCCGTCGCGCATTACAAGGCGGGCAACACTCCCTTGGCGGTCAATCATCAGGGATTGTTTGTCGCATCGACCATTTCATTCGACCTGCAACCAGGCGCGACGCTGGGAGAAGCTGCGAGTGAAATCAATGAAGCCATAAACGAAATACATATGCCGGTCTCGATCCACGGCAGCCTTGCCGGCACCGCGCAGGTTTTTCAGCAATCGCTCAATAACGAACCGGTCCTGATCGCCGCCGCAATCGCTGCTGTCTATATCCTTCTCGGCGTGCTTTATGAGAGCTATATCCATCCCATCACAATTCTTTCGACACTGCCGTCGGCCGGCGTCGGAGCGCTTCTGGCCCTGATGCTGTTTCACACCGAGTTCGACATCATTGGCATGATCGGCGTGATACTGCTGATTGGGATCGTCAAAAAGAACGCGATCATGATGATCGATTTCGCCCTCGATGCGAAGCGATCGCACAATCTGAATGCCTACGATGCGATCTATCAGGCCTGCGTGTTGCGTTTTCGGCCGATCATGATGACGACCACGGCGGCGATCCTCGGCGCGGTGCCGCTGGCACTGAGTTTTGGCAACGGCGGAGAAATCCGCCGGCCCTTGGGTATATCGATCATGGGCGGCCTGCTCATCAGCCAGTTGCTGACGCTTTACACGACGCCCGTCCTCTACCTGTATCTCGACCGCTTCGGCCTGTGGATTTTGCACTTGCGGCAGCGGCTGGTGCCTCGCCTGTTCAGCCCTCGGCCCGCGTCGTAGCTCGGTTTTGCACGGCGCAAACGACCGCTCAACGGATGTACAGCGGCCTGCGGCTATAACAGCAGGGCACAGGCGAAACCTCAGGTCGTGGGCCAAGCACCGCACGCAGTCGCAGGATTTTTGCGCGCGCCCAGGTGATGATCGGCCCCTTATAAGCGTCATCCACGTCGGGATTCGCCTCCAAATAGTCGATGAGGTTCGTCAGCCTATAGATGCTATCGCCCCCGCAGCCATAACAAACGTCGGGCGCGCCAACGGCCTGTTGTGCCGCCGCCGCGGGTAATCTACTGCAGGCGAGAACAAGCACGATGCAAAGACAATAAATACGTCCCATTGCGAACGCTCCGATGCCGCGTGAAACGCTGGCGGGGATGATAATCCGGTATTATTCGGAAGCAAGGCCGTCGAAGGATTTACCGCTCATCGCCGACGGCAAGGCGAACCGCCGTTGCCGGCCGCGACAGAGACGTAACACAGGTGAATTGCAATACGGCCGAGTCCGCGCGAAAATGCGGATTATTGTCCCTTCGCTCGGACAATGACGATCGATGGAGGTTAGGCTCGTGCTCTCCCAAGAAGAAAATGAATTGTTGTGCCGTGTCGGTCCCGGAACGCCGATGGGCGCTCTTATGCGCCGTTATTGGATTCCCGCGGCGTTTTCCCATCAGATAGCAAAGCCGGACAGTCCGCCGATCCGGGTCAGGCTGCTCGGCGAGAATCTGGTGTTATTCCGCGACACCCAAGGACGCGTCGGTCTGCTTGACGAGAAATGCCCGCACCGCACGGCATCGTTATTCTTCGGCCGTAACGAAGAGAGCGGCCTGCGCTGCGTCTATCACGGCATCAAGTTCGATATTGCAGGAAACTGCGTCGACCTGCCGTGCGTGCCGCAGATGAGTGAGGCTCATCGAACAAACATGCAAAGGCAGCTCAACGTTGGATCCTATCCGTGTCTGGAGCGCGGCGAGGTGGTGTGGACCTATATGGGGCCGGCCGAGCACAAGCCGGAGTTTCCCGAGCTCGAATGGACCATGTTACCGGCACCGCACCGCTACGCCACCCGGCATATCCAAGAATGCAACTGGCTGCAGGCGCTGGAGGGCGGCTTCGACGCGACGCATCTGACATTTCTGCATGGCGGCGAAAGCGAGTCGAGCCGCAAGATCGTTGCCACGCTCTACGACGTCATTCCGACGGATTTTGGCTTTGTCGTCGGCACCGGGCGCGAGCGCAGTGATGGAATTGTGATGTGGAACATGAACGTGATGTTGTCCCCGTTCCACAAGATCATCTCGTCGATCCCGCACGCCGCGCATGTTTGGGCGCCAATCGACGACAAAAATACGATGCTCTATAGCGTCGATTTCAATCCGGCGCGGCCGATGACGGAGCAGGATCTCGCCCGTTCGAAGGCCGGACTCGGGATTCACACCGAAAATTTCCCGGGCACCGACCGTGCCGTGCGAAACAAGGCAAACGACTACCTGATCGACCGCACGTTGCAAGCGAGCGGCAAGTCCTACACGGGCATGATCGGATTTGGCACGCAGGACTGCGGCATCCAGGAATCCATGGGGCCGATCGCGGACCGGACCGCCGAACATTTGCTCGCTTGCGACGCTGCGATCGTGAAAATCAGACGGTTGCTTTTGCAGACGCTCAAAGACCATGCCGCCGGCAAGCCGTTGCCTGGAATGGATCCGGCGAGCTACCGGGTTCGTTCCGGCCGTTTCGAAGCAGCAAAGGGTGTGCCGTTCACGGATGCTATGGAGCAATACGTCCGCCGCGACACGCCGATTGCAGCCGAATAAAGGCTTATCGGCCGCGCCGAAACCGGGCGACGACTTCGTCCGGAACCGCTTCCGCAGCCGCACGATCGTTCCGAGCGCGGCTTCATTCACCGAAAGAGCAACACACATGAACGGCGCCGATGTCATTGCCGAAATCCTCAAGCGCGAAGGCACGGAATTCCTTCCCTGCTATCCGCGCAATTCGCTGATCGAAGCTGCTGCCAGCCTCGATATCCGCCCCATCCTATGCCGGCAGGAGCGCGTCGGCGTCGGCATCGCCGACGGCTATACGCGCATCAAGCGCGGCAAGCGCAATGGCGTATTTGCCGCCCAAGCCGGCCCCGGTATTGAGAACGCCTTTCCCGGCGTGGCGCAGGCCTTCTCCGAGAATGTTCCCATCCTGGTCATTCCCGCCGGACTGCCACTGGAGAAGCAATATGTACGGCCGACCTTCCGCGCCGCCGATGTCTATCGTGCGGTCACAAAGTGGTCGGCGCTGGCGCATTCGGTGCAGGAGCTGCCGGGCCTGCTCCGCCGGGCCTATGCGGCGATGCGCAGCGGCAAAGGCGGCCCGGTCATGATTGAAGTGCCGAATGAGGTGTTCGAAGCGGAATACGAGGGCAAGATCGATTATGCGCCGGTGCCCGTGCAGCGCAGCGCCCCCGATCCAGACGCAATCAAAAAAGCGGTTGAGATGCTGCTTTCGGCAAAGCATCCGGTGCTGTGGGGCGGCCAAGGCGTGCATTATGCCGAGGCTGGCGAGCGGCTAGCCGCATTGGCGGAGCTTGTGCCGGCGCCAGTCGTCGCCACCAATCCCGGCAAAAGCGCCATTGCCGACAGTCACCCGCTCGCGCTCGGCGCCTCGACACGCTCGCGCTCGAAAATGTTCGCCCACTTCATGAAGCAGGCGGACCTTATCCTGGCGATCGGCTCGAGTCTTACGCGCACCAATTTTGGGCCCGCGGTACCGCCCGGCAAGATCATCATCCATTCGACCAACGAACCGAGCGACATCAACAAGGAATACCGTGTCGACCACGCAATCGTCGGTGACGCCGCGCTGGTGCTCGACGCGTTGATCGCCGAAGTCAGCCGGCAGAAACGCGGCAGCGGCGGCAACGCGCTTGCCGTACTCAAGGAAGATATCGCGACCGGCAAGAAGGCTTGGCTCGAAGAATGGTCGAAGCATCTCGATTCCGATGAGACGCCGATCAACCAGTACCGCGTGATCCGCGATCTCATGCACACCGTCGATCGCGACAACGTCATCATCACCCACGATTCAGGCAGCCCGCGCGAACAGCTCCTGCCATTCTGGGAGACCACAGTCCCCGGCTCCTACATGGGCTGGGGTAAGTCAACGCAGCTCGGCTACGGGCTTGGCATCACCATGGGCGCCAAGCTCGCGGCGCCGAAGAAATTGTGCATCAACGTGATGGGCGACGCCGCTATCGGCATGACCGGCATGGATATCGAAACGGCGGCGCGCAACCGCATCGCCATCCTGACGATCGTTTTTAACAATGGCGTCATGGCCGCCGAACGCGACGTGCTGCCAATCTCAATCAAGAAATACGGCGCTCTCGCCGTCGGCGGAAACTACGCCAAGGTAGCGGAGGGACTGAACGTCGCTTCTACACGGATCGACAAGCCAGCCAATATCGTTCCGGCTATCAAGGAGGCGGTCGCGGTCACCGAAACCGGCGTTCCCTTCCTTCTCGAATTTGTCGTCAAGGAGGGCTACGATTTCTCGCGCTATGCCTGAATCGAGCCGGACCCCGCAGTCGTGAACGTGCAGAAGACTGGGATTTTCGTAAGCGCAATGCTTGCGCAGCTAATTTGCTGCGCCTTCATGTTTTTTGCGGTGCGGCCCACAGCAGCCGAAACGCCTGCTGCGCAGTTCTACAAGGGCAAGACCATCACGCTGATCACGAGCACGGGCGTCGGCGGCACCTACGACGTCATCGCCCGTCTCGTCGCACGCTATATGCCACACTACATTCCGGGCCATCCCACCATGATCGTGCAGAACATGCCGGGCGGCGGCAATGTGCTTGCCACCAACTACATGTTCAATATCGCCCCCAAGGATGGCACCGCGATCGCAACCATCCATAGCGCAATGCCGTTGCAGCAGGTGCTTGACGCCGGTGGCATCCGTTACGATTCCGATCGATTCAACTGGCTAGGGTCCACCGGCCCGCAGAACGAGGTCATCATCGTCTGGCACACCGCCGGGATTAGAACCATCGAACAGGCGACCAAGAAGCAGATCATCCTTGGCGGCACCGGCGCCGGTGCCGGCATCGTCATTCTTCCCATGGTTGTGAACGACCTGCTCGGCACCAAATTCAAGATCGTGACGGGCTACCGCACCTCCGAAGACGTCAACCTCGGCATGGAGCGAGGCGAGGTGCAAGCGCGCGCATTCAGCATCGACTCGATCATCAGCCAGCATCCGGATTGGTTCACCGAACATAAGGTCGCCGTTCTCTGCCAGTCGGGCGCCAAGCGCGATAGGCGCTTGCCTAACGTTCCGCTGGTGACCGAACTCGCAAAGAACGACGAGCAGCGGCAGATATTCAAGCTTATTTCCTCCGCGCCGGCGCTTGGTCAACCCTATGTCGCGCCGCCCGGCTTGCCGGCGGACCGGCTCGCCATTCTGCGCGATGCTTTCGCCGCGACGCTCAAGGATAAGGGCTTTCTTGCCGATGCAGCAAAAATCCGATTCACCATCGATCCGCTCACTGCCGATGCGGTCGCGCAGATCGTGCACGAAACGACCCGCGCACCGCCGGACATTGTCGCCAAGGCCAAAGCCGCAATCGGCATAGCGGAGCGGTGACCGAGTGAGCCGAACACAAGTTAGGAGAAGCACAATGGCAGAGATCAAGATTTTCAATCCCAACGGATTGGCGCGCCCCCCTGTGACCTACACGCATGTGGCGCGGGCCAAGACGCGGGAGGTGGTTTTCATCGCCGGGCAGGTGTCGACGGACGCATCGGGCGCTACGGTTGGCAAGGGCGACTTCGAGGCACAATGCGCGCAGGTCTTCGCCAATATTCACACCGCCTTGCGCTCGGTCGGCGCCGATTGGAAGAACGTGGTCCAGTTCACGAGCTTTTTGGTGCGCCCGCAAGACACCGCTCTGTTCCGGGCATACCGCGGCAGAGAATTCCCCATGATGTTTCCCAACGGAGCGCCACCAAATACCCTACTGATCATCAGCCGGCTGGCCGATGAAGCCTATCTGCTCGAGGTGCAGACGGTAGCGGCGCTTTAACACCTGACCGCCGAAGCAGCGCCGCGAGGCCGCAGCAAATGCACCGGATCGCGCGTTCGCGGCAACGAGCCGTGATGCCGGTTAGTCTTTGTCGACCGGCGCGACGGCCCCGGGATCACTGAGCGCAACGTCGCGCGCGAGCGCTCTCAGCGCCTTGGCGCGCCCGGCACCGAACGAACTTTCGAACTGCGCCTGCGCTTGCTGCCAGCATTCGAAGGCGGCACGTACCCGGGCTTCGCCGCTGCGCGTCAGGCGCAATTCCTTGCTGCGGCGGTCGACCCCTCCCCTGGCGACGGCAATGAGGCCGTCGCGGCGCAGCGGCAAGATATTTCGCCCGAGCGTGGTGCGATCCATGACCAGCTCGGAAGCCAGTGCATTGATCGTCATCGATCCCCTGCGGCTGAGCCTTGCGAGAATCGAATACTGGGTCGCGCGCATGCCGCTCGGGGCCAGAAACTGATCATAGATCTGCGTAACGTGCCGCGCCGCCTGACGGAGCGCCAGACAGTTGCACCCAGCCGGGTTTTTCTCGGGAGACTGCATGGCCGCCTCGTTCTTGATTTAGGTGTATATACTCCTATATTGAGTTGCGATCAATCCTGCCCAACCTCGGACAGATCGGGCGGAGCAGTCTGTGACATTGACAGGTGTAGCACCTTCACAATCGGCGTCGGCCGCGGCGAAAGCCCCGGAGCGGCCACGCTACGACCTGCGCACCCGCGCGCTAATCGACGGACCGATTGCCGTCACGCTGATCCGCCTCGCCACGCCGAACATGCTGGTGATGCTGGCGCAAACGTCGGTCGGTTTGGTGGAGACCTATTTTGTCGGCAAGCTCGGCACCGATCCGCTGGCCGGCGTTGCGCTGGTCTTTCCCATCGTCATGCTGATGCAAATGATGTCGGCGGGAGCGATGGGTGGCGGCATCTCGTCGGCGATCGCCCGGGCGCTCGGCGCCGGACGCGGCGCCGACGCTGATGCATTGGCGCTCCATGCGCTCGTCATCGCGCTCGTCTTTGGCGTAACCTTCATGGTTGTGCTCCTGCTCGGCGGGCGATGGCTCTACATCGCCATGGGCGGCAGCGGCGCTTCGCTTGCTGCGGCGCTCACCTACTCGCACGTCATTTTCACCGGTGCGATCCTGGTCTGGCTCTTCAACTCGCTGGCCAACGTGATCCGCGGCTCCGGCAACATGATGGTGCCGGCTCTGGTCACTTGCGCCGGTGTCGTCGTCCTGATCCCGCTGTCGCCATGCCTGATCTTCGGCCTCGGGCCGCTGCCTCGGCTCGGCGTCGCCGGTGGTGCAGTCGCTGTCCTCATCTATTACGCCGCGGGCAGCGTCATGCTCGCGCTCTATCTGCGATCGGGGCGCAGCGTCGTCCGCCTCGGCTTGCGCGGCCTCCGATTGCGCTGGCCCTTGTTCCGCGACATCCTGCGCGTCGGTGCAGTGGCGGCGCTGATCACCGCTCAAACCAATCTCACGATAGCCGTCGCGACCGGCTTGGTCGGTGCTTTCGGCCCTGCTGCAATAGCCGGTTATGGCACCGGATCACGCCTCGAATATTTGCTAATTCCGTTAGTATTCGGTCTCGGCGGTCCGCTCGTTGCCATGGTCGGCACCAATATCGGTGCCGGCCGCAGCGACCGTGCATTGCGCGTGGCATGGATTGGCGCCGCTATCGCCGCCGGATTGTGCGAGCTTATCGGCCTTTGCGCCGCGGCGGCGCCGCACGCCTGGCTATCGCTGTTCGACAGTGATCCCGCCATGCTTGATGCCGGATCGCGCTATTTGCATGTCGTCGGTCCGGTTTATGGTCTGTTTGGATTGGGCATGGCGCTTTACTTTGCGTCGCAGGGAGCGGGTCGATTGCTGTGGCCGCTGCTTGCCAATCTGGCGCGTCTCTTGATCGCGGCAGACGGCGGATGGCTCGGTTTGCATTGGAGCGGGAGCCTGACCGGGGTGTTCGTCGCAATGGCCGTGGCGCTCGCCGCCTTCGGCCTCATCAACGCGGCTGCGGTCGCGGCCGGAGTCTGGTTTACACCGCGCATTCCGCGTACGCCGGCCGTCGCAGCGCTCCCAAGGAGTTCATGATGTCATGACCGAGCAATATCTTGAGGATTTTGCGGTTGGACAGATCTACCATTCCGGGCGGCTTCGCGTGGATAAAACGCAGATTATGGCGTTCGCGACACGGTTCGATCCGCAGCCCTACCATCTCGACGAAGATGCCGCCCGCGAATCCGTGTTCGGCGGACTGGTTGCCAGCGGCTGGCATACCGCCGCACTGACTATGCGCCTCATGGTCGACGGTGAATTTAAGCCGGTTGGCGGCATTCTCGGCGTCGGTTTCGACGAGTTGAGCTGGCCGCGCCCAGTGCGCCCCGGCGATGAATTACATGCCCAGAGCGAAGTGCTCGAAGTTCGTCCGTCCAAATCGCGGCCCGGCCGCGGCTTGATCAGGGTGCGCACCACGACGCTCAATCAGAACAATGAAGCGGTGCAGATTTTCACCGCCAACCTGCTTGTTCCGCGCCGGCCAAACGACGCCAAAGCGTGATTTGCGAAATCGCCCCGCTGCCGGGCAGCGATCAGCATGTCAGCCTAAGATGGCCAGGACCGCGACCTCATGGCTCGAACTTCCCAAATGCCACATGGTAAGCTTGCACCGCGACGCACCAAACACGGACGGGATCGGGAGGAATCGGCCATGACATCGAAGCACCTTGGGCAATGCTTGAGCGTCCTACTTGGCGCTTTGATTGGGATCCTGGCTTTGGGAACTCCACCGCTCAAGGCCGCTGAGACGATCGAGACCGGAATGATCGGCGCTCCCAATTCCGTGGGTTGGCCATGGTATATCGGCATCCATAAGGGCTTTTTTTCCGATGCCGGAATCAAGCTCGATCTCATTTATGTGCCGACCGCCCCTGGGCTTGTGCAACAACTTTCCGCGGGCTCCCTCGACGTCGTCGCCGATGTCGGCGTCGTCGAGCCGATCCATGCAGTCGAAAAGGGCGCGCCGGTCGGGCTCATCCGCATCATGGGAAGGGTTGCACCTTACGAGATGCTGGCAAAATCGAGCATCACCTCGATCAAGGATCTCAAGGGCAAGACGATCTGCATCGGCGGGTTGGCCGACATCAACCGCGTCTATCTCGAGCGAATGATGCAAGCGAACGGCCTGCACGACGGCCAATTTGACATCACGGTGGTCGGCAACACCGCCGGCCGCTTCGCCGCGCTCAAATCCGGCGCAGTCGACGCCACCATGCTGGCACCACCGGTCAATTTTTTTGCCGAGGATGCCGGGTTTCGCAACATCGGCATGATCATGGACTACGCCGGCGATATGCCGTTCTCCGGAACGGACGTGTCGCTCGCCTATGCCAACAAACACCATGATACAGTCGCGAAGATGCTTGCCGCCATCGATAAAAGCGTCGCGTGGTTCAATGATCCGGCCAATCGAGAAGAGGCGGTCAATATACTTGTTCAAGAAATGAAATCGCCGCGCGAACCGGTGGAGCGCAGCTATGATTATTTGCGCAAGCTCGACTATTTCGCGCACAACACCGATATCTCGAAGGCGCGGATACAGAATCTGATCAATGCCATGAAGGCACTGGGCGACATCAAGAGCGGCATCACCCCCGATCGAGTCGTGGTGCCGGGGCTGGCCCGTCTCGTGGATTGACCAGTCACAACGCTCTCGCTGCTGAAACCGACGAGCGTTGCCGGGATGTGCAATGGCGCGCTTAGTTGATAAGGTGGCAAGGACATATCTTCGCCCGACGACATTTAAGGAAGCATCATGTTCGGTAAGCTCAATCATCTCGCGATCACCAGTGACCACTATACCCTGCTCGGCATGTTCTATCGCGCCATGTTCGGGCTGAAGGCGTCGGGCGACACTGCTCGGGAAATCGGCGCGATTTCAGTCGGTGACGGCTATGTCGGCATGACGCTCATTCCACGCCGCGGCGGGCGCAAGGCAGGCTTGGATCATTTTGGCATCGAAGTCGAAGACCTGGAGAAGGTCCGCGCCAAGGTTGCCAAGAAATATCCCGACATCGAGATCGTGAAGCGGCCAGGCAATCGGCCCTTCGCGAGCTACAGTGCGCACGATCCCGCCGGCAATTATTTCGATCTCTCCCAGCCCGGGCACGAGAACCGCGCCGAAGTCTATGCCAAAGGCGAGTGGAAGCAGGAAACAACCTTCAGTCATTTCGCCATCCGCGCTCGCGAGGCGGAGCGGCTCGCCGATTTCTACACGGATGTCTTCGAGCTCGAAGCGCGCAATCTACCGTCGGCCGAGGGCGGCTATCATCTCACCGATGGGCGAATGACCATGGCGATCGTGCCGTGGAAGATTTCGTCTTTCAATGGTGCCGGGATCGAGCAGCCGGGCATGGATCACATCGGCTTTCGCGTTCCCGACATCAAGGCGTTCACCGACAATGTGGACACGGTCGCCAAGACCAATATTCAACTCGCGCCGAAGCCGATTCCATTCGATTCGGAGGGCGCCGCGCGATTGGCATTGCTGAAGAAATGTCCTCACGGCAGCCTGCAATTGGCCGATCCCGACGGCACGCTCCTCGATGTGGCGGAGGACCATCACTAGTCAGCGCCAAGAATCCGCCCGCAGCGGGAGCCTGTGATGCGTGTGCTCGTGGTCGGTGCCGGCGCCATCGGCGGTTACTTCGGCGGCAGGCTGCTGGAGGCCGGCCGCGATGTCACGTTCCTGGTGCGGCCGAGACGCCGCGCCGAACTCGACAAGAGTGGGCTCGTCATTCGCAGCCCCTTCGGCGACGTGACCACGACGGCGCCCACCGTGACCGCCGACGAGCTCAACCAGCCTTTCGATCTCATCCTGTTGAGCTGCAAAGCCTACGATCTCGCGGGGGCCACGGAATCGTTCGCGCCCGCCGTCGCGGCCAGCACTGCCATCTTGCCGCTGCTGAACGGCCTGAGCCACATCGACTATCTCGTAAAACGCTTCAGCGGCGGCAACGTGCTCGGCGGTCAATGCCAGATTTCGACGACCGTCGATACCACCGGCCAAATCCTGCACCTCAACAACTTCCACCGCATGTCGTTCGGTGAACGCGATGGCACCACGACGGCGCGCGCCGAAGCGATCGCATCGACGCTCGCGGGCACCCGCTTCGACTCTCGTCTCAGCAATGCCATCATGCAGGAGATGTGGGACAAGTGGGTGCTTATAGCGGCCGTTGCCGGCATAACTTGTCTGATGCGTGCCTCGGTCGGCGACATCGTTGCGGCCAATGCCGCCAACCGTGCGACCGCGATGCTTGATGAATGTGCAGCAATCGCTTCAGCCAGCGGCTTTCCACCCAGCGCGCCAAACCTGCAGTTCGCCCAAACCTTGCTTACCACGCCCGGTTCCGAATTTGCCGCCTCGATGCTGCGCGACATGGAGCGCGGCGCGCGCATCGAGTCCGACCACATCATCGGAGATCTCATTCGCCACGGCGATGCAACGAAGCGGGATTGTCCCATGCTGGGGATCGCCTATGCGCATTTGAAGGCCTACGAGGCGCGCCAGGCACGGGAGCATGGCCCACGCCCCGTCTAGCGCGGAACGTTCGACACACTACATTGACTGACTGTCGGTCTTAAAATCATCGATGCGAGGCGGGTATGGTCAAAGTCATCTACGAGATTGTCGAGCACGATGGCGGATGGGCTTATCGGGTCAATGGCGTTTATTCCGAAGCTTTCCCATCCCACGATATGGCGCGAAAGGCCGCAGAGCGCGCCGCCATGGAGCAACACGTACCGGGAAACACCACGGCGATTTCGTGGGAAGATCGGGAATATCGTTGGCATCAGGAGCTCTCCTCCGGCGAGGACCGGCCGGAAACTGAAGTCAATGGCTAGTACAAATCAGTCTGTTGCAGACAGCTACGGCGCCAACCTTTCATGTTCAATCGACACTCCGGCGTTCTAATGCAGCATGATCTTTTCGGAAAACCGGCGTCCACCCTCGGATCAAGTCCGGGGGCAGGCTTTTTCAGGATCATGCTCTAGGAGAGACGACCAGTGCGTATTGCTGCATTGTCCGGTTGGACCAGCGAACAGAAACACGTGGTGGCGGCGAGCTTCTTGGGATGGACGCTCGACGCCTTCGACTTCTTCCTCCTGGTATTCGTGCTCAAGGACATCGCGCAGGAATTTCACACCCAAATCACCGACGTTACGCTCGCTATTCTGCTGACATTGGCCATGCGGCCGATCGGCGCTTATCTGTTCGGGCGCGCCGCGGATCGCTGGGGGCGTCGCCCCACCTTGATGATCGACGTGCTGCTCTATTCCGCCATCGAACTGGTATCGGCCTTTGCGCCAAGCCTGACCGTGCTGCTGATACTGCGCGCCATCTTCGGCATCGCCATGGGCGGAGAATGGGGTGTCGGCGCGTCGCTCACCATGGAATCAATTCCACCGCAGGCTCGCGGCTTTGTGTCGGGACTGCTGCAATCCGGCTACCCGGCCGGGTATTTTCTCGCCTCGATCGTCTATGGCTTGCTGTTCCAATACATTGGATGGCGTGGCATGTTCATGGTTGGGGTCGTTCCCGCACTGCTCGTCTTCTATATCCGCCGTAAGGTCCCGGAATCGCCGAGTTGGGCGCCGACGACCGCCCGCAGCAATACATTGGCGATCGTGCGATCGCACTGGCGTCTGGGCATTTACGCGGTGCTGCTGATGACCGCATTCAATTTCTTCAGTCACGGCACACAGGATCTTTACCCGACATTCCTGCAAGTACAGCACAAGCTTTCCCCGTATGACGTCGGCCTGATCGCAGTCATCTATAATATCGGCGCCATCATCGGCGGCATATCGTTCGGCTCATTGTCGGAACGTTTTGGCCGGCGGCGAATCATCATCATTACCGCGGTGCTTTCGCTCCTGGTACTGCCGCTTTGGGCTTTCGCAACAAGCGCCATCTGGCTCGCAGTGGGTGCCTTCTTGATGCAGGTGATGGTGCAAGGCGCCTGGGGCGTGATCCCCGTCCATCTCAACGAGCTGTCGCCTGCCGACGCGCGCGGAACGTTTCCGGGCTTCGTCTATCAACTGGGCAACCTGATCGCGTCGGTTAATGCCACGTTGCAAGCCGGCATCGCCACTCATTACGGCGGCGATTATGCCATCGCGCTTGCTTTCGTCGCCGGCGTCGTCGCATTCGTAATCGTGATCCTCACCGCGTTGGGCAGCGAAGCAAAGGGCGTGGCGTTTGGAACAAGCCATTTGCCGGGCGTTGGAGTCGTCGTAAGCCCGGCAGTGTAATTGCAGCGGCGAAAGATGCACGGCCTGCGGTTCGCATATAGCCGCCATTGCCTTGCCCAAGAGACATGAGCGCACGAGGCAGTGCGTTGCAATAACCGGGAGATTCCGATGCCCCAGACCGTGGCGGATATATTGGTCGGCGTAATCGAACAGATCGGGCATCGTCTACAACAAATTGCAGATTGCGTGGTGGCTGCCGACGAAATGCCCAACTTTCCGCATCTCGAACTCGACAAGATCGGCCATTTCGCCATGGCGAAGATCAAGGAAGCGGTACTCGCGGTGACCGGGCCATAATTATAGCGTCGTCGTTACGCTACTATGGAGGGACGCCGTTCGCGAGTATCGTGTCTGCGGGTTGGGGAAGCGGGAGCGATGAACGACATTTCCTCGCAAACGTCGCCGCATGCGGTCGAAACCGCGCTGTGCGGCTACGAGTTGCTCAACGATCCACTGCTCAACAAGGGCACGGCGTTCACCGAGGCCGAGCGCGACGACTTCGACCTGCACGGGCTGCTGCCACCCCACGTCGCAGAGCTCGATTACCAGGTCAAGCGCCGGCTCGACGCGTTTCGCGGGCTTGCCCGGGATATTCAGAAATACGTCTTTCTGCGCGGCTTACAGGATTCGAACGAGACCCTATTTTACGCGCTCTTGACCCGCAACATCGAGGAGATGATGCCGATCGTCTATACACCGACGGTCGGCCTCGGCTGCCAACTGTTCAGCAGCATTTTTCGCAAACCGCGCGGTCTGTTTCTGAGCCTGCCGCACAAGGACTTGATTCGCCGCATTTTCGCGAATCAACGGTTCGACGCCGTCGAAGCCATCGTTGTGAGCGACGGCGAGCGCATCCTCGGCCTCGGCGATCAGGGCGCCGGCGGCATGGGCATTCCTATTGGCAAGCTTTCGCTCTACACGGCTTGCGCCGGGCTGCATCCGGCGACCACGCTACCGATCATTCTCGATGTCGGCACCGACAACCTCGAACATTTGGCCGATCCGCTTTACATCGGTTGGCAACATGAACGCGTGCGTGGCGAGGTCTATGACGATTTCGTCGCCACGTTCGTCGAGGCCGTCCGCGAACGATGGCCGCATGTTTTGTTGCATTGGGAAGATTTCGCGATCGGCAACGCCAATCGGCTGCTGGCTCGTTATCGCGATCGTCTTTGCACGTTCAACGACGATATTCAGGGCACCGCCGCCATCGCAGCCGGCACGTTGTTAAGCGCGATCAACGTCACCGGCGTGCCGCTTCGCGACCAACGCGTCGCGGTGCTTGGCGCTGGCTCGGCGGGCACCGGCATCTGCGCGCTTTTGCGCCGCGCCATGATCGACACCGGCGCGTCGGACAGCGACGCGCGCAGCCGTTTCTATCTGGTCGACCGCGACGGCCTGCTGGTCGAAAGCATGGATGGGCTGCAGCCATTTCAAATTCCATTCACGCAGAAGCGCAACAACGTATCCGAGTGGAAGCTCGCCACTCCCGGACGAATCGGCCTCGCTGATGTCGTCGCCAACGCGCATCCGACGGTGCTAATCGGCACGTCCGGACAGGCCCACGCCTTTCCCGAAGCGGTGGTGCGCGCGATGGCCGACCACGTCGCCCGCCCGGTCATCTTTCCGCTGTCGAACCCGACGCAACGTAGCGAGGCGACTCCGCAGGACCTTTATGCCTGGACCGACGGCCGCGCCATCATCGGCACCGGAAGCCCGTTTCCGCCGATCAAACGCAGTGGCGGTGCATTTCGTGTCGATCAGACCAACAATGCTTATGTCTATCCGGGAATCGGGCTGGGCGCCATTGCAGTCAAGGCGCGCCGGATTTCGGACGAAATGTTTCTCGCCGCGGCGCGCGCGATCGCCGAATTGTCACCTGCGAAGCGCGATCCGCATGCCAATCTCCTGGCGCCGCTCATCGATCTACGAAGGCTTTCAGTTCATGTTGCCATCGCCGTGGCCAAGCAGGCGCAGCTCGACGGCCTCGCACATCCTGCTTCGGACGAAGAAACCGCCGCTGCCATCAAGGCCAAGATGTGGCAGCCGGTCTATGCCACTTACCGGCGCCTGCGCGGACGTTAAAAACAGCGCACGAACCAACGAGAACCATGTGCCGCGCGAATTTCTCCCCGGTGATGCGTTTGAAAAAACAGAAGAAATAGTGCAAATATTATTCTTTAGAACCCGTATAAAATGCGCGTTTGGTTGTTTTTAATTGTTACAATTACTCTCTTGACTATAAAATACATATTTTTCTTGTCTTGCTATACTGGCTATGTCATAAATAATTGATCTTACTACTGTTTTTCAACGTTCTAAACTGAGATTTGGGGGGTGGTCGTGTCGGGGGTCGTCGCCGGGCATAAGCCGTGGCGTCAAACGCTCTGCAGCGGAACGGCCATCGCGACGCTCGCGATCGCGGGCGTCCTCGTTGCCCCGGCAAAGGGTACGGGCCAGACAAGCGGTACCGCACCGGATTCCAGTCAAATCAAGATGCCGGAGATCGTCGTTACAGCGCCGAAATCCAAACCAAAGCCCAAACGCGCAGCACGGCGGCCGGCACCGCAGAGCGCGGCGACCGCCGCTGCGGCGGCACCAGCGAACGCCACAACGGCCACGGAGGCCGCTCTCGATGCCAAGATGAACGCGCTGGATCAGGCGCGGGACAATCTGCTGCCGAAACTCGGCGCCTCGACTTACGTGATAAGTCGCCAAGCCATCGAAACCCAGCCGCAAGGCGATAACACGCCGATCGACAAAGCTATTCTGCAAATGCCCGGCGTGTCCTACGACTCCGCCGTTTCCAACCCCGATTTCCATGTCAGAAACGAATACGCCAACGTCCAGATCAGGATCAACGGTGTCGTGCTTCCGGAGGGGGTCTCGGCGCTCGGTCCGTTCCTCGACACCAATTTCGTCGGCAGTATGTCGCTGCTCACCGGCACCCTGCCGGCGGAGTACGGACTGCGCACCGCCGGAGTGCTCGATATTACGAGCAGAAGTTTTGCCACTCCCGGCGGCGAGGTCAGCCTCTATGGCGGCAGCCATCAGACGGTCACGCCGAGCTTCGATTACGGCGGCAGCGTCGGCAATTCCGAGTATTTCGTGACGGCGCGCGGCAATTGGAACGATCTCGGGCTCGAAAATCCGACGTCCAACATCAACGCTATTCACGACGAAACCGAGCAAGGCAAATTCTTCGGCTATGCGTCGACGCTGCTCGACGAATCGACTCGGTTCAGCGTGATATCGGCCATTTCCTATAGTGCGTTCCAGATACCGAATAACCTAGGTCAGACGCCGCTCGGCGATTTCGGTCCGGCAAATTACAATTCGGCACTGCTCAATGAGAACGAGTACGACACGTACGTCGCCAATATTGCCACGCTGCAAAAGAAAGGCACCGATGGCGACGGGCAGCTCTCGGTCTATTCGCGCTACGCCTCGGTCGATTTCGTTCCCGACGTCTTTGGCGACCTGGTATTCAACGACGTCGCATCGCACGTCACCCGGGAAAGCCTCTTGAACGGCATTCAAGGCGATGCGTCATACGTGGTCGACAATCATCACACACTGCGATTTGGTTTTGCGACCAGCGAGGAACATACCGACGTTGGCGACGTCGCAACGGTTCTGCCCGTGGACCCGACGACCGGCCTCGTTCCACCGGGTTCAGCGCCCCTCTCTATTACCGATGACGACTCGAAAGTCGGATGGAATCTCGGCGCCTACATCCAGGACGAATGGAAGCTGACAGATCAACTCACCTTGAACAGCGGCCTGCGGTTCGACCAACTGTTTCAATACGTCGATGCGAACCAGCTCAGTCCGCGGTTTGCGTTGATCTACAAGCCGGTTGAGGGCACCGCCATACACGCCGGCTTTGCCCGTTACTTCACGCCGCCCTATCAAGCGCAAGCGGCGTCCTCCGATATTGCGTTGTTTGCCAACACCACCAACGCGCCGCCGCTGACCACCTTGGACGATCCGGTGAAACCGGAGCGATCGAGCTATTACGATGTCGGCATCGACCAGACCGTACTTCCAGGCCTCTCCATGGGCCTCGACGCCTATTATAAGAATGCCCGAGACATGCTCGACGACGGCCAGTTCGGCTCGGCGGTCGTGCTCACGCAGTTCAACTATGCGCAGGGATACAGCGAAGGCGGCGAATACAAGCTTAAATACAACAACGGCAACTTCAAAGCCTATACGAACTTCGCCTACAACATAACGCGGGCCCAGGGCGTGGAATCCAACCAATATCTCATCGAGGACGAAAGCTATCTCACCGATTGGCATTACACCGATGACATGCAGCGCATGACCGGCTCGGCCGGCGCGTCATACCGCTGGAACGATACCTTGTTCACCACGGACCTTATCTACGGTAGCGGTTTGCGCGACGGTTTCGACAACACTACTCACGCACCGCCCTATACCGTGGTCAATGTCGGCGTTTCGCACGATTTCCATTGGTCGCCCAACGCCAAGCCCCTCACCGTGCGCTTTGACGTCGTCAACCTGTTTGACGACATCTACGAGCTTCGTAGCGGCTGCTGCATCGGTGAGTTTGCACCCCAATACGGGGCGCGGCGCGGCTATTTCATAGGCCTCTCACAAAAGCTGTAACGCGCGCATCCACCGGGTCCGTTCCGCTCAGCGCGAAGTGCGCAAAACTGCAGTACAGGCGGTCTTCAATGCGAAGCAAGTCGCGACGCCGTCTCAATCGGCCCTGATTTGCCTTGGCCTGCTCTCTCCACCAGCATGCGGTGTACGCCGGCAAACACCTTTTCGTATGCGGGCCGCCGATAGTCCCATTTCGGATCGGGCAGTGGCGGCAACATGACCATGGTGGCATTGGCCTCGAAAAATAAAATTTCACCTTGAGCATTCACGGCAAAGTCAATGCCGCCATAGTCGAGTTCAAGGGTCGCGCAAATCCGTTCGAGCGCTGTGACTCCGCATTGCCCAACGACGCTCGCCATGTCGTGCAGGAATGCCGCATCTTTTGCGCGATTGTTCGCCGATTGAGCCATATCGGCCGTGAAGTAATGGACTTTCCAATTGTGCGATATCGCCAAATGCAACGGATAGATCTGCCGATCGACGATCATGACGCGAAACTTGCGAAACGTCCCCTCCCCGTCTCGCGCATCGAGTTGCTCGATGAGCCACAGCTCGTCTCCCGGTAGCGTGGTCGCGGCAGCCAGGACACCCTGCGGATTTTCAACCCGAATGAAATGTCGGCCGGTGTGAAAGCCGGGCGCTCGCAGCAGCACGGGGAAGCCAAAACCGCGGCTCGCAATGGCCACAGGAGCGTTGGAATCCGCGAGCACGCGCCGCGGCACCATCGCCATCCGCGGAACAACGACGTTCGGCAACCCGCGCAAACGCTCGACATTAGACTGCCGCCCGGTTTTGAGCACCGTGAGGGGGTGATTGATCACCGGCTTGTCGGTTCGGCTGAGTACTGAGCAGGCGGCTTCGAGCCCTTGCCGGCATAAATCCGCGTCGCCGATGCCGTTGAAGACCAAAGTGTGAGGCGGCAGCGGTAGCCTTGGGTCGTCATACTCTGTCACGAGAACGGTGGTCTGGAAATAATGATCATCGAGAATGTAGTCGGTGGGAATATTGCCACCCATTGCGGAGACCAGGAGCAGGATCGGAACAGCGGCACCGTCCCCGCGATAAGGCAACGCCGTCAGGAAATGATTTTTAAAAGCTTTGTCCCGATGTCGGCGCGCGCCTGCCGCGTCGCCGACCTCGTCCAAAATATTGCCCAGACCGCGGTGGGCGTGAACGTGCTCCGGATCAATGCGCAACGCGGCTTCGAAATGGAGACGCGCCCGCTCCCATTCACCGATCAGGAACAGCAAGTTGGCGAGATTAACGTGTCCCATCGGATTGTTCGGATGATGACGGACGGCCTCGCCGAATAGCGAACGTGCCGCTTCCTTATATCCTGCCTTGAGAACGAGCGTGCCAAAGTCATTGAGCACGCCGAAATCAGTCGGCCGCCGCCGGATAAGCTCAAGGTAGTCGCGCCTGGCTTCTTCGTAGCGACCTTGCTCACGAAGCAGCCCCGCGCGTTCGCAACGGGCCTCGATTGCTTCCGGATCTCGTTTCAGCACGCGATCAAGCTGCCGAATGCGAAAACTCGCCGAGGTCCGCAGCGGACTATCGGTCACGGCAATCGGCCCCTGCTCCAGCATCGCGAATCGCGACGTGTCTAGCCAAAGATAGCCAATTAAGCGAAATCCAAAAATCCAAAACAACGGCACCGCATGAAAAAACCTTCCATGGGCCCACTGCCGCGCTCTCGCAGCATCGGGTCAGGGAAAATTTACCATTAAAATATCATTATTCCGCATTGCGCAGTGTGACCGAAAGCTCCGGCCATGTGGAAAATTGAAAATTGCGGCAACGGGCTCGTTTTGGGCGATCCCGTGCCTTGGTTTGGTGCGCCGCTTGTTACCGATGGCTCCTTCAACCTTCAAGTCGCAGCGGGCCGCTGGATCGTACTCAGCTTTCTTGGCTCGCCCGCAAATCCTCGCGTTAAGGAGGAGCTGGACCAACTGCTGCGCGAGGCCGGGCTATTCAACGAGGAGGGGCTGGTCTTCTACGGCGTGCTGACAGCGCCGCCGGACGATCCGGCCCATTACCGCGAAATGAGCAATGCGGCGGTGTCATTCATCGCCGACTATGATGGGGCAATCAGCCGGGCCTTCGGTGCCGCCGAGATGCCGCGCACGATCGTGCTCGACCCGATGCTGCGGGCGGTCGCCGATATTCCCTGGGACTACCCTGCGGGGCACGCCCAATCGGTGCGCGGCGTGTTGCAAAGCCTACCGGCGGTCGACGACTCCGCCGGCGTGGAACTGACTGCGCCAGTGCT
>JASHQI010000129.1 GCA_030037645.1 Xanthobacteraceae bacterium
CCGATTTCGGCGCTGTCAGACCGGCCCAAGCTGCTTTTCACCTACTTCAAGCAAAACTTCGCGCAGGTGACCAACCCGCCCATCGATCCGATCCGCGAGGAACTGGTGATGAGCCTGGTGTCGATCATCGGGCCGCGACCGAACCTATTTGATCTCGAAGGCGCCTCGAAGACCAAGCGCCTCGAAGTCCGCCAGCCGATCCTGACCAACGGCGATCTGGAAAAGATCCGCTCGATCTCGCAAATCGCCGAATCGCATTTCAAGTCGCTGACGCTGGACGCAACCTGGCCGGCCGAGGCCGGCGTCCCAGGCATGGCGGACGCGATCGACGCGCTCTGCCGGCAAGCCGATGGCGCCGTGCGCGATGGCATCAACATCATCATTCTGTCCGACCGTCGCGCCGGCGCCGATCGCATCCAGATTCCCTCTCTGCTCGCCTGCGCGGCCGTGCACCATCATTTGATCCGCGAGGGCCTGCGTACGTCAGTCGGGATCGTAGTGGAATCCGGCGAGCCACGCGAAGTACACCATTTCTGTTGCCTCGCCGGCTACGGCGCCGAAGCGATCAATCCATACCTCGCGTTCGAGACGCTCACGGCGATGCACAGCGACTTGCCGCAAAAGCTCGACGACAAGGAAATCATCAAGCGCTACATCAAATCGATCGACAAGGGGCTGCTCAAGGTCATGTCGAAGATGGGCATCTCGACATATCAGTCCTATTGCGGCGCGCAGATATTTGATGCGGTAGGCTTGAAGTCCGACTTTGTCGCCAAATATTTCACCGGCACCGCGACGCGCATCGAGGGCGTCGGGCTTGTCGAAATCGCCGAAGAGGCGGTGCGCCGTCATCGCGACGCTTTTTCCGACGCACCGATCTACCGCACCATGCTCGACGTGGGCGGTGACTATGCGGTGCGCGTGCGCGGCGAGGATCACGTCTGGAACGCATCGACGGTGGCGACGCTGCAGCACGCGGTGCGCGGAAACTCGTATGAGAAGTACCGGCAATACGCGCGCATCATCAACGAGCAGTCGGAGCACCTGTTCACGATCCGCGGCCTGTTCCGTATCAAGTCCGCCGAGGAGGACAGCCGCACACCCGTTGCGATCGAGGAGGTCGAACCGGCCAAGAATATCGTGCGGCGGTTTTCGACCGGCGCCATGTCGTTCGGCTCGATCTCACGCGAGGCGCACACCACGCTCGCCATTGCCATGAATCGCATCGGCGGCAAGTCGAACACCGGCGAGGGCGGCGAGGAGTCCGATCGCTTCAAGCCGCTGCCCAACGGCGATTCCATGCGCTCGGCCATCAAACAGGTCGCATCCGGGCGCTTCGGCGTGACCGCGGAATATCTCGTCAATTCCGACATGATGCAGATCAAGATCGCTCAAGGCGCCAAGCCCGGCGAAGGCGGCCAGTTGCCCGGCCACAAGGTGGACAACACCATCGCCAAGGTCCGTCACTCCACCCCGGGCGTCGGCCTCATCTCACCGCCTCCGCACCACGACATCTATTCGATCGAGGATTTGGCGCAGCTCATCTTCGACTTGAAAAACGTAAATCCTGAGGGCGACGTTTCGGTAAAGCTCGTGTCCGAAGTCGGGGTCGGCACGGTCGCGGCCGGCGTATCAAAAGCACGCTCGGATCACGTCACCATCGCCGGCTACGAGGGCGGCACCGGGGCCTCGCCGCTCACGTCGATCAAGCACGCCGGTTCGCCCTGGGAGATCGGACTCGCCGAGACTCACCAGACGCTGGTCGCCAACCGACTGCGCGGTCGCATCGCCGTGCAGGTCGACGGCGGCATTCGCACCGGCCGCGACGTCGTGATCGGCGCGATTCTCGGCGCCGACGAGTTCGGTTTCTCGACCGCGCCCCTGATCGCCGCCGGCTGCATCATGATGCGCAAATGCCACCTCAACACTTGCCCGGTCGGCGTTGCCACCCAGGACCCAGTGCTGCGCAAGCGCTTCCGCGGCCAGCCCGAGCATGTCATCAACTTCTTCTTCTTCGTCGCCGAAGAAGTTCGCGAACTGATGGCCGGGATGGGGTACCGGACCTTTTCCGAGATGGTCGGGCAGATGCAGATGCTCGACCAGCGCAAGCTGGTCGAGCATTGGAAGGCCCGCAGGCTCGACTTCTCCAAACTGTTCATGAAGCCGATCGTGCCCCCCGAGGTCGCGCTCTACAATTGCGAAGAACAGGATCACAAGATCCACAACATCATCGATCGCCAACTGATCGCGCGGGCGCAAACCGCGCTCGACCGCGGCACGCCGGTGCGCATCACCATGCCGATCAAGAATACCGATCGCACGACCGGCGCCATGCTATCCGGCGAAATCGCCAAGCGGTACGGCCACGATGGGTTACCACATGACACCATCGTGGCGCGGTTCACCGGAACGGCGGGGCAGAGTTTTGGCGCATTTCTCGCCCGCGGCGTCACCTTCGAACTCGAAGGCGACGCCAACGACTATGTCGGCAAGGGACTTTCCGGCGGCCGGCTGGTCGCTCGCCCGCCGGCACAGTCGGGAATTGTCCCCGAAGAATCGATCATCGTCGGCAACACCGTGCTCTACGGCGCCATCGAGGGCGAATGCTATTTCCGCGGTGTCGCCGGCGAGCGCTTTGCCGTGCGCAATTCCGGCGCAGTGGCGGTCATCGAGGGCGCCGGCGATCATTGCTGTGAATATATGACCGGTGGCGTCGTCGTCGTGCTCGGCCGCACCGGTCGCAACTTTGCCGCCGGCATGTCGGGTGGTGTCGCCTACGTACTCGACGAGGACGGCACGTTTGCATCGCGCTGCAACCTGGCCATGGTGGAACTCGAGCCGATGCCCGGCGAAGAAGACATCAACTCGCGCATATTTCACCACGCGCGCGATCTGGAAGCGCATGGCGTCGTCGATGTCATGGCGGACATGAGCCGTTTCGACGCGCATCGGCTGCACCATCTGATCTCGCGTCACATGCGCTTTACCGACTCCCTCGTCGCGGCAAAAATTCTGGGTGAGTGGAAAAGCTGGTACCCGAAATTCCGCAAGGTCATGCCGGTCGAGTATCGTCGCGCTCTGAACGAACAGAAGACCGCTGCCATCGCGGCGGAGTAACGCATACCCGATGAATGGCCCCGCCTGGATCGCGCGTTCGGACTGGATTGCTTCGCCTTCGGCTCGCAATGACGGAAAGGCTCGTCATTGCGAGGAGCGAAGCGACGAAGCAATCCAGCCTGTTTCTACGGCAATCCTGGATTGCACGAACTAGAGAGCACCGTGGGTAAGATCACCGGCTTTCTCGAATATGAGCGCGAGGACCGTGACTACGAGCCGGTCGAAGAGCGTGTCCGCCATTGGCGCGAATTCGTGCTGGCGCTGCCGGAGACGGACTATGTCACCCAAGCCGCACGCTGCATGAATTGCGGCGTGCCCTATTGCATGGGCACCGGATCGGTGGCGCCCGGCACTCCCGGCTGTCCGGTCAACAACCAGATCCCGGATTGGAACGACTTGATCTACAACGGCAACTGGGACGAAGCGGCGCGCAACCTGCATTCGACCAACAATTTCCCGGAGGTGACCGGTCGCATCTGCCCGGCGCCCTGCGAAGCCTCGTGCACGCTCAATATCGACGAGAACCCGGTCACCATCAAATCGATCGAATGTGCGATCGCCGATCGCGCCATCGCGCAAGGTCTCAAGCCGGAGCCGCCCGCCGTGCGGACGGGGAAGAAGGTTGCGATCGTCGGCTCGGGACCGGCAGGGATGGCGTGCGCGCAGCAGCTCGCGCGCGCCGGGCACGAGATGCATGTCTTCGAGCGATGGGCAAAGGCCGGCGGGCTTTTGCGCTACGGCATTCCCGATTTCAAGATGGAGAAGATCCACGTCGACCGCCGTGTCGCGCAGATGGAAGCCGAAGGCGTCATCTTCCATTACGGCGCCCATGTCGGCGTCAACATTCCGGCCGGACAATTGCTCGACGATTACGACGCCGTCGTCCTGACCGGCGGCGCCGAGAAGGCACGCGATCTGCCCGTTCCCGGCCGCGACCTCAGAGGCATCCATTTCGCCATGGATTTTCTGCCCCAGCAGAATCGGCGCGTCAGCGGCGAGCCCGCGGTCGACGGCGAGCCTATTCTGGCCAACGGCAAGCACGTCGTCGTCATCGGCGGTGGCGACACCGGGTCGGACTGCATCGGCACTTCGTTCCGGCAGGGTGCGCTGTCGGTCACCAATTTCGAAATTCTGCCGCAGCCGCCGCTGCGCGAGAACAAGATGCTGACCTGGCCGAATTGGCCGCTGAAGCTGCGCACCTCGTCGAGCCACGAGGAAGGCGCCGAACGCGATTTCGCCGTCATGACGGCGCGCTTCTCAGGCGAGAACGGAAATGTGAAAAGACTTCACTGCCTGCGCGTCGACGACAAATTCAAACCGGTCGACGGCACCGAGTTCGAGATCAGGGCCGAACTTGTGCTGCTTGCCATGGGCTTTGTGCACCCGGTGCACGAGGGCATGATCAAAAGCCTCGACCTCGTGCTCGATCAGCGCGGCAATGTCGCTGCCTCGACCGACGACTACCGAACCTCGATCGAGAAGGTGTTTGTCGCCGGCGACATGCGACGGGGACAGTCTTTGGTCGTCTGGGCGATCCGCGAAGGACGACAGGCGGCGCACGCCGTCGACAAATTTCTGATGGGCTCGACATTCTTGCCGCGGTGAGCGCAAGCCTCGCTCTATCCTATTGACGTTTCCCGTGCGCGGCGCAGGACCACAACCCCGCGCCGTTCGTCACCGCGTGTCGGCCGCCGCCGGACCGATCGGCATCGGCGGCCGTGGCGCGCCGTCGAGGGCAGCATGCGGCGAACGACGTGGATGCGCGGTCGCGGCGCCGGCTGCGGCCTTGCCCTTGTTCTTCGCGTCATCCGGCTTCTTCAGATCGCTGCGCCCCGCCGGCGGTGTCAGCGCGACGGGTCGCGGCGCCACGTTCGGCATGCCGTTTGCGCCGGCGCCGGATCGCGGCCATGAGAAATTGTCGGCCCGTCCGACCGGCGCGGTAAGGGCGTCGCCACGACTCAGCACTTCCGTTGCCAGCGGATCGGACTGCGCCGGCGACGGCACAGGGCCGGCGCCGAGAAGATCATTGCCGTCGTTGCTGTCGCTCGCCGTCAGGGGAAGCACCGGGCCGACCACGGGCCGCTGGCCACCCGGCTTGGTCGGCGACGTCGCCTCCGGCGCGGGCAGCGTGACCGGGGCAAGGTGATTCGACATCACCCGACGCAGTTGCTGCTCGACGTAACTCGCAAGCTTCACCGCCCCGGCCTTGGTGAAGTGCACTCCATCATAGGTGCGCAGACGCCGAATTTGACCTTCATAATCCGGGCCGTCGTTGGCATAGCGTCCATTTTCGTCGACGAACCCGTCCCAAATATCGACGTAGACGATGCCTGCTCGTTCGGCGCGCTCGCGATAGAGCTCATCGAGGTAGCTCATGTCGCTCGTCGACTTCGAGCCGCGAACGGCGGGAAGCCCGACCCATAGCACCGGCACGCCCTTGCTCTTAAGAGCCGCGATCATGTCATCGATACGCTTGACGTAGAGATCGGCCCATTGATCGGTTCGGAATTCATAGACGACGCCTCCTTGCGGCTCGTGCTGCGCTTCACTGCCGGCGATCGACGGCTGTTCGCCCCCGCCCGGAGCCGGCTCGGAATCGGACGCTTGCCGGGGCGACTGCGATCCCTGGTCGGCTGCCTGAGGCAGCGCTTCGCCATTGTGTTGCGCGGCCGCGCGCGGTGTCCGTTCGCCGCGAAGCGGCAGACGATCGTTGAGGCCGAGCATGACGACGATCGCGCTCGGCTTGTCGTCTGCCAGGATGTCCTTGATGGCTTGCGACCATTCCAGCGTATCGTTATGCGGGTCGTAGCGAACGAGACCGGACGTCGGTCGGATCTTTCTGACCACCCCGATCTCCGGAGAATCGGCGAAACGCTCCTCAAGCCCATAAGCAAGCCAATCCGCCATGGAATCGCCGATGACGTCGATCGTGATGGTCGGCGCAGTCTCCGGCTTTCGCGGCGGCGGTGCCTTCGTCGACTCGACCGGTTGCGGCGGCCGCATGAAAGGGCCGGTGCCGGGGTGCTCAAAAAACGGAAAGGAGAAGGAATTCCGCGGCGGCGGCGGACGCTGTCCGTAGCCGAATGGAAAGCCACTCCCAAACCATTGCGCGCTCGCCGGGACGGTCAGCGCCGAAGCGGCGATCAGAATCGGCAGCAGCAACGCAAACCGCTGCCATTGACGCCGCTTCTTATTCCGCAATGCCATGAAGCGATGACCCAATAATCCGCCCGCCCAATGATCGGCAGGCCACGCTCCATATTAGCAAAAAAATGTCAACTTGAGGATGGCCCCATCGTTAGCGTCGTTCACGGCTGGCGCAGCCGATCAAGGACCTCGCTGGAGGCAAAACCGTCCGGAATCTGTCCGATCGAGACCTGGAAGTTGCGGATGGCGTTACGGGTTTGCGGTCCAAGCAGCCCATCGGGCTGGCCAAGGTCGAAGCCGCGCTGCACCAGCAGTTGTTGCAACTGATAGCGCTCCTCTACCGTGAGCACGCGCTCATCGCGCGGCCAAGCCTGTACCAGCGGGCCACTGCCGCCCAACCGGTCGGCCAGTAGCCCAATGGCGAGCGCGTAAGCTTCTGCCGGGTTGTATTGCATGATGACGCGGAAATTCTGCAACATCAGGAACGAAGGCCCGCGCGCTCCCGCCGGCAGCAGCAGATAAGCACGCTCATCGAGACGCGGGAACGGTTTGCCGTTCGCCCTTCGGACGTCCAGCGCCTGCCACTTGCGCAACGTCATCTGGCGCGAATCATCGGCCAGCAGATAATTAAAATTCCGCGGCAGCACGACTTCATAGCCCCAGGTGCGCCCGCGCTGCCAACCATCCATTCTCAGATTGTTCGCAGTCGACGCGAGCATGTCCGGAACCGAATCGACGACGTCGCGACGCCCATCGCCGTCGAAATCGACGGCGTAGCGCTCGAACGATGTCGGCATGAATTGCGTCGGACCGAATGCGCCTGCCCATGAGCCGACGAGGTGATCGGCCGCGACATCGCCATGTTGCAAAATTTCCAGCGTTGCCAGGAACTGGTTGCGAAAATAATCGCGCCGGCGGCCGACGCAGGCCAACGTAGCGGTCGAGCGGATGACGGGGCGGTCGCCGCCCATCGTGCCGTAGTTCGATTCAACGCCCCAAATCGCCGTCAGTGTATAGCGGTCGACGCCATAGGCGCGCTCCACCGCGCCGAACGTTGGCGCAAATTGCGTCAGAAGCTCGCGGCCGCGCGCAATGCGATCGTCGCTCACGAGCAAATCCAGATAATCCCATGTCGATTTCGTGAACTCCGGCTGCGCATCGAGCAGGTCCATGATGCTCAAGTCGGGCGTCAGTCCGGCAGTGAAGCGCTGATAATTTGCGCGAGTCATGCCGCGGCGCCTGGCGTCGGTCCATAGTCCGGCGATGCAATGACCGAAGTCGGCGGCCGCGGCGCGAATGGCGTCGGCTGTCATCCGCGGATCGCCCGAGGCGCCGGACTGCCCGCTCCACTCGGCGGGCCCCCCACTGACCGGCTTTGGAACCGATGTAGTCTCCGGCAGTTGAAACAACCGGGTCAACCAGTTGTCGGTGGGCTTGTCCTGTGCGCTGGCCACGCCGGCAAGGCTGCTCATCAGCAGG
>JASHQI010000130.1 GCA_030037645.1 Xanthobacteraceae bacterium
CGACGTCGATGCGCACATGCGACGTCGTTGCGCCTTTGGTGACCTCGACGATCTTGCCCTTGATCTGATTGCGCGCGCTGAGCTTCATGTCGGCCTCCGCCTTGCTAGAGCATGATCCCGAAAACGCCTGCCCTCGGACTTGATCCGAGGGTGGAAACCGGGTTTTCGGAAAAGATCATGCTCAATCGAAATGCTAGAGCCCGGTTTTGATTCCATCAAAACCGAAAAGGCCCTGGCGTCGTATTGCATCAAATATAGCGAAGGGCGAACGATCTTGCAAAGCGTCGCGCGCCGGCGGTCATCGCGCCATGGCGGCCCGGATCGAAGTCTTCAACCGTTTTTGCGCCCGGCGCGCGCGATTGCGCAACGCGACTTCAAGCGCGTGCAGTTGCAGCTTGGTTGCCGCCGTCGCCTGCGATTCGATCGAGCGGTATTTCTCGATCAATTCCAGACCGAACGGCGTCAACGCCGCGCCGCCGCCCTGCGCGCCGCCGGGCTGCGTGGTGACGACCGGCTCGCGGAAGCAGCGATTCAGGTCATCGACGAGAAGCCAGGCGCGGCGATAGGACATGTCGAGCGCACGGCCGGCCCGGGAGATCGAGCCGGTGTCGCGGATCGCCTCGAGCAATCGGATCTTGCCGGGCCCAAGCGCGCGGTCCGACCCGAAATCGACCCGCACCGTCAACCGAACCGTATTCATCCGCGACCTTGCCCCATCACAACGGCCAACAGGTTACCACCGCCGGCCGGTTTTGCCGAATGGCGTCAGTCGCCGTGGCCCTGGTGCGGTTGGCGGCGAAGGGCTAGGCTTGCGTCGCGGTTTTGACACGTCTGGAGCGTAGCGTTTTCCATCAGCGTTAAGGAGAGCGATCATGGGTTTATTCGACAACCTTGGAAGTGAACTCAAGGGCGCCTTCGGATCGGTAGAAGCGGCCGCCGTGCCGGCGTTGATCAGCGCCGTGCTGGCAAAAACGCAGTATCACGATCTCAATGGACTTGTGACGGCGCTGCAGAACGGCGGCCTCGGCCCGCAGGTCCAATCGTGGCTCGGCAACGGCGCCAATATGCCGATCACGGAAGACCAGTTGAAAGCGGTGCTCGGCAACGCCCAAGTCCAGGAATTTGCCCGCCACCTTGGCCTGCCGGTCGATCAGACGCTCAGTATGCTGGCAAAATATCTGCCCGAGCTGGTCGACAAGGCCAGCCCGAATGGAACCCTGCAACCTCAGTCATGATTGGAATAAGCCCGCGACGAGGTCGCGGGCGAATACTAAATTACTTGTTCGAGCACGATCTTGTCCGAAAACGGTTTCCGCTTTTCGGGATCATGCTCCAGGGAGAAGCACATGAAAACGCTTGCAATCGTACTCGCCTCATTCTGGGTTGCGACTGCCGCGATGGCGCAGGACAGCGCGAGCTGCAAGACTCAAGCGACAACCAAGAATCTTCACGGCGCCGCGCTGACGAGCTTCGTGAAGAGCTGCTGCAACAAGGCGGCCGACGCGCAGAAGCTGCACGGCGCGGCGAAGACCAGCAACGTCAAGAAGTGCGTGTCCGACTCGACCGCCATGTAGGCTTCGCACGTCGTCTTTGATTTGCTGATTACGACGACCGCCGTCGTTGCCTTGTGCGCGTTCGCAGAGCGGCGCGACGGGCCGCCGTTGGGGCGAGGGTCGCGAACGCCGCTTCCGGTTGAGGCTTGGCACGAGGCCCCGGAAGTCGTCGGCCTATTCGATCACCTCGTCGGCGGTGGCGAGTAACATCTGTGGCACGGCAAGGCCGAGCGCTTTGGCGGTCTTGAGATTGATGACGAGCTCAAACTTGGTCGGCTGCATGATTGGCAGGTCGGTCGGCTTCGCCCCTTTCAAAATCCGGCCCGTGTAGACTCCAACTTGCCGAAACGAGTCCACCAGGCTGGCGCCATAGCTCATCAGAGCGCCGGCTGCGACCTGAGTGCGATCGAAGTGACCGACGGGGATACGATAGCGCGCCGCCAGAGTGAGCAGCAGGTTGCCGTCCAGGAACGGATCGGTTGCGAGCAGGAGTGCGCTTCGTTGTTGCGACAGGGTTTCGAACACGGCGAGAAGTTCGCTCTCGGTACCAGCCTTCATCACATCGACTTTCAAGCCCAGCGATTTCGCCGCGTCCTGCATCTCTTGCAGTTGATGGCCGGAAGCCGGGTTCGTCGGGTTGACGAGAAAGGAGATCGTCTGTGCGCTGGGCACCAATTCGTGCAGGAGTTCCAGCCGCCGCGGCTCGACCGTCGTGCCCAGTCGGGTGACGCCGGTGATATTGCCGGTCGGGCGGTTGATGCTGGAGACGAGGCCATCTTTGACGGGATCGCTGCCGGTCTGGAATACGATAGGAATCGTCGTGGTTGCCGCTTTTGCGGCGAGGCCAGGGGCCGAGCCCGCGGTGGCATCGATGACGCTGACATGCCGAGCAATCAAATCCGCGACCATTCCCGGCAATTGATCGTAGTGTCCAGACGCCCAACGATATTCGATCGTGACATTGCGGCCCTCGACAAAGCCGGCTTCAGCGAGACCCTGAAGATATCCGCGCGTCATCGGAGCCTGGCGGTCCGGATTGCTGCTACAGAGATAACCGATCACTGGCGTCGCCGGTTGCTGCGCGTGCGCGGCGAGTGGCCACACTGCCACCACAGCGCCGCCAACCTGAGCGATGAATTCCCGCCGCCTCATGAGCTTTCCCACGCTGAGACTTTCGGGTGAATTAAGGCTACCACATTCCTTGGACGGCGCCATGTTGTGCGTCACAGTAAAATCGGCGCTCCGATGTCCCAGTCGGATCATTCGCGACCGAGTTAGCCGGTTTTTCCTCCCGGTCAACTTCCGATTCTCTCCCCAAAAGTGGACCTGATTTCGTCAAAGTCAGCCAGCGGGATGGCAATCCGCACGCGCAATACAAGCCTTCCGCCTGCGCCGTTTTGAATCTTTAAGTCTAAATACCGTTGACCTTCCCATGCCCTTCCGTGCCCTTTTGGGCGCGGCTTGCAATGTTAGCCAAGTGATTGATTTTAAGTGGTGGTGGGCGGTACAGGATTTGAACCTGTGACCCCTTCCATGTCAAGGAAGTGCTCTCCCACTGAGCTAACCGCCCTTATCAGACCCGCATGTAGCGTCGCGTGGTCGGCGCGGTCAAGGCGCTGCGGCACCTGATGCGCTGCGCCGCGATACGTCGTCAGAATTTCACCCGGTCGGCGCCTTTGAGTCCCAGCATCTGGCGCGCTTCCGCCGGCGTTGCGATTTCGTAACCGAGCTCCTCGGCAATGCGGCGGATTTTCGCCACTTGCTCGGCGTTGCTCTTGGCGAGTTTTCCCGGCCCGATGTAAAGCGAGTCCTCGAGCCCGACGCGCACATTGCCGCCCATCATGACCGCGTTGGTGCAGAAATTCATCTGGTGACGGCCGCCGGCCAGCACCGACCACAGATAGTCCTTGCCAAACAGCCGATCGGCGGTGCGCTTCATGAACAAGAGGCAGTCGAGATCGGGGCCGATGCCGCCGAGAATGCCAAAAATAAGCTGGAGGAAGACCGGCGGCTTGAACAGGCCTTTGTCGATGCAATGGGCAAGGTTGTAGAGGTGGCCGGTGTCGTAGCATTCATGCTCGAACTTCACGCCATGGCCTTCGCCGAGCGTACGATAGACCTTCTCGATGTCGCGGAACGTGTTGGGAAAGATGTAGGCGTCCGAGTTGAGCAGATAGCTTTCTTCCCAATCGTACTTCCACGTCTTGTAGCGTCGCGCCATGGGATAGAGCGCGAAATTCATCGAGCCCATATTGAGCGAGCACATTTCCGGCGAGAGCTGATTGGCGGCCGAAATGCGCTGATCCACGGTCATGGTCACGGCGCCGCCCGTGGTGATGTTCACGACCGCATCGCAGCTTTGCTTGATTCGCGGCAGGAACTGCATGAAGACATTGGGATCGGGCGACGGCCGGCCGTCCTTCGGGTCGCGCGCATGCAGATGCAGGATCGCGGCGCCGGCATGGGCGGCATCGATGGCCTGGGTCGCGATCTGATCGGGCGTGATCGGCAGCGCATCCGACATGGTCGGCGTATGGATCGAGCCGGTGACCGCGCAACTGATGATGACCTTGTTCGCCATGGTTCGTTTCTCCCTGCCGGCTTTACCGGCCGTCCGTGGCGGCCATTGGTGCCCGGGCGGCACTACGTTCGTCAAGGACGACTCTGCGTTCAAGCGGAAAAACCTGCCAACCCAGGCGGTCGACAACGAGTCCCCAGATGCCCTTTGGCGCCGTCAGCATGACCAGGATCGCCACCACCCCGAGCATCAACAGATAAAACGTGCCGAGGTCGGCCAACGTCTGCCGCAAGACGAAGAAAATGACTGTGCCGATGATCGGTCCCTCGATGCGACCGAGGCCGCCGATCACCGCGATGAAGATGACGAAGGCGGTCCAGTCGTTGACGCTGAAAGCGGCGTCGGGCGACGTGCGCAGCCGCTGCAGGAAAATCAGCGCGCCGACCATGGCGGTGCCCGCCGCGGTAACGATATAGACCAGAAATTTGGTGCGCATCACGTCGACGCCGTTGCAGGTCGCCGCCAGCTCGCTGTCGCGGATTGCCTTGAGCGCAAGCCCGTAGCGTGAACGCAACAACAGCAGAATCAGTGCGAGAATCACAACCACCAGCGCCAGCGCGATCCAATACTCGATGAAATCGCGCAGTTGCCGCGACGGCGCGATGGCGATGATCAAGCCGGCGGGCAGACTGATTCCGGAGCCGCCGCCCAGCACCGAGATTTGCGCGGCGAGCAAACGAAACACCTCGGCGACGATCCAGGTGCCGATCGCGAAATAGTGGCCGCGCAGCCGGAACACCAGCATCGCCACCGGGATCGCGACGCCGGCCGCGATGATGCCCGCGAGCGGGATCGCCCACAACGGCGAGATTCCGGCCAGGATGGCAAAGGCAAACAAAATATAGGCGCCGAGCCCGACATAGGCCTGCTGGCCGACCGACACCAGCCCGGCATAGCCGGCCAGCAGGTTCCACAGGCTCGCCAACGCCACATAGGCATAGACCTCGGACAGCAGCGCAAGGTCGTCGCGACCGCCCCAGAACGGCGCCGCCGCGAGCGCGACGATGCCGACCGCACACAGCGCCATGCCGACACGGCTCGAGCGGCTGGCGAATGCAACCCGCACGCTCATGTGCGCACCTTGGGGAAGAGTCCCTCGGGGCGGATCGCGAGGATGACCAGAAAGGCGATATGGCCGGCCAGAACTTGCCAACCCGGATCGAGATGGGCGCCGATCGCCTGCGCCACGCCAAGGATCAGCCCTCCGGCCAACGTTCCCCAAAGACTGCCGAGGCCGCCGATGATCACCGCCTCGAAGCCGAAGATGAGGCGCGCCGGGCCTTGCGAGGGATCGAAATCGGCACGAATTGCCAAGAACACGCCAGCAATCGCCACGACGGCCAGCGACACCGCCATGGCGAGCGCAAAGACATGGCGATTGTCGAGCCCCATGAGCTGCGCGACCGCCGGATCGTCCGCGGTGGCGCGAAAAGCACGACCCAGCGGCGTGCGATAGAACAGGAACTGCAACGCCGCGATCACCGCGACGGCGACGATGAACTGCAACAATGGCAGGGCGCCGACATAGACGCCCTCGGCGAGACGGACCGTCGCGACTTCGAGATTACCGGCGTGCAGCTTCTGGCTGTCGGCCGTGAACACAGCGAGCAGCCCGTTCTGAATAATCACCGAGAGGCCGAACGTCACGAGGAGCGGCGGCAACAGATCGTCGCCCAGCGTGCGGTTGAGCACGAGCCGCTGCAACGCGTAGCCAATCAGGGCCATCAGCGGCACGACCAGGATCAGCGAGGCGAGCGGCCCGATGCCCAGCGTTTCGGTCACGACCAGCGCCAGATAGGCCGCGAGCACGATGAGATCGCCGTGGGCGATGTTGACAAGGCGCATGACGCCGAAAATCAACGACAGGCCCGCCGCGAACATGGCGTAGAGGCCGCCGACCAGCACACCCTGGAGGATGACGTTGATCCACACCATCGCGCTCTTCCTAATTCCTCCTCCTGAAAGGGGGAGGTCGGCGAGCGCAGCGAGCCGGGTGGGGGTCTTTTGTTGCGACGATGACCCCCACCCCGACCCTCCCCCTTGCAGGGGGAGGGACAAAAAATGCTTCGGTCCGCCACGGCAACTTCACGTCACACCCCGAAATACGCCGCCGCGATGGCCTCGCGCGTCAAATCCTTTGCCGCCCCGGCGAGGGCCACGCGGCCCTCTTGCAGGCAATAGATGCGCTCCGCCACCTTCAGCGCCTGCACAATGTCCTGCTCGACCAACACCACCGAGACGCGCTCGCCGAGAATCGTTGGCAGGCGGGCGTAGATATCGCGCACCACGATTGGCGCGAGGCCGAGACTGATTTCATCGCACAACAACAGCTTGGGGTTGGACATCAACGCACGGCCGATTGCGACCATTTGCTGCTGACCGCCGGACAACGCCGTGCTTGGCAGCCGCCGACGCTCGGCGAGGACCGGAAACAGCTCGTAGATGCGGTGCAGATTCCATGGTCCGGAACGTTTGAGCTGGCCGCCGATCAGAAGGTTCTCCTCGACGCTCAGTGACGCGAACAAACCTCTGCCTTCCGGCACCAGCGCGATGCCGCGAGCCGCAACGTCGTGAGCCGGAATGCCCCCGATCGGTACGCCGTCAAATGCAATCGCATCCCGCCGTGCCCGCAACAAGCCGGCGATGCTTTTCAACAGCGTACTTTTGCCGGCGCCGTTGGCGCCGATCACCGCGATCGCCTCCGCGGTCGCGAGCTCGATGGAGACGCCGAACAAGGCCTGCAAATCGCCGTAGAATGCATCGAGCTGCCGCACGGCGAGCAACGGCGATTCAGGCATCGGCCTCAATTCCCATATAAATTTCAGCCACTTGCGGGCTGCGAATGACCGCCTGTGGATTGCCCTCGGCGATAAACGCACCGTTGTGCAAAACCAGCAGCCGATCGATGCTCGCCACCAGGGCATGCACCACGTGCTCGATCCATATGATCGAGACGCCCTGGCGCCGCACGGCGCGCAGCAATTCGATCAGCGCCTGACACTCGTGCTCGGTCAGACCACCCGCCACTTCGTCAAGCAGCAGGACGGCTGGATCGGTCGCCAGCGCCCGCGCCAATTCAAGCCGCTTGCGGTCGAGCAGACCGAGACTACGCGAGGAGCGATTGGCTTTGTCGGCAAGGCCGCATTGATCGAGAATCTCCATGCAGCGTTCGTAGGCGTCGTGCTCGCGTTGGCCGGCGCCGAAAGCCGCGGCGACGACAAGATTCTCAAAGACACTCATGCCGCCGAACGGCAGCGGAATCTGAAACGACCGCCCGATGCCCATGGTGCAGCGTTGGGCCGGCGGCATGCGGGTGATGTCGCGGCCGGCGTACAGCACGCGCCCCGAATCCGGAGGCACCGTGCCGCTCATGATGCCGAACAACGTTGTCTTGCCGGCGCCATTCGGCCCGATGATGCCAAGCGACTCGCCCTCGGCCAGCGCTAGGTCGACGCGGTCGGCCACCACAATGGCGCCAAACCGTTTTGAGATTTTATCCAGCGCCAGGATTGGCACGTTCATCGGCGTCTCTGGGTCAAGCAGCTTGGAACGCACTTTCGCATCACTTGGCGCGATCGAAAAGCGGAATGTCTGCGGGGACGATCGGGGTCGATTGGAGCGGACGCAAATAGCGCATACAATTGGGCCGATGCGTCACGACGAATACGAAACAGAATGAACCGGGGGTAGGAATGACATCATCAGCATTGCTTGCGGCATTGTTGACCGCCACCGTCGCGGTCGCTCCGATTGCGGCCTTCGCTCAATCCGCCGACGATCTGAAGAATGACGAAAAGACGCCGGACAATGTCCTGGTCTACGGGATGGGCTATTCCGCAAACAGGTTCAGCCCTCTGACCGAGATCAACAAGCAGAATGTCAGCAAGCTTGTTCCGGTGTGGTCATATTCGCTGTCGGATCTCCAAGGCGCCGAAAGCTTTCCCGTTGTGTACGACGGCGTCGTCTATGTGACGACCGACGATTCCACCGCCGCCGTGGACGCCCTGACAGGCAAGCAAATCTGGCGGGTCGAGCATGACTATCCGCCCGAGACTTTGCGCTCCGTGTGCTGCGGCATCGTCAATCGCGGCGCCGCGATCTACCAAGGCATGATCATCCGCGCCCTCATGGACGATCGCATCGTCGCGTTGGACGCCAAGACCGGCAAACAAATCTGGGAGGTCCGATCGCCGGCTCCCGCGACCCCGGCAAACGGCTACGTGATGACGGGGGCGCCGCTGATCGTCAACGGCATCGTCATCGTCGGGATCGCGGGGGCGGAATTCAGCAATCGTGGATTCATCGAAGCCTATGACGCCAAGACCGGCAAGCACCTGTGGCGGACCTATACCGTCCCGGCCAAAGGCGAACCCGGCTCGAACACATGGCCGGACGATTCTGCGCTCACCGGCGGCGGCAGCAGTTGGGTGACTGGAAGCTACGATCCGGACCTGGACCTGGTGTTTTGGGGTGTCGGCAATCCGGCGCCATGGAATCCCCAGGCGCGCGAGGGCGATAACCTTTTCACCGATTCGATCTTGGCGCTGAAGCCGGAAACCGGTGAGCGGGTCTGGTACTACCAGACTACGCCGGACGACCCATTCGATTACGACGCGGTGCAAACGCCGATCAACGCCACGATTAATATCGATGGAAGCCGGCGTAAGGTCGTGATCCAGGCCAATCGCAACGGCTTCCTTTACGTGCTGGACGCAAAGACCGGCAAGCTCATTGCCGCAAATCCGTTCGGCAAAGTGACCTGGGCGAGCGGTGTCGATCTCAAGACCGGACGTCCCATGGTGACCGACGTCTATAACGGCGCGCTGAGCGGCAAGAAAGTCACGGTGTGGCCTTCGACGTCGGGCATGACCAATTGGCAGCACGTCTCGTTTAGCCCGCGCACCGGCTTGCTGTACATCAACACGCTCGATCTCGGCATGACTTATCAGGCCGGGCAACCGCCGAAGCTGGCGCCCGGCAAACCGTCCGGCGCGCCGACCGTGAAACGCACCGCCGTCACCGATGATCCCAACATCCGCGGTTTTCTAAAAGCGGTCGATCCGCTCACGGGAAAGGCGAAATGGCAAACGCCGTATCGGAGCCCGAATTTTTCCTCGACCATGGTGACGGCATCCGGTCTCGTCTTCACCGGAACGATGACGGGCCAGTTGCAGGCGCTCGATGCCGATACCGGCAAGATTCTGTGGAGCTTCCGGACACCATCCGGCATTGTCGGCCAGCCGGTGACCTGGGAAAGGGGCGGCAAGCAATATGTCACCGTCATGAGCGGGATTGGCGGCGTCTACGCGGAAAAGAGTCACGATCCCAATCTTGAGAATAGGCCCCGCGGCGAGACGCTTTGGACCTTCGCCCTGTTCGATAAGTGACCGCGTCTATTGCTGCCAAGCTGCGCAGCGGTGAATCATCACCGTGCGATGTGTGGCTTGACGTCGGTCGCCACCGCCCGGCCGAGGCCGAGCTTCGTGACAATGGCGTCGACGATGTCCCTGGGATGCGGCGCAATCGGCACGACGATCGGCCTCTCGTCTTTTGTCGGCTCTTCCAGCGCCGCGAATTGGCTGTCGAGCAACGATGCCGGCATGAAATGATGATCGGCTCTCGCGAGGATGCGCCTGGCAATGAGATCGCGGTCGCCTTTTAAGAACACGATGCGCACATCGCGTCGCGCGCCCACGAGGATGTCGCGATAAGCGCGCTTGAGTGCGGAGCACGCAATAATGCCGTTGTTGCCCGCCTTGCGCGTGTCGTCGATCCAGGCGGCGATGGAGCGCAGCCACGGCAAACGATCCGCATCGTTGAGCGGCTCGCCGTGGTGCATTTTTTCGATGTTCGATTCGGGATGGAACCAATCGCCGTCCTCGTAGATCCAGTGCAAGCGATGCGCGAGCATCGCCGCGATGGTGCTTTTGCCGGAGCCGGAAACGCCCATGACCACGATGACGGAGATGTCGTTCTCGCGAGAGTCAGAGTGCACGGTCATCCTCCGGGGCCGCGGCGCGGTCGAGAAGCCAAACAAGGTCGCCGTCGGCGTGGGCGCGCCCGGCAGGCAAGTCTTCGCCGGTGAGCACGCGGCGCAATATGTCGCGCTTTTCCGCGCCGTTGACGATGAACAGCATTTCGCGGGTTGAACCGAGCGCCGGGAACGTCAAGCTCACCCGCGGCACGAATGGCTCCATGCCGGCCTTGGCAATGCCGACGACCCAGCGTGATTTCTCTTCAAGCGCAGGCGAATGCGGAAATAGCGAAGCGGTGTGGCCATCGCCGCCGACACCCATGAGAACAAGGTCGAACAATGGCCGCGCCGGATCGAGCCGATCGGACCCGTAGAACCGCTTGAGTTCCTCCTCATAGAACCGGGCCGCAGCTTCGGGATAATTTGCGTCCGTTGCGACGGCATGAATATTTCCGCGCGGCGCTCCGACCCGATCGAGAAAAATGCGCCGGGCAGTGCCCATGTTGCTGAGCGAATCGGTTTCCGGGACGAAGCGATCGTCGCCCACGAACCAGTGCACGCGCTGCCAAGGCACTTCGCTGCGCCAAGGCTGTTCGGCAAGCAGTCGATAAAACTCTTGCGGACTCGAGCCGCCGGTCAGACACACGGCGGCGCGGCCCGTCGCCTCATTTACGCGCGCCAAAAGATGCCTCGCCGCGGTTTCCGCCAGCTCGCGATCATTCGCGGCTACGACGATCTCACGATGGTCGTTGGAACGCATGACGGCCCTCACGCGATCGGCCGCCAGCGGCGGCCCTCCGCGGTGATGAGCCAATCGGCTTCCGCGGGGCCTTCGCTTCCTGCGCGGTACGTGGCGAGACCCTGCGCGCCGACCTCTCGCCAAGCATCGATGAACGGCTGGACCACGCGCCATCCGGCCTCGATGCCGTCGGCGCGTGGATAGAGAATGGCATCGCCGATCATGCAGTCGTAGATCAGCGTCTCGTAGCCGGTCGAGGGCGCGGCGTCGAAGTAGTCCTCGTATTTGAACATCATGCCGACGCCGCCGATGGCAATAGATGGCCCGGGAATCTTGGCGTTGAAATTCAGCCCAATGCATTCTTTGGGCTGAATTCCCAGGACCAGAAAATTCTCCGCCAGGCGGTCGATCGGCGTGTCGCGGAACATCGCAATCGGCGCTTGCTTGAACTTGATCGCCACCTCGGTGAGCTTGGCGCGAAGCGCCTTGCCGGTGCGGAGATAGAACGGCACGCCGGCCCAGCGCCAGTTGTCGATCATGAGCTTGAGCGCGACATAGGTTTCCGATGTGCTGTCGCGCTTGACGTCCATGGTCTGGCGGTAGGCCTCGACCGCATGATTCTCAATGAAGCCGTCGCCGTATTGCGCGCGCACGGAGTTGCGCAGCGCTTCGTCCCGAGCCTGCACCTGAACGGCGTCGAGCAATTCCGCCTTGCCGGCGCGCACGGCATCCGCGGCAAAGCGCGCCGGCGGCTCCATGGCGACGAGCGAGAGAAGCTGGAACAGATGGTTCGGCACCATGTCGCGCAACGCGCCGGTCGCGTCGTAATACCTGCCGCGGCGACCGATAGTCAGCGCCTCCGCGACGGTGATTTGCACGTGATCGATGTGATCGCGATTCCAGATCGGCTCGAACAAGCCGTTGCCGAAGCGCAACACCAGAATGTTCTGAACGGTTTCCTTGCCGAGGTAATGATCGATGCGAAAAATCTGATCTTCCTTGAGCACGCTGAGCAGTTTCTGATTGAGCGCCTGGGCCGACGCGAGATCGGTGCCGAACGGCTTCTCGATAATGATGCGCCGCCATGCACCATTGTCTTGGCGCGCCAGGCCCGACTGCCCAAGGTGGCAGCCGATCGGCACGAACGCATTGGGCGGCGTCGCGAGATAGAACAGGCGATTGCCTTGCGTCTTTTGCTCGCGCTCGATGCGCGAAAGCTCGCGGCCGATTTTCTCGTAAGTCCGGGGATCGTCGGACTCCCCCTGCACGTAGACGACATTGCCGAGAACCTTCTTGGCTATGGCGGGGTCGATCTGGCGCGTTGCAAACTTCGGCAAGCTCTTTTCCAGGTCGGCGCGAAACGCTTCGCTCGACGATTCGCTGCGCGCGACCCCAATCAAGGCAAAAGCGTCCGGCAACAGTCCGGCAACGCCGAGATTGTAAAGCGCGGGAACAAGGAGCCGGTGCGTCAAATCCCCCGAGGCGCCGAAAATCACCAGGCAGCAAGGATCGGCCGGCCGCGCCGTCGTGGTCGCGGTTCTTCCGGTCATGACGGCTTCGCCTTGCGCGCCGCCGCAGGCTCCACATGGGCGCCGAAGCCCTTGCGCATTGCGGACAGGACTTTCTCCGCAAAAGTATGTTCGCGGCGCGAGCGGAAGCGCGTAAACAGCGCCGCCGACAGCACGTCCGCCGGCACGGCTTCCTCGATTGCGGCCATCAGCGTCCAACGGCCTTCACCGGAATCCTCGACCACGCCTTCGAAGCCCTCAAGCTTGTCGTCGGCCGCCAGCGCTTGCGCCGTAAGATCGAGCAGCCACGAGCTGATGACGCTGCCGCGCCGCCAGACTTCGGCGATGTCGGCAAGATCGAGAGCGAACCGGCTGTCCTCGGGGCGCGTTTCGCTGCCGGCATTCTTCAGAATGTCCAAGCCTTCCGCATAAGCCTGCATCAGGCCGTATTCGATGCCGTTATGCACCATCTTGACGAAATGGCCGGCGCCGTTCGGCCCGGCATGGATATAGCCGCGCTCGGCCCGCGGATCGCGGCCGTTGCGGCCCGGCGTGCGCGGCACGTTGCCGAGCCCGGGTGCAAGTGTCGAAAAAATCGGATCGAGGCGTTCGACGATCTCTTTCGCGCCGCCGATCATCATGCAATAGCCGCGCTCGAGGCCCCAGATGCCGCCGCTGGTGCCGACATCGACGTGATGGATGTTGCGCTGCCTGAGCATCTTGGCGCGGCGGATATCGTCGCGCCAAAAGGTATTGCCACCGTCGAGAACGATGTCGTCGGCGTCGAGGAGCCCGCCGAGCTGCTCGATGACCTGCTCGGTAATCTTGCCGGCCGGTAACATCACCCAGACCGCGCGCGGCGGGCGGAGCGCTTTGACCAGCTTGTCGACACCGGCGGCGCCGGTCGCGCCGTCACGGCTCACCGCGGCGACGGCTTTGGCGTCGTGATCGTAAACGACCGCTTCGTGTCCATTCTGCATCAAGCGGCGCGTGATGTTGCCACCCATGCGCCCGAGACCGATCACGCCAATCTGCATTGTGATCCTCCAGTCAGGCGAGCGCGCGCTCAACCGCGGCCTCGAGCGCGGCAAGCCCGGCGGCCAAATCGCCCTTGATATGGACGCGCAGCGCGCGTCGGCCGCGCTCGACGAGCACGCCGAAATCGCCCCGCGCCTGTGCGGCCTTGACCACACCGAAGCTCGCGCGATGGCCCGGCACGGCCAGATCCTCGGCGTCGTCGGCTGTGATTTGGAGAAACACGCCGCTATTGGGGCCGCCCTTGTAAGCCTGCCCGGTCGAATGCAGGAAGCGCGGGCCGAATTCGAGACAGGTCGCGACGTGACGCCGGCCGCGCACGGCCAGCCGCAATTTTTGCAATGGCGCGGCGTTGACTGCGTCACGGGCAATGTAGGCCAGAATGGCGAAGTAGTCGCCGCTTCGGATGCGCTTTAAATGCGCTCTGATGAAGCTCTCGACGCCGCCATCGGCGCTGGCTTGCCGCAGCGCCATCGCATCGCGCTCGTCCGCATAAAGATCGATACGGTCACTCGAACGAACCGGCGTCTCGGCAGGCAGCGCGCCGGTCTTCTCGAAAGCCGCCGTCAGCTCGCGCGTCTTGATCTTGCTTGCCTCGACGTCCGGTTGGTCGAATGGATTGATCCCAATCACCGCACCGGCGACGGCGGTGGCGATCTCGAAGCGGAAGAATTCCTGGCCGATGTTTTGCAGCGACTTTTGCACGATGCGAACCACCGGATGGCCGGCCTGTTCCAGCGCCGCGAGCTTGGTCTCCTGCTCGGGCTCGGGTTCGCTTGACAGTCGCAGGTCGATGAAGAAGCGGTCCTTGCCGTACACGTCGGGCGCGCCGATCGGCTCGCCCTCGATCGGGATCAGGCCATCGCCGTTTTTCCCCGTCGATTCGGCAAAAAGCTGCTCGGCCCAGGCGCCGAATCCAGCGAGACCGGGAGAGCTGGAAATTGTCACCTTGTCGCGACCGGCCGATCCGGCAACGCCGAGAGCGATGCCAAGCGCAACGCCGGGATTTTCCGCAGGCGGAATTTCCGGGCCGCAGGAATGCATCATCACGCGCGCCGCGTTCACCAGCCCGACAACGTCGATTCCCGCAATGGCCGCCGGGACCAATCCGAATGGCGACAACACCGAATATCGGCCGCCGATGCTGGGGACGCCGAAAAATATCTTTCGGAATTTTTGCGCATGGGCGGTCTTCTCCAGCGACGAGCCGGGATCGGTGATGGCAATGAAATGCCGCCCGGCCGCCGACGCGCCGACGGTGTCCGCAACGCGCTTGAAAAAATAATCCTTCAGGATGTTGGGCTCGGTCGTGCTGCCCGACTTGCTCGATACGATGAACAGCGTTTTGCCGATATCGAGTGTCGCCTCGATCGCGTGAATCTGCGCCGGCACCGTGGAATCGAGGATACGAAGCCGCGGAAATCCGGTTTTCCGGCCGAACGCCGCGGCCAAAACCTCCGGCCCCAGGCTGGAGCCGCCCATGCCGAGCAGCAAGGCGTCGCTGAAGCCTTCGCGCCCGATCGCCTGCGCGAATGCCACGTAGCTTTCCAGTTGCCCGGAATCGACGCTGTCGAGCCAACCGAGCCAGCGATCTTCGTCGCTGTCGGTCCACAGCGACTTGTCGCGCTGCCAGAGGCAACGGACCTTGCCTTGCAGGCCCCACTCCGAGGCGGTCTCCACGGCCAGTCGCACCAGACGTTCGTCGCCGAGCGCGATGCTCTGCCCGTCAATGTTGCCGGCCAGCACGTGAGCACGCTTGGCTGCCACCGCAGCGTACAGCTTGTCGGCTGCGTCCACGAACAGCCGGACGCCTTCCTCGATCAGCTTGTCGGTCACGCCATCGAGCGAGATGCCGACCCGGCCGAGGTCGCCGAGCGTCCGTTTTGCGTCGGCGACGTTCTCGTCAAGCGTGTCGTGCAGCGTGCCGTGCTCGCGAAACGCATTCATCGTCGCGATCGGCATGGTGTTGACGGTATCGCGGCCGATCAAGCCGTCGACATAGAGCACGTCGCTATAGGC
>JASHQI010000131.1 GCA_030037645.1 Xanthobacteraceae bacterium
ACGATATACGCCGTCGCCTTTGCAGCAATTGTCGCGGCAGGTTTCGTCGCTTTTCCGAGCCTGTCGCTTCAAGTCCAAGCGCGTCAACCCGCACTGAACGGCAAGTCCGATCGCGCCGACGCCAAGCCGCTGGCGACGCACTGCTCGCAACGGGGCTGGCCCTATTTCGAGACCGCCTGCTTGCGCGATGCGCGCAATCCGCTCGGCCAGGCGCGGCAGGTCCGAATCGTTCCGTTGGATAATTTGGCGCTGGCGAATCGAGGCTAGTCCCAACACGCTTTCGCGGTGGATTCCACGCGATCTCCATGAAGACGCCCGCGATGTCGCCCGCGCACCGGCCAAAACCGAGGCTTTCGAACAATCGCGCCGGGAGCGAAAAAAGGTCGAGATGCGGTTTGCGCATATGAAGCGCATCTTCAGGCTCGACCGGCTGCGACTGCGCGGTTTGAGCGGAGCCAAAGATGAGGTGCTCCTGACCGCAACCGCTCAGAACCTGCGGCGCCTCGTCAGTTTCCTCTGCCGCCCGCCGCCATCGGTCGCAATCCCCTATGCGGCGTAGCCGGTCTGTCAAGTGGGCGTGCTGATAACGCCGGCTAGATGCTCTCAGCAGAGAGCGCCACAAGCTGACCAATGCTCAAATGCGCCCAAGCTGCAAAACCCGCCCGAGTTTTGCAACACAATCCTCCGAAAGCGACCGAATTGCTGCGCTTGCCGCGAACAGACGCGATGTGCCAATCGCGACCGTTATTGCAATCCAAGATTCAAATAATGGTTTTCAGAACGGCAGGGTATGCACGCCGCAAACGCCAGCTCAGATCGCACTGAGCGGTTCGCACTACGTCCGGCGAAAAGGCTACGGCGATCGGCGGGGCCTTGGTAGGAAGAAACGCCGATCGTCGCGTACCAATACCGCGTCGCGGTCGGGCAGCCTCAGTTGAAATGATAGTCGAGGCCGACGCGCACGATGTTATCGGTGACGTGCGTGGTTAGCGTTACGGGCGTGAACGGTCCAACGCCAGTGAAGGTATCGGTGAACGAGCCGAGGTCCACATACAGATACTCGAGCTTGGCAGTCCAGTCGCGGCCAAGCCAGCCTTCGATGCCCGCTCCCGCCGTCCATCCCGCGCGCGTGTCGGTGAAATTGTTCGTCGCGCTCAAGGCGCCAACGGTCAGAGTGGTGTCCGTATCGAGGCCGCCATAAGCAAGTCCGCCGGTGGCATAGAGCAGCCAATTCGGACTGACCGTGACGCCGAGGCGCCCGCGCACGGTGCCGAGCCACCTCAGCTTTTCCGAAATGTTTAGTGTGCCTGTATCTGTGAAGAGCCCGACGCCCGGTATGGAGATGGTGCCGATGCCCGTCAAGCCGGTCGAGGCTTGTTCGCTGGTGCCCTGAATATCGGCCTCGATGCCGAGCACCCAATTGCCGTTTTGCCAGTTGTACCCGATCTGGCCGCCGCCAATTATGCCGTCGAGATCGGATGAGGCAGAGCCAAACGGTGAAGTCGGTAGAATGATGGTTGCTGGAAAGCTCGCGGTTTGCGTTGTCGTGCCGAAGCTGCCGCCGATATTGGCGCCGATATACCATCCGGTCCACAACGGGAGTGGCGGAGCCGGCGGCGCCTTGACGGCCATGTCGGCCGCGAAAGCAGGCGTGCCGAGCAGCGCAGCGATGACAGCAATTCCAATCGCGGTGATCTTCATCGGAGCCCCCGCAAACCGTGCCAATTATATACCGCCCGCACTCCACCGCTGTTGCCGCCGCGCCACATTATAGAAGAATCTGCCGTTCGGGATGGCATAGCCCTAGAACCCCGCCCTGTGCCGCACTCGATGTCGTCGCTCATATCTGAAAGGGGTCATTTTCGACTGGTTCAGCCGGATTTACCTGCCGGTTCATGTCTGCTTCGTTCCGAAAGCAACCGAATTGCTGCGCGGCAGCGAAACGCCGTTCATTGCCACGGTGCGACCTGAGCAAATGCAGCAATTGCTCCCGCGCGGGTCAGCCTACCCGTTCACCTCATCGGCAGCGACGGGAGGACTTTGCGGCGCCGCTTGAACTTGGCGCGCAACGATTGGTTCGAGCACCCGGCGGCCGTCCTCGAGCACCGCGGCCAGGCGCGGCTGGCGCCGCGAGGCACCCAGGAAGTAGCTGAGGCGGTCGAGATAAAGATAGATGACCGGCGTCGTATAGAGCGTCAGCCATTGCGAGAGCAGCAGGCCGCCGACGATCGCGATGCCGAGCGGCTGCCGCAATTCCGCGCCCCCGCCCCGGCCGAAGGCGATCGGCATTGCGCCGAACAGCGCCGCGAAGGTCGTCATCATGATCGGCCGGAAGCGCAAGAGGCAGGCCTGATGGATCGCCTCCTGCGGGCTCTTGCCTTCGAGCCGCTCCGCCTGCAGCGCGAAGTCGATCATCATGATCGCGTTTTTCTTGACGATGCCGATCAGCAGAATGATGCCAACGATTGCAATGACCGACAGCTCGTAATGCAGCAACAACAACATCAGTAGGGCGCCGACGCCGGCCGACGGCAGGGCCGAGAGGATCGTGATCGGATGGATGTAGCTCTCGTACAGAATGCCGAGGACGATATAGACGACAAGGATCGCCGCTGCGACCAGCAGTGGCATCGACGACAACGAGGCCTGGAAGGCCTGCGCGGTTCCCTCGAACGAGGCGTTGAGCGTCGGCGGCACCTGCAGCCGGTCGGCGAGCTTCTGGATGGCGTCGACCGCCTGCCCGATCGCCACGCCCGGGGTCAGGTTGAACGACAGCGTCACCGCCGGGAAGATGCCCTGATGGTTGATGATCAGTGGTTCGCTCTTGTTGGTGAAGTGGGCGAAGCTGCTGAGCGGCACTTGCGCGCCGGTCGGATTGGCCACGTATATTGTCGATAGGAGATTGGGATCGTGCTGGAACTGCGGCTGCACTTCGAGAACGACCTTGTACTGGTTGGTTGCCGTGTAGATCGTCGCGATCTGCCGCTGGCCGAAGGCGTCATATAGCGTCTGGTCGATCAAATTTGCCGACAATCCCATCCGCGAGGCGGCGTCGCGGTCGACGTCAATCGCCAGGTGGGCCGCCGCGATCTGCTGATCGGAGGCGACATCCTGCAATTCCGGCAGCCCCTTCATCTTCCGTTCGAGGATCGACGCCCAATGATTGAGCTCATCGCTGTCAGTGTCGGTCAGCGTGTACTGGTATTGGGTGCGCGCCAGCCGGCCGCCGACCGTGATGTCCTGCGGCACCTGCATAAAGAACTGGGCGTCTACGATTCCGGCCACCTTCTTGCGCAAGCGCTCGATGATTTGCCCTGCGGTGGCATCGCGTTCATCGTAGGGCTTCAACGCCCAAAAGATGCGCGCCGTGTTCTCCGCCGGATTGTAGGGCGTGGCGCCGTCATACGAGAAGACGCCCTCGCTGCTGGGATCGTGCATTATGATGTTGACGACTTCGCGCCGGATTTTGTCGGTCTTGGCGACCGAAGCGTCCTGGCGCACGTCGAGTTCGCCGAAGATGAACCCGGTATCCTGCTCCGGAAAAAAGCCCTTCGGCATCATCATGTAAAGACAGCCGGTCGCCACCATCAGCAAGAGCGTCGCCAGCAGCGCTGAAAATTGGTGGCGGAAGATGAAAGCGAGCCCCCGGTCATACCCGCGCAGCGCCGCCTTGAAGACGCGCTCGGCGCCCCGATTGAAGCCGCCCTTGGGGTGCAGCCCCTCCTCTTTCAGAAACAGCGAGCACAACACCGGCGTCAGGGTCAGCGAGATCGCCGCCGAGGCAACGACCGCGACCGCGACCGTCACGGCAAATTCGCGGAACAGCCGTCCGATGATCCCGCCCATGAAAAACAATGGAATAAACACCGCGATCAGCGAGAAGGTGATGGACACGATCGTAAAGCCGATCTGCCCGGCACCGCGCAATGCGGCATCGAACGGCTTCACGCCCTGTTCGATATATCGCACGATGTTTTCGATCATAACGATCGCATCGTCGACGATGAAACCTACCGAGATGGTCAATCCCATCAGCGAGATGTTGTCGATGCTGTACCCGCCGACATACATGACGCCGAAGGTCGCGAACAGCGACAATGGCACGGCCAAGCTCGGGATCACCGTCGCCCACATGGTTCGCAAAAACAGAAAGATCACGATAATGACGAGGCTGATCGTCAGCATCATCGTGAATTGCACGTCGCGGATCGAAGCGCGCGTCGTCTCCGACCGGTCAGCCATCAGATCGATATGGACCGCCGGCGGCAATGACTGCGCGAGCTTTGGCATCAACGCCTTGATGCGGTCCACTACGGCGATCGTATTGGCGCCCGGCGCTTTCTGGATGGCGATGCCCTCCGAGCGCTGGTCGCCGAACCATGAAAAGAGTCGGGTGTTCTGCACCGAGTTGATGACGTCGCCGACATCCTTGATGCGTACTGGCGCGCCGTTCTTGTAAGCGACGATGATATTGCCGAACTGCGCAGCGTCGAACAGCTGATCGTTGGTGTCGAGCGAGATCGCCTGGTGCGCGCCCTCGATCTCGCCCTTCGGGCGGTCGACGGTTGCGTTGATCAGCGCAGTGCGCACGTCTTCGAGCCCTATTCCCCGCGCTGCAAGCGCCGCCGGGTTGATCTGAACCCGGGCGGCGTAGGGCATCGAACCAAAGACAAAGACCTGACCGACGCCGGGCTCGGTCGACAGCCGCTCGGCGATGACGTTGTTGGCGTATTCGTCGGTCTTGTAGGGCGGCAGGGTGTCGGAATGGACGGAGTAGATCAGGACGGCGAAGTCCGCCGGGTTGACTTTGCGGTAGGTCGGCGGCGAAGGCATATCCTGCGGCAACAAGCCGCTTGCCGCATTGATCGCCTGCTGCACGTCCGAAGCTGCAGCATCGATGTTGCGGTTCAGATCGAATTGCAACGTGATCGAGGTAATGCCGACGCCGCTCCACGAGGTCATCTCGCTCAGCGACGGAATCGACGTGAATTGCTGTTCGAGCGGCGTCGCGACTACCGAGGCCATCGTGCTCGGATTGGCGCCGGGGTACTGCGCGGTTACCGTGATCGTCGGGAAATCGACATTCGGCACGGCCGCCACGGGCAGCAGATTATAGGCGCTGACGCCGAACACCAGGACGCCGAGCATCAAAAGCGAGGTGGCGATTGGGCGGCGGATGAAAGGTGCAGAGACGCTCATGCGCTGCAACGCGGACTCAGGTCGTCGATCCCGGCCGATGCGGGGCGCCTTTTTTCAGCCGGTGCTGCCCGCCGCCGATCGCGAGGCGATCCTGAATCGCGGCGACGGCGATCGTGCGACGCTCAAGCGGGTCGCCGGGGCTGACGGAATAGGCGAAATAGCCGTGCGGCCCCTGCTTCACCATTTGCGCCCGCTCGGTCGGCACGTCGTGGCGTAACGACAGGAATAGGCGCACCGATGATCGCAATCCTCGCCTCATGAACGCACCCATCCCCAAGACTGCAGCCCGACATTACCACACTCCGGGCCGAGAACCGTGCTGTGCAGCGCGACAAAATCTCCGGCGAAACGCCCACTTCAGGTCATTTCCGACCGATGCAGCGCGGCTTTGCCACCCGGATCATGTCTGCTTCGCCCAAAAAGCGGGCGGGCGGCGCGGATCGCGAATCGTCATTCGCCCTTGATGCCGGCCTGTGCCACCACCTTCGCCCATTTATGGGTTTCCGCCGCCATGAAAGTATCGAAGGCCTGCGGCGAGATGATCGTG
>JASHQI010000013.1 GCA_030037645.1 Xanthobacteraceae bacterium
GCCCTGTCGGATTGTCAGTTTGGGGGCCCAGCCGAGCGCTCGGATCTTTCGCGTATCGAGGAAAATAAATGGATTGTCCCCGACCCAGCCGCGATCACCGCCACTATAGAAAAGTTTAGGGCTCACGCCAAGCCGCTCCGTGATCACCGCGATGGAATCGTTCACTTCCACGAATTCTTCGGTACCGAGGTTGAACACGTTCACCTTGTCGTCGGCGCTGGAGAACGCGGTGAGAATCGCGTCCACACAATCCTGCACGTACAAATAGGATTTGCGCTGATGGCCATCGCCGAGAACCTCAAGGCGAGACGGATCGTCCTGAAGCTGGCGACAGAAATCGAACACATGCCCATGGCTATAGCGCTCGCCCAAGATCGATACGAAGCGAAAGATGAACGCCTGTAGACCGAAACCTTCGGCGTAAGCGGCAATCAGACCCTCACCCGCGAGCTTCGAGGCGCCATACAGCGAGGTTTGAACCGGGAAAGCGGCATGCTCCGGCGTCGGAAATTCGGCTGCCTCGCCATAGACCGATCCGGTCGAGGAAAATATGATCGCCTTTGCCTTTTGGATGCGCATCGCCTCCAGGACATTGAAGGTCGCGATCGTATTCTGCTCAAGATCTCGACGCGGATGCTCCAATCCGAACCGGACATCGGCATTGGCGGCAAGATGAAAGACGGTATGGACTCCCGCGGTCGCTGCAGTCAGCTTGTTGCTGTCGAGGAGGTCGCCCTCAATGAGGGAAAACCGCGGAGCAACCAGAGCTTCGGCCAAAAACTCCTTAAACCCCGTAGAAAAATTGTCGTAGCCGACGACCTCCCAGCCATCCTGGAGCAGCCGATCGACAATCGCACTGCCGATAAAGCCGGCCGCGCCGGTCACTAACGCCCTTTCGACCATACTTATGCGCTCTCACGTTCCGCGCCGCGGAAAATAGCATCAGTTCCAGAGCGGCCCTGCAAAGCACCTTCCCCATACTTCGATTTCAGATTTGTCCGAACCGATGAGCCCGCCGATGTCCCTACCTTGCCGATCAAGTCACGACGCCTGCGCGACTTCCAACCTCGGTTCCAAGCCTACTTCTATTGGCATCGCCATGACCCTTCGATCAAGTGTCGCCAGATCGGACTCCGAGCGGCAAACGATCTTTTCGATTCCAAGATACCGGATTGCCCCATTAAATTCGATGATGTCCCTCGGCATTTTGTATTGCTGCAGATTGGGAAAGTGCTCTTTTGCCACGACGAGCTGCACGCTATGCTCTTGCAGGCAGTACACCAACACCGTCGGATCATTTGCGTCGATTGGCCCGTTCCAATTTTCCACCATATTCATTCTAATGGCTTTGCAAGGCTCCACCAGCCGACGAAGCCGCGCCAAATCCAAACCCGCACGCAATGCATGCAGCGGGTCAAGGCGCCTGAATCTTTCGTCAACTTGCGGAGAATTTGGATGTAGCACCGCGAATTTCGAGACCATATGCCGAACCAGCTTCCGTTTGCGCTTGCCGAAAGACTGGCTGTCGAGATGCCTGACGAAGACATCGCCGACGACCAGATGCCGCCAACCTACCTTTCGCGCTCGATAACAGAAATCCGACTCTTCGCCGTACCCAACAGGAAAATGATCAACGTCGAACAGGCCGATATCATTGAGGCACTGCCTTTTGATATACATGCAGAAACCGACCGTGGTCGGCACCTCTGCATAAATGCCGGCGTTTCTTTCGGCCGCAAGCTCGTCCAGGACGTTGTCCGAAACCTCCAAAGCCACGCCACGATTGCTGTGCCGATAAGGATAGCCGCTGCGGTGGCTGGCATTTGTCAGCGGATTCACTGTTGCGACTTGACGATCCGAATAGGCGGCCGCACGCATCCGCTCCAGCCAAGCGCCGTTAACAACGGTGTCACTGTTGAGGAGCAGGACGTCTCGTTCGGGATCTATCCCCATCCCGAAATTTACGGTCGCGGTGAACCCGATATTGAACTTGTTCGTAAATAGCCTTATGGCGCCGGCCTTCGCCAACGTGCGAAGGTAAGCTACGAGTGCAGGATCGCTGCTGGCGTCATCGACGACGACGATTTCAAAGTCATTACGCGATACCGAGGCGATTACAGATTCGATGCACTGCTTCGTGACATCGAACTGGTTCCAAACGGGGACGATCACGTCGACCGTATTTGCCGTCACCATGTCGCTGTTTTCCCGAACGTCCAGAGCCGAATTGAAGCGACAAAACAGAGGCGAGACGATAAACGACGGCTCGTTGCAGGTAAATCTCCGTCCGCATGCGCCAGGGTGAGCGGAACCTGCTCTCCACAACTGCTTGGCCCGCGGACGGGCACAAATGCTACGTGAGAGGTTGCGTCTGCTTTCATTTTGCGTAGCATCTCATCTGGCCAAGCAGTTTTGCATTTGAGTTCCGCCTCCCCGTCTGCTGTCCTCGCCGCCGCCGATCGACCAATTATGCAGAGCAATGCGCATGCACACCGCCCCGGCCTTGAGAGCGCCTGCGCGAACGGACGAGCGGCGATACGACGGCGGTTCGGAATTTTGACATCTGTTCGTGAGTCAGTTACGCCCCGTCCACAGGCGAGTGCCGTTGGAGTTGAACTTGCAAATCTCGTGATTGTATTTTGACGCGGTGTGCCGAGGCAGATAATACAGGTGAACGCGTGCGTGAGCATCTATCAGCGGAGGTCGCCAAGCATATTTGGTGGCATTCCATTGACCTCGGGGAAGGCATTGTCACTCCGGGCACAAAAACACCCGCCATTCACCGACAGGAGTCGGCATCGTTTTTCGATCGCGTCCAAATCGCCGGCCACAGTGTTTTGGATATAGGAGCATGGAACGGCTTCTACAGCTTCGAGGCGAAACGCCGCGGCGCTCGGCGGGTTCTCGCGACCGACAAATTTGCCTGGACGGATAAGCACCTTCGCGGGCGGGAAACCTTCGAACTCGCGCGCCGAGCGCTTGGCTTGGAGGTCGAGGCGCTGGAAATCGATCCCGCCGATATTTCGCCCGGTACCGTCGGCGAATTCGATATCGTCTTATTTCTGGGTGTCTTTTATCACCGCTATGACGCCATCGAAACCTTGGCAAGGGCGGCACAGGTCGCCAAACACCTCCTGATCGTCGAAACGCATCTCGATCTGCATAAAATTGATAAGCCCGCGATGGCATTCTACCCGCCCGGTCGCAAACCCCATAATGATGAAACAAATTGGTGGGGGCCAAATGTTCCTTGCATGAGAGACCTGTTAGCCGGCCACGGCTTTGCAGACATCGAAATTTCGACAACGTTCCATCGCGGAATATTCCACGCCTGGCGCTCAACGGAGCTGCGCCTCCAGGAGCTTCCAATAGAAGCATGTTGGAAGCCCCATAAGCTCAGCGTCAGCTCACGCCTGATCCGCGAGATTTGTCGACCCTTCAGAAGGCGGTGACGTGGTCACCCGTTTCTGAGAAACCGCAGCCGTGAGGCGTGAGGTCAAGTCGGTCGGGCAGTCCCTCAATCGAAGGCTCTCTTAGAGACGTCCTGATTTGCCCAGATGGCCAATGCAAACACTGCGCGCGGGTCTCTCATTCGCATGATAGCGCTGCGGCCATTTTCAGATCATTTCTCTACGCGCTCTCGCTGATCCTCATAGAGGATCCGGTGCGCCGATCGGCGATTGCTGGGAAGGGGGCGCTCTTCGCCTTTTACCGGCTTTTTCTTCTCCACATGACGTGCAACGTGTTGCGGAAGCCCGTCTTTTCCTCGGCGACCAGAGGTGGTCCCACTTCTTGACACAGCCGGCTAAGGTGGATTCGCCGATGCAGAGGACGAACCACCATGAGGACGCGGAGACGGTTCTCGGCTGAGTTCAAAGCCAAGGCGGCGCTCGTCTATGGGCATTTGTATCTCTACTGAGAGAAGCACTAACGTTATAGTCGTTCGCCGTAGACAAGGTTATCACGGTGCCAAGGTCGTCGACGGACTTGTTGACGGCAGTGAGAGCGAACGCGTCGACGCTATAAGTTGCATCTTGGATCGCCTTTATGATGTA
>JASHQI010000014.1 GCA_030037645.1 Xanthobacteraceae bacterium
TTGCCGACCTCGATGCCGTCGTCGTCCATATACGATTCGGCCTCATAGACCCCGTCCGGGATCGACTTGGTGCGCGCACGCGCCATGACCTCGGAGTGATCCATGATGGCCTTGATCGCGCCCAAGACCTGCTCGCGGCCGTAGCGCTCGACGAGCTCGAGGAAACGGCGCTCGCCGGTTTTCACCGCCGTGATCTGCGCGCGCAAATCGCCCATGGCGCGGCTCGGCAGCCGCATGTTCTGCTTGATGATCTCGATCAACGTTTCGTTCGGCCGGCCGCGGTCGTGCAGTTTCAGGATCGGGATTTGCAGACCTTCGGAGAAAATATCGGTGGTAATGCCGCCGAGAGTGCCGCCGATGTCGAGCCAGTGAGCCATGCAGCAGGAGAACCCCACCAGCACGCCTTTGTGAAAAATGGGCAACGTCAGGGTGACATGATTGAGGTGGCTGCCGGTGAGATAGGAATCGTTGGTGACGTAGATGTCCCCGGGACGCATGTTGTCGCGGCCAAAATGCCTGATCTTCGCCTTCACCGTCTCCGCCATGCCGCGGATGAACATCGGCAGCCCGATGCCGATCGAGACGGTCTCGCCTTCGGTGGTGAACAGGCCGGTGGTGAAATCGAGCGCTTCGTAGATGATGATGTTGTAGGCGGTGCGCATGAGGTTGGTTTTCATTTCCTCGGTCACCGCGATGACACCGTTGCGCACGATCTCGGTCACGACCGGATCGACCTTCTGCTTGCGAGAGCGTCTCATTTCGACCTTGCGCGCCATTTCAACCTGAATTCTTTTGTTCGATCTTCGCTTATGCGATCTGGCAGAGCCGTTTTACTCCGCCTTGAGGTTGGCCTCGCGGATCACCTTGCCCCACTTCTCGGTTTCGTCGGCGACAAGCTTTGAGAATTCGGCGGGCGTCATCGGCATCGGTTCGGCGCCCAACTCGGTAAACCGTGCCTTCATTGCGGGATCGGCGAGGGCTTCATTGATTTCCTTGTTGAGCAGGTTGATGATCGGCGTTGGCGTATTCGCAGGAGCACCGAGGCCGAACCAGCCGGTCGCGTCGTAGCCCGGCACAAATTCGCCAATGGCCGGGACACCCGGCAGTGCCGGCGAGCGCGTCGCCGATGTGACCGCGAGCGGTCGCAGCTTGCCGGCCTTGATGTAGCCGATCGACGAGGTAATTCCCTCAAACATGACTTGCACCTGCCCGCTGAGCAGATCGACAAGCGCGGGCCCGCCGCCGCGATACCCCACCGTCGCCAAGTCGACGCCGGCCATCGCCTTGAACAGCTCGCCGTACATTTGCGGCGGGCTGCCGACGCCGGCACTCCCCATGTTGATCTTACCGGGATTGGCCTTGGCATAGGCGATGAACTCGGGGACGGTTTTGGCCGGAACTGATGGATTGACCTCCATCACCGAGGGCGCACGCATCAAGCCTGCGATGGGCGCGATGTCGCGCATGAAATTGAAAGTGAGATTGTGGTAGAGCGTCGCGTTGATCGAGTTCGATTGCGTGACCAGGAGCAGCGTGTAGCCGTCAGGAGGCGCGTGCACGACCAACTCGGTCGCGATGTTGCTGCCGGCACCGGCCCGGTTCTCGACGATGAATTGCTGGCCGAGGTGCTGCGAAAGCCATTGACCCATCAGCCGCGCTGCAATGTCGGTCGGGCCCGCGGCGGCATAGCCGACGATAATGCGCGCCGGCCGCGCCGGATAGGTCTCGGCCCGGGCGTAACGCGAAACGACCGGCAACGCCGCGGCACCCGCGGCGAAACGCAAGAATTGTCGACGGCGAAGTGTCATGGCGCAATCCTTTCGGTCGAAAGCCAACGGACGTTCATCGTCCTCCTACCGCAATCACCAGATTTCCCAGCGCATCGACATCCAGCACATCTCCCGGCATCAACACCGTGGTCGAGGCATACTCCTCGACCAAGGCCGGCCCTCTGATCCGGTTGCCGGCAATCAGCGCATCGCGCCGGTAGGTCGGCGTTAGATGAAAGCGTCCGCCATAATACACATTACGCTTGCCGCCGAACGCCGATTTTGGCGGCACATTCTGGCCGCGCCCGATCCGGCGTTGCGGCGGTTTACGCATCAGCCCGGTTACGGTCGAGCGCAGGCTGACGATCTCAGCGCGCTCCTGTGGCGCGGACGTGCCGTAGCGCTGCGCGTGCATGGCATCAAAATAGCGCTTGATCGCTTTGCGATCACGGCGCTTGAACACCGCCATCGGCAGATCGACCGTCACCGCATGTTCCTGTCCGACATAGCGCATATCAGTTGAGCGTTTGATGACGACGCGCTGCGGCTTGACCGACGTGCCGGCAATCGCCTCGCGGCCCTGCTGCTCAAGGCCACGATAGACCTTTTCGATGTCGTCGAACGACGCTTCGTCGAGCGGCGTGAACCATGTCCGCACAAAATCATAGCGCAGATCGGAGAACAGCATTCCGAACGCCGAGAAAACGCCCGGCGCTAACGGCACGATGACGCGGCGCATGCCGATTTCGCGCGCGACCTCGACGGCGTGCAGCGGACCGGCGCCGCCATAGGCAAACAGGACAAAATCGCCGGCATCGAAGCCGCGCTCGGTGGTGACGCCCTTGACCGCATAGGACATCGCCGTGGCGGCGATGCGCAGGATTCCTTCCGCAGCTTCGACCGCGGTCATGCCGAGCGGATCGCCGACTCGGCTTTTAAGCGCGCGTTCAGCGGCGGCGACGTCGAGCTTCATCTCACCGCCCAAAAAGCGCTCTGCGCCAAGCCGGCCGAGCACGAGATTGGCGTCGGTGACGGTCGGCTCGAGACCGCCGAGGCCGTAACAGGCCGGACCGGGTGAAGCCCCCGCGCTCTGTGGGCCGAGCCGGAGCGCCCCGTCAACGACCCGCGCGATCGAGCCGCCGCCGGCGCTCACTTCGAATATATCCATCATCGCGATTTGTATCGGCAACGCCTGCTCGTAGCCGCCGATCAGCGCCGCGCCGGTGGTCAAGGCCTCGCCGTGATGGATGACGCCGGCCTTGGCGGTCGTCCCGCCCATGTCGAAGGCGATCGCGTTTTCGATCTTGAGCGCGCGGCACAGTGCTTGCGTGCCGATGACGCCTGCCGCGGGGCCGGATTCCAGCATGCGGACGCATTGGCTCTGCGCCTGGCCGGCTTCGTAAAGCCCGCCGGTCGATTGCACGACCAGGAACGAGCCGGCAAAGCCCGCCGCCCGCATATGGGCGTCGATCTCGCCGATATAGTGCCGGACTTTTGGCCCGATATAGGCGTTGGCCGCGACCGTCGAGCAGCGCTCGAATTCGCGATATTCCTGGGACAACTCATCGGACGCGGACACGAATAAGCCGGGGTGATTCTTCTCCAGAATAGTTTTGGCGCGCCGCTCATGATCGGCGTTGGCGTAGCAATTGAGGAACAGGATCGCGACGGCTTCGATGCCGAGGCGTTCGAGATTCCTACCGAGTTCCGTGATTTCACCCTCGTCGAGCGGCTTGTCGATCTCGCCGTCCGCCAGCATGCGCTCCTTCACTTCGAAGCGCAGCGCCCGCTCGATCAACGGCACGTGCTTCTTGAAATACAGATTGTAGGCGTCCGGACGGTTGATGCGCCCGATCTCATAGATATCGCGGAAGCCCTCGGTGATGAGCAGCGCCGTTTTGGCGCCGGTGCGCTCGAGTATGGTGTTTATCGCGATGGTCGAGCCGTGCAGGAACAGCGCGGCGGAGCGGTAATCGCTGCCGGCCTTGGTCACGCCTGCGGTGATGCCCTCGACCAGATGCGCCGGCGTCGACAGCGCCTTGCCGAAAGTAAGCTTGCCGGTCGCCTCGTCGAATACCGCTATATCGGTGAAGGTGCCGCCGATATCGGCGGCGAGCCGCAACTTTGCCGGCGCCGACAGTCGCTTTGCCATGTCATTTTCCTTCATGCGTCGAGCACCACATAGTCGTCTTCGACGCTCACGGGAAATGTTTCCGCCACGTATGGCCCCTCGACAAGCGCTGAGCCGGGCGCGACCGAAACCGCAAATTGCCGTGCCCGAACGCGCGACGGATCGCACCATGATTTTCCGGTGCGCACGTCGAATTCCCAGCCATGCCACGGACAGCGGATGATCTCGCCGCGCCGCGAGTAGCGGTATCGCCCGGGTTCATTGGATTCGATCAAACCCGTCAGCCGGCCGTCATAGAGACTGCCGCCCTGATGCGGGCAGCGGTTGGCGAGCGCAAAAAACTCGCCGTTGATGTTGAAGACGGCGATCTGCCGACCCTTGATGTCGACGAGCTTGCGAGTTCCGGCCGGAAATTCGCGCAGCGCAGCAATTACATGTTTCGCCATGCGAAGAACCTAACCAATATCCCGTTCATTCCCACGCAAGCACGAGTCCAATCTAGACCAGCGTTTCAGTGAGACGGCCATAGGTGGCCAAAGCATTGTCGCGCCGTATCCTGCCGTGCAGCCGCTCCGGGATACCCACCGGCATGATGTCGTCGCCATCGAACTGCCAATGTGGAAAATCGGAAGAGAACAGCAACATGTCGTCGGACTGCATGTGATCGATCAGGCGCGCGACCGCCGACGGATCGTCCGGCCCGTCGAACGGCTGAATGGTGAGGCGCACGTGTTCGCGCACGATCTCAAGCGGCGAACGGTCGACCCACGGCACTTCCAGGCGGACGCCGCGCCAGAATTTCGACAGCCGCCACAAAAAGGCGGGCAGCCAGGTGACGCCGGATTCCAGCAGCACGACTCTCAGCTTGGGGAATTTCACGAAAACGCCCTCGCAGACCAGGCTCGCCACTTGCGACTGAAAGCCTTGCGATTGCGCGCAATAATCCTCGACGTACCAGGACGGCCAGCCGAGCGAGGTGACCGGATGCCGATAGCTCGATCCGGCATGAAGGCCGAGCGGCAGGCCGTGCCGCTCCGCGGCGGCATAGACCGGCCAGTATTGGCGGCGGCCGAGCGGCGCCTCACCCATGGCGAGAACGAGCACCTGCACGAAGCGCCGGTCCTTGGCGCAGCGCTCAATCTCGGCGACCGCATAGTCCGGATTCTGCATCGGCACGACGATCGAAGCGCGCAGCCGCGCATCGCGATCAAGCCATTCCGCCGCAACCCAGTCGTTCACCGCTTTGGCGAATGCCGCCGCCATATCCTCGCTGTAGAGAAGCTGAACGCCGTAAAGACAATTGCAGATGGCAATATCGATATTCCAGCGATCGAGCGCGTGGCTGCGCAGCATGTCGAGCGTGTTTGGCGGCTCGCCGGCGCGCCCGCGCCAATCCGGCCGCGCCGTGAGCGGCGCATTCGGCGGGTAGCTGATTGAGTCCAGCGAGTTCATGCCGCGGTCGACGACGCTATCGCGCCAATATTGATCGAGATGCGGCAACAGCGCCTTCATGCTGGGCACATTGACATGCACGTCGCAATCGATCGTTGACCAGGACACGGTCACGGTGTGGGGATCCTCGGACAATTTGCGGCTGACATTATCGGCGAGGCGGGTCGCTCAAGGCAAATCAAGCGGGCCCGGCAGGGCCTTTTCCGCTTCCGCCTCGAGTTGCGCTTCGTGGCTGTGCACGAAGTTGCCGGCGATGATGATGACGATCACGGCGACAAAACCCAGCAAAAATACCATGGGTCCGGCCAACCGTTCGATCTGCCGACCCAGGGAATACGCGGCCATGCCGAAGAACGTCGCCCATAGCGAAGCACCGATGATATTCGTCACAAGGAAATGGCCGCGCGGCATTCGATTGGCTCCGGCAAGGATGCCGGCAATGGCGCGCAACACCGGAACGAATTGGGCGATAATGATGATCTTGCCGCCGTGGCGCAGGAACAGGTACTGACCAAGCTTGATCCTGGCTTCGGTGATCCGCCAATAAAAGCCATAACGCAGCAACAGCCAGTAGCCGAATTCTCGACCGATGTAATAGCCGGCGGTGCGGCCGACGACCGAAGCGGCGGCCGCGGTCAAGATCACGGCAACGATGTTGAGATTGTGCTGATTTCCGGCAATGACGGACGCGATGATCAGCGACGTCTCGCCCGGCAGCGGCAAACCCACTCCCTCCAGGCTGATGCAGCCGGCGACCACCAGGAGGCCGTAGGTGTGAACGAGATGGGCAATAGATGACATCAAGACTGTGTGCCCCGGAACACGGCTCACTTATACTTGTTCTCGTGCAAAAATAACTCCTTGACTTCCCGACTATATCCCGCCCAGGCGAAACAAATAGGAAGTCACAGGTCCACAGATATGTACAAGGACTTGCGCGAATTCATCGACCTTGTCGATAAGCTTGGCGCGCTGCGCCGCATCGATGGCGCCGACCCCCGTTTCGAGATCGGCGGCATTACCGAAGTCGCGGCCGGCCTGCCCGACTGCCCGGCGCTGCTGTTCGACAATATCAAGGGCCACAAGCGGGGCTTTCGTGTTTTCACCAATGCCACCACCAGTGTCCAACGCGCGGCGCTGGCGCTTGGGATCGATCCCACGCTGCGGCCGCTGGACGCACTCAGGGCCTGGATGGATAAGCGCAAAGCCCTGCGACCGCAGCCGGCTGTTTCCGTCGCCAAGGCCGCAGTCCTCGACAATATGATTGCCGGGCCCGATGTCGACGTGACCCGTTTTCCGGCGCCGATCTGGCACCGGCATGACGGCGGACCCTTCATCGGTGCCGGCTCGCTCGTCATCATGCGCGATCCCGATGACGGCTGGATAAACGCCTCGATCTACCGCATTCAGGTGCACGGCCCGAACAGAGTGACGGTGCAGTTCGATCACGGTGGCCGGCACGGCGCGATTATCGCAAAAAAATATTGGGATCGCGGCAAGAACTGTCCGGTCGCCGTCGTCCATGGCGAGGACCCGGCTTTGTTCATCGCCGGCTTCGAATATCTGCCGGACGGCCGCTCGGAATACGAGTTTGCCGGCGCCATCAAAGGCGTGCCGATCGAAGTCTGCGCCGGGCCGCACACCGGTTTGCCGATTCCGGCTTTAGCCGAGATCGTGTTTGAAGGCCGGCTGCCGCCGATGACCGAGGCGACGCTGCCGGAAGGGCCGTTCGGCGAGTTCACCGGCTATTACGCCGCCGCAGCGCGTGCCGGCCCGGTGATGGAAGTCGTGGCCATCCATCATCGCGATGATCCGATCCTGCTCGGCTCGCCGCCGATGAAACCGCCGCGCTTTCATTTCGGGCTGCCGTTCCGCGCCGCCACCATCTGGAGCAATCTCGAAAGCGCCGGAGTAACCGACGTGGCCGGCGTCTGGCAGCATGTGTCGCAGCTGATGACGGTGGTGGCGTTGCGGCAACGCTACGACGGCCACGCCAAGCGCGCGGCATTGGTCGCGGCCGCGCACAGCTACATGGCGCGCATCATCGTGGTGGTTGACGACGACATCGACCCGTCCGATCTCGCCGACGTCATGTGGGCGATTGCAACGCGTTGCGAACCGGCCGAGGGCATTGACGTGTTGCGCAACGCCTGGAGTTCGGCGCTCGACCCGCGCATTTCGCCGGCCGACAAGGAGCGCGGCGTCACCTCGCATTCGAAAGCGGTCATCGACGCTTGCCGGCCGTTTGCCTGGCGGGACCAGTTTCCGCCGACCTCGGCGCTTTCGGCCGACGAGGTGCGGGAGATCGAGGCGAAGTGGGGCAGTCAGATTGGCGGACGACAGAGGACGGACGACAGATAAGAAGACGGCTCTCTCCCTCAACTATCGTCCGTCTTCTGTCCTCCGTTCTCCGAATCACTCCACCGCATTCGCGGAATTCAAACTGTCGATGAGTGAGCTGCGGTAGAGAAACTTCTTGTGCAGCGTGATGTCTTCCGAGGTGCGGCGCAACTGATCCAGATGTTTGCGGCGGATCGCCGGATCTTTCTCTTCCAGCTTTTTTTTGTTCTCGATGGTCTGCGCCTGCACGTAATCGACCTGAGCCTTGCGGCGCTGGCGGGTGTAGCGATCGAGCAGGGTCGGCTCGGCGCGACCGAACCACACCTCGGCCAGCTTTTCGGCAAGATTGACGGCGTCGTGGATGCCGCCGTTCATGCCCATACCGCCGATCGGATTGTTGACGTGGGCGCAGTCGCCGGCGAGCAGCACGCGGCCCTTGTTGAACGTCGCGGCGACGCGCTGGTGAACCGCATAAAGCGCGTAATAGGGAATTTCGTAATCGCCGCTTTTCCGATGGATGCGTTGCAGGCGCCGCTGGATGCTCGTCATGCTCAGCGCCTCTTCGTCGCTCTCCGACTCCGAAACCGGAAGCACGCCGCGCCAGATTCCCGGTGGCCCATAACCCTTGACCTTGAACAAGTTGAGCCATTCGTCGGGATCGAAAAAGTAGTTCCGCGTGCAAAGGCCTTTTCCGGTGGCGCCGAAATCAAAGCTGGTGCCGATCTTGATGAAGCGCTCTGGCCAAGTGAAGCCGTCGAATTGAATTTCAGCGAGACGGCGCACCGCGCTGCTGCCGCCGTCGGCACCGATGAGATATTTGCCGCACAGTTTTTCGCTCTCGCCGGCGGCGTTGCTGACCGTGGCTTCGACGTCATCGGCGGTCTGCGCGAGACCGATGAGCTTCGTGGCAAAGCGGATCTCGCCGAGCCCGCTCGACTTTATATGCGACAGCGCGGCGTGGACGAGCTTGTACTGCTCCCATTGCACGACATACGGATACGGAACTTCGCCCTGCAATAGGCCGATGTCGAAGACCGCGATCAATTCGCCCGTCGCGCGGTCGCGGAAATGGAACAGCGGCGCCTGCATGCCGCCCGACGGAGCGTCCGAGAACATCTCCTTTTCCAGTCCAAGCTCGACCAGCATCTCGACGGTCGGGGTATGGATCGTGGCGGCGCGCTGATCCTCGGCGGCGTCCGGTAATTGCTCGATCAGTGTGACCGGAATGCCTTTTCTCACCAAGGCGAGCGTCATGACGGCACCGACCGGCCCGCAGCCCGAAACGATCACGCGATTGTCGTTGTTCACGAACTCTCCTATCCGTCATTCCGGAGCCGAGCGAAGCGAGGAACCCGGAATCCATACTCACAGCGCAGGGGGTATGGATTCCGGGCTCGCCGCTGCGCGGCGCCCCGGAATGACGCACTGTCGTAGACCGCCATCGTCAGCTTACACTTTCGAAATCTCGAACGTCGAGGGATGGAACAGCTCCTCGACCTTCACCTTGCGGTCGGCCAAGCCCTGCTCGTGGATGTATTGCGTCAACGCATCGATCTCGGGAAGGTTTTCGGCGATGCCGTATTTCCAGAAATCCTCGCCCATGATCGCGCTCGTCTCATGCGTTTTGGCCTCGAGCCAGGGCAGCGTCACCATCAGCGCATTGAC
>JASHQI010000132.1 GCA_030037645.1 Xanthobacteraceae bacterium
TCGATTGCGGCTGCCCCATGGGGTCGACCATTGCTACGTGAACACCTGGAATTGAAGGCGCTTACATTACCATATCGCAGCGCTGCAACCACGGGAACTCGGAATGCGGTAAACTGCCGTTTGCAAGCCTCATGAGCTGGCTGGATTTGCAGCCCATTTGGGCTAGTTTTCGGCCTACGGATACGTCGGATGACTGACGCACAGAAAAAGATTCTTTGCATTGAGGACGATCGCGAGACCGCAGCGCTGATCGCCGAGGAACTCGTCGACCGCGGCTACGATGTCACAGTCGCACACGATGGCCGCGAGGGCCTTGCCGCTATCCTGAAAATCATGCCCGACCTGGTGTTATCGGATATCAGCATGCCGGCGATGTCGGGATTCGAGTTGCTGGAGCGATTGATTGCGCTAGCCCCGCGCTTTGCAAAGATGCCCTTCATTTTTCTGACAGCGCTGACCGATCGGGACAATGAACTCAAGGGCCGACAACTCGGAGCCGACGACTATGTCACCAAGCCGATCGATTTCGAAGTACTCGCCACCATCATCACGGCGCGCCTCGCCGGTGTCGCGCGTACCGGTCTGTGGCCAAAGACGGTTGCGCTCAACGACCGCGAGGTGGAGGTGCTGACCTGGGTGGCGCGCGGCAAGACCTCGAGCGAAATCGCGAAAATTCTGGACTTGACCAAGCGGACGGTCGATTTCCACACCGACAATGCGCGGTCCAAACTCGGCGCAGCGACACGCACCGAGGCGGTGCTCAAAGCCGCAACCGGGCATCTGATCGAGCCGTAGCGTGACTGCACTCAAGACGAGCTGCGGATCCGATGACCCATTTCCCGGAAAAGATCGGCTCAAACAGAACTCACCAGACGGCGACGAGACAAATCACGACGAAGGGCACGGCAACGAGCCCAAGATAAAGCCACGTTCGATAACCTTCGGCATCCTTAGGCACGAAAAAAACCTGGATCAGTAGCCAGGCACAAACGACAAATCCCAGAATTAGGCGAACGAGATCAGCCGGCGTGTCATAGGCCGTCGCAATCGTCTCGTTCTGCGGCATGCTGACGCGAAAAGTCAAAACTACCAAGGAGAGAATAAATGCGGCCCTCAGGACGAGACCAGCAATCCGCATTCCACGTGAGATATTTGAAGCTCGCAATTTCGTTTCAGGCGGATTCTCCAGGTTCGCCATTTGGCTCGCTCCCGGCATCCACAGCTATCTTTACTTGCTCGTCGGTGGCGGCCCGATGCCGAGACATCGCGACCGTGAGCAACTGAACTGCCCCCCTCAACACTGCACTAGTATATTTCCAAATTGGCTGACGATTAAGAGGCGAAGCGCAGCCGATTGAGATGCAGCAATGGCTGGTACCTGAATCCCGCGCTTTCGACGACCTCAGCCTTTGCAATTTGCAACTATGCAGCGGAAATACTTGGGTTTTTGGCCGCGCTGTGGCGGCGCCCAGGCGAGAAGGCAAACGCTCTTAATGCTTGCGCACCAACGTGGTTCCGTTGATGCCGGTCAGCCCCTTGGCTGGACCGCCAATCCCGTGTGGCGCGACGCCCGGACGAATCAGTGCGGCACCGCCTATTGCATTGCGGATTGGCGGCACCCCGGTTGGACTCGAATTCAAACGGATCATTCCTGGTCCTCCGAAAGTCCCTTTGGTGGGCACCTGGTTGCTCATCTCACTGGCCGCAGCAGACGGAATCGGCGGCAAAGTATGCAACCCCAGCGGTGTGACGTTCTTCTGAATAACGCTTTGCGGAGCTATGCGTGCGCCGATCGCGTTTCGTCCGCCAGGGTTGTCGGTCACGCTGCCGTGCGTGCCTCGATCACCCGACATCGGATGGTAACCCGGCGCGGAGAATAAATGCGACTCGCTGTGATGACCCGCGGATTGCGTCGCTTCCTCGGCAAGACTTGCCTGTATCCGCGTCGTGCCAGACAGAACCGTCGCGAGAAGGCAGAGGCCGATCCAAATCTTGCGCTGCTTCGCCATCGGCTCGTTTACACCTCCGCTTGCGATGCATCGGCTTCGCTGGGAGGCGTACGACCCGCCCGGCTCAGGAACAACGTCTGCACCGCCGGCACAACCACCAGCAGGATGATCGGGCCGATGAACATGCCGCCGACTACGACCGTCGCCAGCGGCCGCTGCACTTGGCTGCCAATGCCGGTGGAGACCGCCGCCGGAAGCAAGCCGATGCAGGCGGAGAGTGCCATCATCAATACCGGCCGCATCTGCCGTTCCACGGCCTGGAACATAGCCTGAACCGGAGTCAAGCCGGTCGCCGCAACTTGGTGGTAGCCGTTGATAATCAGTATGCCGCTCATCACCGAAACACCCAACAGCGAAATAAAGCCGATCGCAGCCGAAATGCTGAAATTCAAGCCTGCAACGTAAAGCCCGAGCACGCCGCCGCCAGCCGCGAACGGAACGCCGGCGAGTGCAAGCAAGCTGTCGCGCAGCGAATTGAACAATCCGTAGAGCAGTAACAGGATCAACATGAAGCTCAGCGGCACTATGACCGCCAGACGGGCCTTGGCTTGCTGCAACTCCTCGAACTCGCCGGCCCACACAATGCGGTAGCCGCTCGGCAGCTTTACATTTTGCGCGATCAACTTCTGCGCTTCCGCGACCGTGCTGCCAAGATCTCGCCCGCGGACGCTGAATTTGACCGGAATATAGCGCTCGTTGCTCTCGTGATAGATGTATGAAGCGCCGGTATCGAGCGATATGTCGGCGATCTCGCCGAGCGGAACGTAGCCGTTGATACCGCTCGGCGTCGGATACGCGACCTTGATATTGCGTACAGCGTCAATACTGTCGCGATATTTGGGCGCGAGCCGCACCGTGACGTTGAATTGGCGATCCGATTCCAACAACGTTGTCGCCACGGTGCCGCCTAGTGCCGCTTGGACAACGGCGTTGACGTCACCGGTATTGAGGCCATAACGCGCCGCTTTTTCGCGGTTCACCCGGATGTTCAGATTGGGTTGGCCAAGTACCGGGAATACGCCGAGATCGGTGACGCCAGGAACCTTGGCCATTTGCGTCATGACTTCGCCGGCAAGCTGTTCGAGCTTTTGGAGATTGCGGCCGACGATCTTGACCGAGTTGGCGCCCTTAACGCCGGACAGGCCTTCTTCGATGTTGTCCTGGATATATTGCGAGAAATTGAAGCTAATTCCGGTGAACGCATTGGAAAATTCCGACTGCAGCTCGTTGATCAGCTTGTTCTTGGTCATCCCGACGGGCCATTGATCGAATGGCTTGAGCGGAACAAAGAATTCCGCGTTATTGAATCCCGCGGCATCACTGCCGTTGTCCGGTCGCCCGTGCTGAGAAACGACAGTAATAACCTCCGGATGGCGAAGAATAATCTCTCGAATTTTGTTCACGATTGGCATGCCGGCTTCGAGGGAGATCGTCGGCGGCATCGTCGCCCGAATCCAGAGATTGCCCTCCTCCAGCGCAGGCAGGAACTCGGTGCCGAGCCGCGGCACAAGAAAGCCGAAGATCACCAAACATGCCGCGGCAATGCCCACCATCACACCACGGTGCACCAGCGACCATTGCAACACCGGCGTGTAGATGCGGCGTAGCTCGCGAACAACGACCGTCTCGACCTCGGCAACGCGCTCGGGAAGCAGGAATGACGACAGAACTGGAGTAACGGTGAAAGTGGCAAGTAAGGCTCCAACCAGAGCGTAACCGTAAGTCCGCGCCATAGGGCCAAAAATTTGGCCTTCAACGCCCTGCATCGTAAATAACGGGATGAAAGCCGCAATGATGATCGCGGTGGAGAAGAAAACCGCCCGATCAATCTGCAATGCGCTGATCAGGATAAGACGCAACCGGGCCGTCCATGAAGGGTCGCCACGGGTCGGATCGGTACCCCACTTTTCTCCAGCCAGGTCGGCAAGCAGTTGGCGTCTTTGTTCGGGGCTGGACTGAAAATTGCGATAGATATTCTCGACCAGAATCACAGCCGAGTCGACGATGATGCCGAAATCCACGGCGCCGACGGACAGTAGATTGGCATCTTCCCCGCGCAGCACCAGAATGATGACGCTGAAAAACAGGGCGAAGGGAATATTGGCGCCGACGATGATGGCGCTACGCAAGTCGCCCAGGAAAAGCCACTGAATAAGAAAAATCAGCACGCAACCATAAATGAGATTGTGCAAAACCGTGCTGGTGGTGACTGCGACAAGCGTGGTGCGGTCGTAGAAGGGCACGAGTTTCACTCCCGGCGGCAACGTCCCGTCGGTGTTGAGCTTCTCAATCTCTTTTCTGATGCGCGGCACGACGTCGTTGGTGTGCGCGGTCCTGTTCATGACCACGATCGCTTCGATGATATCGTCGTCGCGGTCACGGCCGGCCTTACCGAGCCTCGGCACATTGCCGACATCGACATTGGCGACATCCTTGATCCGCACCGGCACGCCGTTCGATTGCGTCAGCACCACGTTCTTGATGTCTTGGACGTGATATCCCTGCGTCAGATCGTCGTCTCCACCGCTGTTCAAGAGCCCGACACCGCGGATGTTGACCGATTGCTGACCAAAGTTGATTGTGCGGCCGCCGACGTTGATATTGGCGTTACCGATGGCACCGATCACCTGGGGGAGCGTAACGTTGTAAGCGTCGAGCTTGTTAAGGTCGACTTCGACCTCGAACTCTTTGGTCGTGCCGCCCCAGGTATTGACCTGCACGACGCCCGGTACCGTCAGCAGACGGCGCTGCACGATCCAATCTTGAATGGTGCGCAGATTGGACAGCCCAAAATGCGGCGGTCCGACCACCTGGTAACGATAGACTTCGCCGACCAGGCTCGAGCCTTGAATCGTCGGCACGACATTATTGGGCAGGCTAACGTTCTGCTGCAGATTGATGGCAGTCTGCGTGAGCGCGAAGTAATAGTCGACCCCGTATTTGAACGTCACGCGGACAAATGAGAGGCCATAGAACGAGGTCGAGCGGATGACGTCGACGCCCGGCGTCGCGGCAAGACCGACCTCGATCGGAATGGTGTAATAGCGCTCCATCTCTTCGGCGGTTTGGCCGGGAGACTGGGCGGTGATCTCCAGAATGACCGGTGCCGGATTCGGGTAGGCCTCGATGTTCAGCTGGGTAAAGGTAATCAGCCCGCCGACGATAAACATCAACAGACCTAGGAGAATAATGGGCCGGCGCGTCAGTCCGAATTGCAGCACGCGTTTGAGCAAGGCTTGTCTCTCAGTCCGTTGTCGTTAGCTTTTCCTGTCTTCGAGAACCTATTGAGAGGCTGTATCGAGGGTATTGCTCAGGAACAGCGCGCCGTCGGTTGCAACGAGTTCGCCAACTCGGACGCCGTCGAGAATTTGCCGGTAACCGTCGCTTTCTTCACCGATTTTGATCGTACGCTGCGTGAAACGACGGCGGTCGGCCGTGACCCACGCCGTCATTGTGCCGTCGCCCAGGCGCACAACGCCATCGTCCGGAATTGCGGGTGATCGCACCGACGTGCCAACGCTGATGGTAAAATTCGCGAACATGCCCGAGCGCAACTCGTGTTTCGGGTCCTTGATCACCGACCGCACGAGAACCCGCCGCGTATTCGGGTCGACCGTCGCTCCGATGGTGGTGACTTTGCCGTCAAACACGCGGCCGGGGAACGCGTCGATCTTGACTGTGACCGGCTGCCCGACCTTGAACGCAGGGCTGTCATCCTCGGCGACATTCGCCAACATCCACATGGTGTCAATGTCGGCGACGGAATAAGGCGCAGGTGTCCCGCCCGGCTGCACGAACAACCCAGGCGCCGCATTGCGCGCCGTGATCCGGCCGTCGATCGGGCTCGTCACGACCAAAGTCGGGTCGGCGCTGCGTTGGGCAATGATGCGATCGATATCGGCGTCGGTCTTGCCAAAAATACGCACCGCATCGCGCGCTGCACGCAAGTTTCCCTCAGCGGTCTGTTGGTCGGAAACTGCCTGTTCCACGTCGTGTTGCGATACGGCCCGGGTGGTATAGAGATCGCGAAGCCGCGCGAGATTCTTTGTGTCCAGATCCAAAACGCCGGCAGCGGCAATCAATGTCGACTCGGCTTGCAAGAGATCGGGGCTGTCGATGGTGAACAGTGTCTGACCTTTCTTCACATCGTCGCCGACCTCCGCAAACAGCGCGATGATCTTGCCCTGATACGGGGTGAAGACCTGCACCTCCATGTCCTCATTGAAGTCGATGCTGCCGACGGTCTGTCTCTCGACCGGAAATTCGCGTTCGCCCACCGGCGCGACCTTGACCGAGGCGAGTTGCGAGTCGGTCAGGTCAACACTGTCTTGGGCAACAGACGCGGTCCTACCGGTTGTATCGCCCGATCCTGGCTTCGACGTGCCGCTGGGATACCAGAGCCAATAACCGACGAACCCAACGACGAGCAGTGCGCCGACAATCGTCGCTCTTGCCCGGTCGGTAGTCATGCGGGGAGTCCTCGGTCAAGCACGACCAAACTCGTTGAAATCGGCCGCGACATGGCCATTACCGGATGCCACGGTCTACTGTCATTAATCACAGAGATTCAGAGCGATCGTGGGGGTCGGATCGCTTACAGCGCGAGGAGAATAAACCTTACGACTCACGTTACTTTATCACGGTGCGCGCATTCCGGGCGGCCGACATTGGCGACCTACGGTCGGTGAGATCGTTCAAGCACAAATTGCTACTGAATAAATGACAGTGTGGCGCGACGATCACAGCCAACATGCAATAAATCGGAAATAATGCCTGCAAGGCGTTTATAGTCATATCCTTGTTAGAATTATTCTCCGTTGCACATGCTGTACGTAGCGGTCAGGTGGTTTTTTGCTGGTGCCACCGCTGTCGCGGCAGCGGCACTATTGACCAGTTGTGCCGTCGGGCCCGACTTCCGCGTTCCCGCCGCGCCCGACATCACCCGCTACACCAGAGAGCCGCTCGCTCGGCTGACATCCGGCGCCGACGTTCCTGGCGGACAGTCACAGCGGTTCGTCGAGGGCCGCGACATACCGCAGGACTGGTGGCGGCTATTTCGTTCGCCCGCGCTCAACGCTTTGATCGCGAGCGCACTCGCGAATAATCCGAATCTACAATCGGCGCTGGCGTCATTGCGTGCGGCGAAGCAGGCCCTGTACGCCCAGGAAGGCAAGTTCTTTCCGCTCGTCCAGGCCAATTTCAATCCGACCCAACAGCGAACCTCGGCCGTGCTCTCGCCGATCCCAGCTTCCGGTGCAAGCGTGTTCTCTCTCGACACCGCGCAGGTCCTGGTCTCGTATACCTTCGATGTTTGGGGACTCAATCGCCGTACCGTGGAATCGCTCGAGGCGTTGGCCGACGTGCAGCGTTTCCAGGTCGAGGCGGCCTATCTCGCCCTCACGGCAAACGTGACCGTCGCAGCAATCACCGAGGCGTCGTTGCAGGGCCAGATCGACGCCACCAACGAGTTGATTTCGATCAATACCAAAATGCTCGACATCCTGCGGCGTCAATTGAACGCCGGATATGCCAACCGCAACGATGTAGCGGTGCAAGAGGCCGCGCTTGCACAGGTGAAGGCGACGTTGCCGCCGCTCCGCAAAGCGTTAGCGCAACAGCACGATCTGCTGGCGGCACTGATTGGAGCTTATCCAAGTGGGGCGCCAAGCCGGACATTCAGACTCGCCGAACTGCACTTGCCGGCCGACCTGCCCGTGAGCGTACCCTCGCAGTTGATCGAGCAGCGCCCGGACGTACGCGCCGCGGAGGAGCAATTGCACTCCGCCAGCGCGCAGATCGGTGTCGCGACCGCCAACCTGCTGCCGACTTTCACGATCAGCGCCGATGCCGGCTTCATGAATACCGCGCTCGCTCACCTGCTCGCGCCGCAGAACGTATTTTGGGATTTGGCCGGCAATGCCACTCAAACAGTATTCGACGGCGGCACATTGCTACATCAGCTTGAGGGCGCCAAGGATACATACCAAGCCGCGGCGTGGACCTATCAGGGCACAGTGATAGGCGCGGTACAGAATGTCGCCGACACGCTTCGCGCTATACAGAACGATGCCGATGCGCTGAGAGCGGCACAGGACTTCGAACGCGCCGCCAAGACCAGCTTCGATCTCGCCCAACAACAAATGCAGAGCGGCAACGCCAACGTCTTGTTGCTGCTCAATGCTCAACAAGCTTATTTGCAGTCCATCATCCAGGTGGTGGAGGCGCGTGCAGCGCGGCTATCCGACACCGCGGCGTTATTTCAGGCGCTCGGCGGCGGCTGGTGGAGCCGGGCTGAGATGCCGGCGGCGAAGATTCTCGACGTGAGTACCAACCGGACGAAGCCGATCGCCGAGCAGCGCAATACTCCGTGACGGATCGCGTTATGGAATCGGCAGGTCGTCGTCGTTCTTCGATCCGAGAATGTATTCGCCGCGGAAGAGGTCTCTTTCGATCCCCTGGCGATCGCTGGCGAACGCGTGGAATATCCGGCTGCCAAGGCTGCACCACTTTGCAAATGGCGAAGCAATGAGTGCAACAATGCCGGGCGCCCGGCGTCCAACGAACTCTATTGCCGCGGCAAGATGAGCAACCGCCGGACCGCCCTCGTTCGTCAAGTCGAGCTCAAACGGCTCGTTGAGGAACATCGTTGCGCAACCCGCCCTGCGCCCCTTGTTCCAGGCGAAGCGGATCGCCGATCGCTTGAGCAAAAACAGGCCTGCGGCGCGTCCCTCCGCCTCGCGTGCAACCCACAGGCCACGCCGATTGCGGCCAATGAAAAACAGCGGAATTGAAGTGCTCAGCACGTTGGGGCTGGGTCGCTCCGGAAATTTCGGAATCGCCCGTGACGACGGGCGCGGGTGGCCCGGATTGGATTCTTGTTCATCGCGAGCATAAACGAGATGAATGCCGCCGGAGGAACGCGCGCTTGCGATGTCACGCTGCGCAAGCTGTCCGCTCGTCGTCGCATTTGTATCTACAGGGTGGGACGATTTCATTTGCTCAACGCCGTCCGGGACGAAACGCCGGCGAATGCTCGTGCATCATACGATGCAGCCTTTTGATCTCGTGGTCCGCGCTCCGTAATGCCCGTGCGGGCACTCGGTCCTGCCGGCATCTGTGCGAGAACAAATTGAATGCCGCAGCGATTCGGTAAAGCAAGCCTCCGACTTTTGATGCGCGCGATGCCGCGCCTTTTATAGTCTCATTGACAGAAATTGCGCTCATGGGAATCCATCCTTGCGATTTTGCTCATGGGAATCTGTCCATGAGCGCATATGGATTCCAGATAGAACGACGCCTGTTTTCATAAAGATCGCATAGCGGCGCAAAAGAAATCCGGAACTGACACGTTTATGCAAAATTGTCACAGCAGATCATCTCGGTGATCGCGGATGGATTCACCGGCACGCTCAATATCGATTCATCCGCAGACATGCGACGCGCTTGGAGAAATGCCAGCAAAATAGCGAGCGGCATCAGCTCGTGGTGACCGTCGGCGCCATCATCGAGCGCAAGCGGTAGGTTTGGTTTTCGCGACAGCGAGCAAAACCACTCACCGCTCTCGTAAGCCAAACGCCGAGGCCTCCAGGCCGGCATTTCAAGTTCGATCAAGCCGAGAGCCGCATCCGTCCAAGCAGCGGCGGCAAGTGCTCGCTCTATTCGCGCGGCCCTTCCCGCCTTGCTCAACAGCGGGATACGCGCACAGGCGCATTCGATGACGTTGAAAAACGGTGTCGGGCTCGGTATCCGGACCAGACGCAGTTCGTCTTCCAGCCGGTCCAAAGCTTCTATTTGCTTCACGCCACACGCCATCGCCCGGCCTCAAGAACGCGCAGTCTTGCCGCTGTAAGCAACAGAATGGGCAAAGCGCCATAAAGAAACCAGATCAATCGGATCGCAATGCTATGTGGATCGCATATGAATCGCGATCGCATGTCATCAATGCAACGATGGAATAGCTCGGTGCCACACGGGAAAAACTGCGATCGCAGCGCTAGTTGCTGTGCGCCGATAACCCTGCGCCCAATCGATCTTTATAGAATTCCTATTAACTCGGCTTTGGGTTCCTCTCGAATTTCTATGCCCGCAGTGACAGATATCGCGCCCGAAGAGATTGGGATTCGGCGCACGTGATCAAGCCAGAGCCGCGCCCCGCCAGATAGGATTTTTGCTTGGAGCATTCCCATGATGGACGTCGTCATGATCGCGATCGCCTTTGTCTTCTTCGCGCTATCGATCGCCTACGTCTACGCCTGCGACCAGCTTTGAGGAGATCGCCATGATCTTCGACTATTCGCTTGCCGGGCTCGTGACCGCGGGGCTGCTCGTCTATTTGGTCTACGCGCTGCTCAAGCCCGAACTGTTCTGAAGGGACAATGACCATGACCGTCATCGGCTGGGCTCAGATTTTGCTCTATTGCGCGATCATTGTTGCGATCACGCCCATTCTCGGCGGCTACATGACGCGCGTCTTCAATGGTGAACGTACCTTCCTGTCGCCGCTTCTCCGCCCGATCGAGATCGGCATTTACAAAATTGCGGGTGTGGACGAGCGGCGCGAGCAGAATTGGGTGGTCTACACGATCGCCGTGCTGCTGTTCCACGTCGGCGGCTTTGTTCTGCTCTATGTCTTGTGCCGGGCGCAGGGATACCTGCCGTTCAATCCGGCCGGCCAGACGGCGGTCGAACAAGGCCTCTCGCTCAACACCGCGATCAGCTTCATCACCAACACAAACTGGCAGAACTACGGCGGCGAAAGCACGATGTCGTATCTCGTGCAGATGTTCGGCTTGACGCATCAGAACTATCTGTCGGCGGCCACTGGCATTGTGCTGGCGATGGCGTTGATCCGCGGCTTTACGCGGCATTCGGTGCGCACGGTCGGCAATTTCTGGGTCGACGTGACCAGATGCACGCTCTACATACTGCTGCCGATCTGCATTCCCTACGCGCTGTTCCTGGTGTGGCAAGGCATTCCGCAGACGCTCGGTCCGTATGTCGACGCCACGACGCTCGAAGGCGCCAAGCAGACTATCGCGGTCGGCCCTGTCGCCTCGCAGATCGCAATCAAGATGCTCGGCACAAACGGCGGCGGCTTCTTCAACGCCAATGCGGCGCATCCGTTCGAGAATCCGACCGCCTTGTCGGATTTCGTGCAAATCATCTCAATCTTCGCCATCGGTGCCGCGCTGACGAATGTTTTCGGCCGAATGGTCGGCAATCAGCGCCAGGGCTGGGCCATCTTTGCCATCATGGGGATTCTGTTCGTTGTCGGCGTTTTCTTCTGCTACTGGGCCGAGGCGCACGGCAACGACGCACTTAACGCGCTTGGTCTTACCGGCGGCAACATGGAAGGCAAGGAAGTCCGTTTCGGCATCGTCGGTTCGGCGCTGTTCGCCGTCATCACCACGGCGGCGTCGTGCGGCGCGGTCAACGCGATGCACGACGCGTTCACCGCACTCGGCGGCATGATCCCGCTCATCAATATGGAGCTTGGCGAAGTCATCATCGGCGGCGTCGGTGCTGGCATGTACGGCATGCTGCTGTTCGTCATCGTGTCGATCTTCGTCGCCGGCCTGATGGTCGGCCGTACACCCGAATATGTCGGCAAGAAGATCGAAGCAAAAGAGGTCAAGATGGCGATGCTTGCCATTCTGGTCCTGCCGTTGATGTATCTCGGCTGGACCGCAGTTGCGATGCAGGTGCCATCCGCCGTCGCTTCCATGAACAATCCTGGACCGCACGGCTTCACTGAAGTGCTATACGCGTACACGTCGCAAACCGCCAATAACGGGTCGGCATTTGCAGGGCTCAACGGCAACACTCTGTTCTACAATCTCACCGGCGCCGTCGCGATGTTCGTCGGCCGCTTTTGGGTGATCATTCCGAAGATGGCGATCGCCGGATCGCTCGCCGCCAAGAAATCGATACCGGCCTCCTCCGGGACGTTCCCGACCACCGGCGGACTGTTCGTCGGCCTAGTGATCGGCGTGATCGTGATCATCGGCGGATTGACGTTCTTCCCGGCCCTGGCGCTCGGCCCAATCGTCGAGCAACTCGCGCAAAACGCCGGCACCCTGTTCTCGTCGAATTAGGTTTGGAGTGACCGCAATGGAAACCTCAACCCTCCGCAAGAGCATGCCGGTTTCGGCGCTGTTCGATCCGAAGATCGTCATGCCCGCGATTGGCTCCGCTTTCGTCAAGCTCGATCCGCGCACGCTGATCAAGAACCCGGTGATGTTCGTGCTCGAGATCGTCACGGCCCTGACCACCGTGATCCTGCTCCGCGACCTCTTCGCGGGCGGCGGCCATATCAGTTTTGAGTTCCAGATTATCCTTTGGCTTTGGTTCACCGTTTTGTTCGCAAATTTTGCCGAGGCCGTCGCCGAGGGTCGGGGCAAGGCGCAAGCCGACACGTTGCGACGGCAACGCACCGAGACGCAGGCGAAGCTGCTGACCGGCTCGGACGCGTCGCGGAACTTTCGGCTCATTCCCTCGACCGAGCTAAAGGTCGGCAATGTAGTGCTGGTCGAAGCCGGTGACATCATCCCGTCGGACGGCGAAGTGATCGAAGGTATGGCGTCGGTCAATGAAGCGGCGATCACGGGCGAATCTGCTCCGGTGATCCGTGAATCCGGCGGCGACCGATCCGCCGTCACCGGAGGCACGCAAGTCCTATCCGATTGGATTCGCGTGCGCATCACCGCCGCACCGGGCTCGACCTTCCTCGATCGCATGATCAGGCTGGTCGAGGGCGCCGAGCGGCAGAAGACACCAAATGAGATCGCCCTTAATATCCTGCTGATCGGCCTGACCATCATTTTCGTGTTCGCGACCGCCACGATCCCGAGCTACGTCCATTACGCCGGCAGCACGATCTCCGTCGTCATCCTGGTGGCGCTGTTCGTCACGCTGATCCCGACCACGATCGGCGCGTTGTTATCGGCGATTGGCATTGCCGGCATGGACCGCCTCGTGCGCTTCAACGTGTTGGCGATGTCCGGCCGCTCCGTTGAGGCCGCGGGGGACGTCGACACGCTGCTGCTCGACAAGACCGGCACGATTACGCTCGGCAACCGGCAGGCGACCGAGTTCAGACCTTTGCGCGGCGTGACCGAGCAGGAACTTGCCGACGCCGCGCAACTCGCCTCGCTCGCCGACGAGACTCCCGAAGGGCGTTCTATTGTCGTCCTGGCGAAAGAAAAATACGGCATCCGCGGCCGCGAGCTGGCTGAGCTTAAGGCCAACTTCATTCCGTTCAGCGCGCAGTCGCGGATGAGCGGTGTCGAAATCGGCACGTCATGGGTCCGCAAAGGAGCGGTCGACGCCATCGTGAATTATCTAAGAACCGTGCCGGCTCCGATCGGCGCCAGCGTCGCCGTTCCGTCCCGCCCGAGCGTCAGCGACGAAGCCATGCGCGAAGTTACTGCAATTGCGGATTCGATCGCCAAATCCGGCGGTACGCCGCTGGCAGTCGCCAAGGACGGCCGTTTGCTTGGCATCGTGCATCTCAAGGACATCGTCAAAGGCGGCATCCGCGAACGCTTTGCCGAGCTTCGTCGCATGGGCATCCGCACCGTCATGATCACCGGCGATAATCCGATGACGGCCGCCGCCATTGCTGCGGAAGCGGGCGTCGACGACTTTCTCGCCCAGGCCAAGCCGGAGGACAAGCTGCAGCTCATCCGCGACGAGCAGGCCAAAGGCAAGCTTGTCGCGATGTGCGGCGACGGCACCAACGACGCGCCGGCGCTGGCGCAGGCCGACGTCGGCGTCGCCATGAACACCGGCACCCAAGCTGCGCGCGAGGCCGGCAACATGGTCGACCTCGATTCAAACCCGACCAAGCTCATCGAGATCGTCGAGATCGGCAAGCAGCTTCTGATGACCCGCGGCGCGCTGACGACTTTCTCGATTGCCAACGACGTGGCGAAATACTTCGCGATCATCCCGGCGATGTTCGTCGCCTTCTACCCGCAACTGCAGGCACTGAACATCATGAAACTATCGACGCCGGAGAGCGCCATTCTTTCGGCGATCATTTTCAATGCGCTGATTATCATCGCGCTCATTCCGTTGTCGCTCAAAGGCGTGCGTTATCGTCCGATCGGCGCTGGCCCGCTGCTGCTCCGCAACCTTTGGATCTACGGCGTCGGCGGCGTAATCATTCCCTTCATCGGCATCAAGGCGATCGACGTCGTCGTTTCTGCCTTGCATCTCGCTTAAGGAGAACTGCCATGTTGCGCGAAATCCGTCCGGCGATCCTCGTTTTCGCGGTGCTGACGCTGATCACTGGCCTGGCTTATCCGCTGGCGATGACCGGGATAGCCCAGGTCGTTTTTCCCTATCAGGCGAACGGCAGCATGATCGTGCGTAACGGCACGGTCATCGGCTCCGCGCTGATTGGCCAAGATTTCGAGAGCGACAAGTATTTTCATGGCCGGCCATCGGCGACTACGGCGCCCGATCCCAAGGATCCGGCCAAGACCGTGCCAGCGCCGTACAATGCCGCCAATTCTGGCGCAGCGAATCTCGGGCCGTCCAACAAAGCCTTGATCGATCGTGTGAAGGGCGACATCGCCACGCTGAAGAAAGAGAATCCAGCCGCTGTCGTTCCGATCGACTTGGTTACCACGTCGGCCAGCGGCCTCGATCCGGATATCACGCCGGAAGCGGCTTTGTTCCAGGTGCCTCGTATTGCCAAGGCGCGCAAGTTGCCCGAAGATCGGGTTCGCCAGCTCGTCTCGGGCAATACGCAAGGTCGCCTGTTTGGACTATTGGGAGAGCCCCGCGTGAACGTTTTGCTGCTCAATCTCGCCCTTGACCGGTTGGCTGCGGGATAGAGCCGCGCACCAGCTTAAGAATCATTCAGCGATGGCGGATCAGCAGCGCGAATCCGAACATCGGCCTTCGCCGGAAGCCCTGCTCGAAGCGGCGCACCGCGAGGACGTCCGCATTGGCAAGCTCAGAATTTTTGTCGGCGCCGCGCCGGGCGTCGGCAAGACCTATGAAATGCTGCAGCAGGCCCACGCGCGCAAGAATGACGGCTACGATGTCCTCGTCGGCATCGTGGAGGCTCACGGCCGCCGCGACACCGAAGCGTTGCTGGGAGGATTGGAAATCATCCCGCATCGGCGCATCCAATATAAAGGCCAGTGGCTCGAAGAAATGGATCTCGACGCCATCATCGCGCGCCACCCGCAATTGGTCCTGGTCGACGAGCTTGCACATACCAACGCCGAAGGCAGCCGGCATCCTAAGCGCTATCTCGACGTCGAAGAGTTGATGCACCACGGCATCGACGTCTACACCACGGTCAATATCCAGCACATCGAAAGCCTCAACGACGTGGTGGCGCAGATCACGCACGTGCGCGTGCGCGAGACTGTGCCGGATGCCGTGTTCGACCGCGCCGACGCGGTGGAGCTTGTCGACCTTACCCCGGACGATTTGATCCAGCGGCTCAAGGAAGGAAAGGTCTACGTCCCCAAACAAGCCGAGCGCGCGCTCGAGCACTTCTTCTCTCCGGCCAACCTG
>JASHQI010000133.1 GCA_030037645.1 Xanthobacteraceae bacterium
CGCGCCGCGATTGAGTCGATGTGCGGTGTTTCCAGCACGGGATGGCCGTAGCAGGACAGATAATCCACCCGGTGCTGATCGGTAATGAAGAGAAGAAAGTTCGGCTGGGTCATATTTTACTTGGAAATCAGCTCGCATGGATGCCGGCTAAAACCATGAGATCATGCCATTTCTTCAGGTCGGCTGCGATCCTTTGCGACAGTTCCGTGCGGGGAATCCAGTTCGGCTCAAGTCCGACCGACAACAGCTTTTGCTTCACTTTCGGGTTGTCATAGATCTTTTTCAGTTCGACCGCGAGCTTGTCACAGATGACGTCAGGCGTACGGGCGGGCGCCAAAACACCGAACCAGTTGGTTATGACGAGGCCGGGATAGGTCGCAGAGAGCGGCGCCACTCGCGGCAATAACGGCGAGGGTTTTGAACTGGAGACCCCGAGTGCGTACACTTGGCCGGACTTGAGGAAAGGCAGCGCCTGCGCGATCGGACCACAGAACGCGGTGACGGTCCCGGCCAGAACGGCATTCATGGCCGCGGCGGCGCCCTTATAAGGCACATGCGTCATGGTAATGCCGGCCTGGTGATTGATCATCTCGCCGCAAAACTGAGCTGGCGATCCGATCCCAGCCGAAGAGAAGGTCAATACTCCCGGCTTCGCTTTGGCGGCAGCGACCAATTCGGCCAGGGTTTTGATCCCGGTCGCGGCATTGGTCACCAGCACATTATTGGCTTCCATAACGCCGGCGATTGGGATCAGATCGCGCTGCGGATCATACGGCACCTTGAGCAAGTTAGGCGCCATCGTAATCGGCAAATCGACCGTGAACAGCAGCGTGTAACCGTCCGGCGATGCCCTCGCTACGTACTCAGTGCCGATCGACCCCGTTGCGCCAGGGCGAGTGTCAACGACAGCGGGCTCGTGCCAATCCTGCGATATGCTTTGCGCATAAAGCCGGGTCACCAGATCCGTCGGCCCTGCGGGAAACGGCAGAATGAAATGAATCGCGCGCGACGGATAGGCATCTGCAAGCGCCTGCGAGCAAAATGCGATGCCGATGCCCGCCGCGGTGCCGGCCGTTGCGACTGTGGAGAGGAACACACGTCTGTTGATCATGGCTGTCTTTCCCCCGTGCCCGGCGCGGTCATGACGCCTGTATGTTGGGATCATCGCCCACCGAGATGCAATTCGCGATTGCAACTGTGCGCCTTCCTGAGAAAGCACCACGAAGCTGGGCAACCCGTCAATCGGCTGGCTGGATATGCGCATCCTTGGCGAGTTTCAACGTCGAGGCGTAGTCCTTCTTGAAGAATGCAGCGAACTGCTCGACGCTCATCAGCTCCGGCTCGACGCCGAGCTTGGCCAGATGCTCCTTCACCGCCGGGACCTGCAGCGCTTTCTCGGTTGCGTCGTGCAACTTGTTGACGACGCTCATCGGTGTTTTCGCCGGCGCCGACAGTCCGACCCAGAAGTTCGACTCGGCGCCAGGATAGCCAGCCTCAGCAACTGTCGGCACGTTTGGCAAGAGCGCGGCGCGCTTCGGCGTGCTCACTGCAAGCACGGTGAGCTTGCCGTTGCCCAGCGCCGAGACTGCCGCGGCCAACGGAATGAAATAGTAATCGATGCGTCCCGCCATCACCTCGGCCAGTCCGTTCTCGCGGAACGGAATGTGCCGCACATCGATCTTGGTGGCGAGGCGGAAGCGCTCGCCGGCCATATGCGATGTCGAGCCGATGCCCGCCGAGGCGAAAGTCAAAGTCCCGGGCTTTGCCTTCGCGGCGGCGACAAGATCGGCCACGGTCTTGAAGCCGCTTTGCTTGGACGCGACCAAGACGTTGGGTTGAGTGCCGAACATGGCCACCGGGACGAAATCCCGCAGCGGATCGTATGGCAGGTGGCTATGCAAAACCTTCCCATTGGCCATCGAAGTCGAACTGGTGACCAGCGTGTAGCCATCCGGAGCCGCCCTCGCGACCGTGGCAAATCCGACCACTCCCCCTGCGCCAGGCTGCGGCTCGACCACAATCGGCTGACCGAGCAATTGCGAAACCTGGTCGAGCACGACGCGTCCAGTCGAATCCGAGGCGCTGCCGGGCGGGTATGGGCTTATCACTCTGATCGACCGCGAAGGATAGACGTCAGCCCAAGCCGACTTAGCCGTGATGCATGCCGTGCCAATGATGGCGCCGGCAAACGCGCGTCGTGACAACACGTGAACCTCCCTGAATCATGCTCATGCACGGCCGCCCCATTCCACTGCGATTTCCGGCAGCCGATGATTGCAAGCAGCAATATCCTTGTTTCCGCCAATGATAACAGCATGCCCCGCTTCATGAGCATGGCGACCAATCGGCGCAGTCGCCGATACGGCGGCCTTAGCAATTTGGCCTGTCGCCGACATCACGCGGCCGCGCTCGGACGCGCGGAAACCGCGTCGTGCCAGCGGCGCACATTGCCAAGCTCCTCCGGCACGGCGAGCTTGGAAACGCGCAAGAAGTCAACCGCAACGAGCGCGGTAATATCGGCCACCGTGAAATCCTTGCCGGCAACGTAGGGCCTGCTCTTCAGCTCGCCGTCGAGAAACTGCAGAAAGGTCATGACACGGGGCTTATTGGCCTCGCCCCATGCCGGCACCTGCGGATCAACCATCAACTTCATGGCCGGATGCAGATGCTGGAATATGCTCGCAACCGGCAGGAAGAGATGGAATTCGACGCGCCGGTTCCACATTTCGACCAAGGCGCTGTCGAGAGGGTTGCGGCCGAATAACGGCGGATCGGGAGCAAGGGCCTCGAAATAGCGGCAGATCGCAATCGACTCGGCAATCACCGTGCCGTCGTCAAGCACGAGCGCGGGAACGCGCTGCATCGGATTGATCGCCGTGTAGGCCTGCGAGCGCTGCTGTAATTTACCAAGGTCGACCTGCTCGGCCGGTATCGTGATCCCCTTTTCAGCCAGGAAAATGCGTACCCGCCGAGGATTGGGAGCGCGGCCGCCATCGTAAAGTTTCATTGCAAGATACCTCTCTATCCCGCTGATGCTGCGAACTTATCGCGTGCGGTGCGGCCCCGCCAGAGAGCCTTGAAAACGTCCCACGCGGCACGCTCGCCGCCGGTGCCGCAGAGGTAAAAGAATGCTTTCGTTAACAGTTGCGTCGGAGCGACTTAAGCCTGGTCTTAAGAAATTTGGGCGATTTTTGTCACAAATTATCTGCACTGCGGGACGTAATGCCGTCAACGACCAGCGAACAGCGCGATCTTGCTTCGCCGGCCGCCGCCTCGTCCACGAAGCGGCGTCTCGCCACGCAGCACGTGCGCGAGGCGCGTGACCGGCTGACATCGACGAGCGGCACCCGCCCGGTCTTCGACTACGAATTGCTGCGCCAGTTCGCTCAGAACCGGCTATCGGCATCGCCGGTGATCTTGGTGCTGGTGGGCACCATCGGACTGCTTTCGGGGCTGTGGACCGGAGCATTGACGTCCGCAGTCTGGACCGCAGGCACGCTGCTCATCCATCTCATCGTCATTCGCCAGTGCCGGCGGTTCCTCGACGAACCGCCAAACACTGCCAATCTGCGCTCGTCGCGCATGCGCTTCATCATGCTCGACCTGTTCTTCGGCATGGCTTGGACCTTCATCCTGGTCAATCCGATTGGCGCCGACGAGCAGGCGGGCACCTTCATGCTGTTCGTCATGCTGCTCGTGGTCGCCATATCGAGCATGCTGGCGTCGAGCCTGCCGGTTGCTGTGTTTGCGCTCACGCTTCCGGTCACCATCGCCATCGCTCTTGATTTCGTCGTGAAGGGAACGCTGCACGACTATATTCTCGCAGTCATGGCGTTGGCGGCCGAGGGTTACTTCTCGCTGTTGGCCTACCGGCTTTATTCAACGACGCTGGCAACGCTTGAGGCGCGCGCCGAAAAGGACGCGCTGATCGGCGAGCTCGAGCAGTCGAAGTCCATCTCGGACGAGGCGCGTCGCCGCGCCGAAACCGCCAACATCGCCAAATCGCGTTTTCTCGCGCAGATGAGCCACGAACTTCGCACCCCGCTGAACGCCATCCTCGGTTTTTCGGAGGTGATGAAGGCGGAAATTTTCGGGCCGCACAGCGTGCCGGCCTACCAGGACTATGCCGCCGACATTCACAATTCCGGCGTTCATTTGCTCAATCTCATCAATGAAATCCTCGATCTGTCGCGCATCGAGGCCGGGCGCTACGAACTCAACGAAGAAGCGGTTTCGCTCAACCGCGTGGTCGAGGATTGCCACCATCTGTTGAAACTGCGCGCCGGCAATCGCGGCATCACTATCCACGAAATGTTCGAGCCGGACTTGCCGCGGCTGTGGGCCGACGAGCGCGCGGTGCGGCAGATCTGTCTCAACCTCTTGTCCAACGCGATCAAATTCACGCCGCAGGGCGGCGAGATCTGGCTGAAGGTGGGCTGGACCGCCTCCGGCGGCCAATACATGAGCGTGAAGGATACCGGGCCCGGCATCCCCGAGGAGGAAATCCCGATCGTGCTTGCCTCGTTCGGCCAGGGCACGAACTCGATCAAATCGGCCGAGCAAGGCGCCGGGCTCGGCCTGCCAATCGCGAAAAATCTCATCGACCTGCACGGGGGCACGTTCACGCTCAAATCAAAGCTGCGCATCGGCACCGAGGTGATCGTCACTTTCCCGCCCGAGCGGGTGATGGCGGCGCTGGCGCCGATCCACAACGCCCCGCCGCTGATCGAGCCGCAGGCGGACGCCGCGTCCACACAGGAGGAGCGGACAAGCCGCGCCAGAAAAGCGCTTTTGGCCACGCTCGGCTAGAACTATGGCCGTGCGCTGTTTATGGTGCGCTGCGAATCCTGCCGGGAGCGACTATGGCCGGCATTGAGACTGTTTGGACTTGCCTGCGCGAGTTCGATCCGCTGTTGCCGTCGTGTGCCGGCAATGTTGCACCGACCGCCGCGTAGAAGGACTATTCCCCGTGCGCTGGCGCCTCTTGCTGCTTCTGCTGATCTGCCTCCTGATTGCAGCGGTCATTGCGTTCGTGCCCCACAGTCGAGAGACGGTCGGTCGGCTGTCGAGCGCGGAATTCGGATTTCTGGCCTACAATCTTGCGCTCTTGGTTTTCGTCGGCGGGATTGTCATCGTGCTGTTCCACGAGCGTTTCATCCGCGCGATCGCTTCGGCGCTGATTTGGGTCGCGATCGGCGTAGCACTGGTCGTCGGCTACTCGTATCGGCTCGAGCTTCACCAGGTGGTCGACCGGGTCCATGCCGAGCTCGTTCCCGGCTATGCCGTATCGCATGGGCGCACCGTCGAAATTGCGCGCGGCAACAGCGGCGACTTCGACGTCAGGGCGCAGATCAACGGCGCCTCGATTGCCATGGTGCTCGATACCGGCGCAAGTTCCGTCGTGCTCACCCATGACGACGCCAAGGCGGTCGGTCTGCCGCTCGAAGTCCTAAGCTATACGGTGAACATCGACACCGCCAACGGGCGTACTCGTGCGGCCCCAGTCACGCTCGATCGCATCGCCGTCGGCGGGCTGGTCGAACAATCGGTCGAGGCG
>JASHQI010000015.1 GCA_030037645.1 Xanthobacteraceae bacterium
GCCGCGGTGCAGACCACTCAGCCGATCGTCGGCGCGTTGGTCTTTCCGGTCGGCATCGGCATCATCGTACTGCTTGGCCTCGAACTCATCACCGGCAGCTTCGCGCTGGTGCCGCTGCCGTGGCTTGAGCGGGAGGTGAGCGGCAGCGCCGTGTTGGCGAACTGGGGCTGGGTGTTCATCGGCAATCTTATCGGCGCCATCGCCTATGGCGCGCTGCTCGCGATCGCGCTCACCAATATGGGTACGGCGCCGCCGGCCGGCGTCGCCGCGCGCATCGTGCAAATCGCCGAGATGAAGACGACCGGATACGCGGCTATCGGCATGGCCGGACTCGTCACCCTCTTCGTCAAGGCGATGCTCTGCAACTGGATGGTTTGCTTCGCGCTGGTGCTGGCGATGACCACGACCTCCACCATCGGCAAGCTCGCGGCGTTGTGGATGCCGATCTTCGTCTTCTTCGCGCAGGGTTTTGAGCATTCAGTGGTCAATATGTTCATCATTCCGACCGGGATGATGATGGGCGCGAAAATCACGGTCGCCGATTGGTGGCTGTGGAATCAAATTCCGGTCACGCTCGGCAATCTCGTCGGCGGATTCACCTTCACGGGACTTGCCATCTACGTGACCTACAAGCCGCGGCCGGCCGCAGCCAAGGTTTTGGCGCCGGCACCGACGCGCGTGCCCGCCGAATAGATCCCGTCCCTTTCCGGCTCACAGCAGAGCCGGGACGGGGCCATTCACAGAACGGAGGTCGACGAACGACACGATGCCGGTTGATCTCGACGCAGAACAGAAGCGTTATCTCGAAGGTTTCATGGCCGGGTTGCAGATCGCGAAGACAGCGCGACCTGCAAACGGGGCCGCGCCGATTCCATTGCAGACAGGCGGCGGCGTTTCCGAACCGGCGGGACCGGACGCTGCGGCCTGGCGCGCGCAGGATCGTGTCCTCAAGGCCGGCGGCAAGCTGTCCGATCCGGAGAAATTCAAGCGCGAGCTCAATCCGCTTGACGGCTACGAGCGCTTGAAGGAGCAGGCCGCCAGGAACGAGCCGCCGAAGGCCGACGACAATTTCCGTTGGCGCTTTTTCGGCCTGTTCTACTGCGCCCCGACGCAGAGCGCCTATATGTGCCGGCTGCGTATCCCGAACGGCATCCTCAAGGCTTGGCAGCTCGACCGCCTCGCCGATCTCGCCCAGCGCTACGCCGGCGGTTACGCCCACGTCACGACGCGCGCCAACCTGCAAATACGCGAGGTCGAGCCGATAAACGCCGTGACCATGGTGGAGGCGATCCAGGATCTCGGCCTGTGCTCGCGCGGTTCGGGCGCCGACAATATCCGCAACGTCACCGGCACGCCGACCGCGGGCATCGACCCGCAGGAGTTGATCGATACGCGACCTTACGCGCGGGCCTGGCACTTTCACATCCTCAACGACCGCTCGCTCTACGGAATTCCGCGAAAATTCAACGTCGGCTTCGACGGCGGCGGCGGCGTTCCGGTGCTGGAAGACACCAACGACATCGGCTTCCAGGCCGTTGCCGTGAAGGAGGGCATCGGCGTTGAGCCGGGAATCTGGTTCCGCCTCATGCTTGGCGGCATCACCGGCCACCAGACCTTTGCCGGCAACACCGGCGTCATCGTCAAGCCCGACGAAACCACCAAGGTGGCGGACGCGGTCGTGCGCGTCTTTATCGACAATGGCGACCGCAGCAACCGCGCCAAGGCGCGCCTCAAATACCTGCTTGACGCCTGGGGTTTCGAGAAATTTCTCGCGGCGACGGAGGAAAAGCTCGGGCAAAAACTTGATCGCGCACCGGCCGATGCCATTGCGCCGCGACCGCCGTTCGATCGCCTCGCCCATATCGGCGCGCATCCGCAAAAACAGAAAGGTTTTTGCTGGATTGGGGTGGTCCTGCCGGTCGGCAAGCTCACCGTCGACCAGATGCGCGGCCTTGGCAAAATCTCGCAAGAATTCGGCGACGGCGACATCCGCCTGACGGTCTGGCAGAATTTGCTGATTTCAGGCGTTCCCGAACAACGTGTCGCCGCGGCGGAGGCCGCGATCGAGGCGATCGGGCTTTCGACCGAGGCGACCTCGATCCGCGCCGGCCTGGTCGCCTGCACCGGCAGTGCCGGCTGCCGGCTGGCGATGTCGGATACCAAGCGGCACGCCGAACAGATCGCGCTGTGGTGCCAGTCCCGCGTCCAGCTCGATACGCCGCTCAATATTCACCTGACCGGCTGTCCGAATTCCTGCGCGCAGCACTATATCGGCGACATTGGGCTGCTCGGCACCAAAGTGCAGATTTCCGAGGACGGCGATCAGGTCGAGGGCTACCACATCCATGTCGGCGGCGGCTTCGGCCCCGATGCCGCGTGCGGTCGCGAGCTTTACCGCGCCGTCAAAGCCGACGACGCGCCGCGGGCCGTCGAGCGCATGCTCAAGGCTTATCTGTCCAACCGCGCCTCGCCGCAGGAAAGTTTTCTCGCCTTCACGCGCCGCCACGACATTGAGGCGCTGAAAGCGTTGTGCGAGCGGCAGGGCTTGGAATGACGCGCGCCCCTGAAGTGACGGTCGGTCGCTCCGGCGATGCACGAGCGGCCGGCGACCCCACCTCAATCCTCCCCCCTTTCAGGCGGAGGAAGGAGAAACCGATCCGTCCGATCTTGACGAGGAATTCCGTGGACATCGCTTGCTGTTCTCTCCCCCTGCAAGGGGAAGAGATAGAGTGGGGGTCTGCTGAGTCCGCGAATGCAACGGGTGAGACAGCAAGGACGCCGCCTTAAATCTCCCAATCCTCCGGCAGCACGCCACGGCCGCGACCGAGCGTGACGTAATAGCTCCAAGCCTTGCCGACGAAGTGATTGCGGTCGAGGCTCGCCCGGAAATCGGCAATTTCCGTTGCGGTGAGCGGCAGCACGCGGCCAAGCTGGCTCGCCAAGATCATAGCCTCGGCATTCTCGACGAAATTCACGCTGTCGACCAGCACCGCCGGGACGGATTCGGCGGCAATGACCTGACCGTGCGCGCGAATGAGCAAGGCATTCGCGCTGCCAAGAGTCGCGGCAAGCGCACGGCCGCGCGCCGGCGTGTTGACGTGGCCGGGATCGGCATGAACCGGAATGCCGTTCGCCCAACGGACTGCATGATTCTTGATCGGCTTGAGCGCCAGGTTCTCGACCATGGTGAAGACGGTGGCGCGGTCGTGGTGAAAATGCGCGACCGCGTTCACGTCACGACGCGCCCGTAAAATCTCGGTGTGGAGAAAAATCTCCGACGGCGGCTTGACGCCATTCGGTCCGGCAATGAGCTTGCCGTCGAAATCGCAGACCAGGAGATCGTCCGGCCCGAGCTTCGCGCGCGGCTGGTCGCGCGACTGGATGACGATCGCATCGCGGCCGGGAAGCCGCGCGCTGACATGCCCGCTGTAGCCCAAAAGGCCGAGATCGTTGAGCAAGAGCGTGCAGGCCGCGACCTGCTGCCGGAGTTTCCATTCGTGCGCATCATCTGCGGTCGCGCCTTGCTTTGCCGTCATCACGCTCATTGCTGACCTCGCAACACATGATTGAGCGAAGCACAAACCTGTCATGCTCCGCGAGGACGGCGCACCCGATATTCGACGTTTGCGTTCCGGCGCGCCATCTGAGATTACTGAATCATCCCGTCGCGGATGATGACACCGAAATCGACCCGAAGCTATTCTATTGACGAAACAAAGCGGGGAGCACGCATGACCTCGAATTTCTACCCGGCACGGACGCGACGCTGATGCGGACCGGCGCCGAATATCTGCGCTCGCTCAAGGACGGACGACGGGTCTTTATCGACGGCGAGCGCGTCGCCGACGTGACTGCGCACCCGGCATTCCGCCAGGCGGCGCGCTCGGTCGCCAATTTGTTCGACATCGCCGCCGATCCGGCGCAGCGCGAGCGCATGACATTTGTTTCGCCGAAAACCGGCGAGCCGGTGTGGCGGGCGTATCAAATTCCGCGCACTCACGCCGACCTGCGCGCCCGGCGGCTGTTTTCCGAAACCTGGGCGGAGGCGACCTTCGGGCTGATGGGGCGCACGCCCGACCACGTGGCGAGCTTCTTCGCCGGCTA
>JASHQI010000134.1 GCA_030037645.1 Xanthobacteraceae bacterium
CCGGCCCAACGCGCCGAGTAGATGCCGGGTGCCCGATCCAGTGCTTCCACCGCGAGGCCGGAATCGTCCGCCAAGGCCGGCAGACCGGAAGCCTTCGCGGCCGCCTGTGCCTTGATGCAGGCGTTCTCCCGAAATGTCGTTCCGGTTTCTTCCGGTTCGGGTAGCTGAAGCTCCGCCGCGGAAACGGTCTCGACAGCATACGGCGCCAGCATGTCGCGTAATTCGGCAATCTTCCCGGAATTGTGGCTCGCAATCACAAGACGCCCGGAAATCCGCCGAGGCGGCCGCGGCAGGGTTGGCGCGCCGTGGCGTGAAGCGTTGTCGTGCTGGTCAGGAGCGGGCATCCGTCGTCCGCCTCACAGCACCGCCATCTTCTGCAGATCGATCAGCTTGGCGACGCCTTTGCGCGCCAGCGCCAACAGCGTCGCAAACTGCTCCTCCGAGAACGGCGTCTTCTCGGCGGTCGCCTGCACCTCGACGATGTTGCCGGAACCGGTGAGGACGAAATTGGCGTCGGTGTCGGCTTGCGAGTCCTCGGCGTAATCGAGATCGAGCACCGCCACGCCGGCGAACACGCCGCAGGAGATCGCCGCGATATGATCGCGCAACACCGTCATTTCGACCATGTTGCGCGCCTTCATCCAGGCGAGGCAGTCGTACAGCGCAATCCAGGCGCCGGTGATCGACGCCGTGCGCGTGCCGCCGTCGGCCTGAATGACATCGCAGTCGATGGTGATCTGACGTTCGCCGAGCGCTTTGAGATCGACCACCGAACGCAGGCTGCGGCCGATCAAGCGCTGGATTTCAACGGTACGGCCGCTCTGCTTGCCGGCGGAGGCTTCGCGTCGCGTGCGTTCGAGCGTGGCGCGCGGCAACATGCCGTATTCGGCGGTGATCCAGCCGCGCGCCTGGCCCTTGAGCCACGGCGGCAGGCGATCCTCGAGCGAGGCCGTCACCAGCACATGGGTTTCGCCGAATTTGACGAAACATGAGCCTTCCGCAAATTTCACCACGCCGCGCTCAAGCGAGACGGGACGCAGTTCGTCGGGCTGTCGGCGGCTCGGCCGCATGCCAATCTCCTTGATCACGCACAGCAGGCATTCGCTGCGCCACGTTTGTAGAGCATGATCCGGCAAAGGGGAAACCGGTTTTCGCCAACGATTGCCAGCGCATGCGGCTTGCCGCTACGTTACAAGCGGGCAGGGGCGTGCAAGGAGAGCGAAATGGCGCGGGACATTGCGATCGATGTCACGCAAGCGCTGGCGAAATTCGCCGCGACATTGCGTTACGACGACATTCCGCCGCGCGTGCGCGAGCATTGCAAGAACCTGTTGCTCGACACGCTGGCCTGCGCGGTCGCCGGACGCCTCGGCGAGGAGACCCGGCAGGTTGCGGCGCTGGCGGCGGGGCTGGCGCAGTCGAAGGAATCGAGCGTCATCGGCGGCGCGCATTTGTCGCTTGCCGGCGCGACGCTGCTCAATGCCTATCTCGTCACCGCCGTCACCATGTGCGACGTTTATCGTCCGACGCTCACCCATGTGACGCCCGAAGTGATTCCGCCGGCGCTCGCCATTGCCGAGCGCGACGGCCGCGCCGGCCGCGACCTTCTCACCGCGATCGCGGCGGGTTGCGAAGTGACGACGCGGATCGGACTCGGCCTCGACTATCCGAAATTCCGCGCCCGCGGCTGGCATGGGCCGGGCGTGATCGGTCCGTTCGGCGCCGCGGCCGCGGTCGGATCGCTGCTCGGTTTCGATGCCGACACGATGGCGCGGGCGCTCGGCCTTGCCGGCAGCCAAGCCGCCGGCACGTTCGCGGCGTGGGGCACGCCGACGGTGAAATTCCATCAGTGCCGCGGCGCGTTGTCGGGGGTGATGGCGGCGCTCCTGGCGGAGCAGCAATTCGTCGCGACACGCGAGTTTCTCACCGCGAAAGACGGCGGCCTTTACAACGCCTATGCCGACGGCGGCAACCCCGACGCCGCGCTCGCCGGGCTCGGCAAGCACTGGGAGCTGGAGCGGATCGCGATGCGGCTGTGGCCGTCGGCATCGCTCATTCAGGGCCTGACGACCGCACTGTTCGACATCGTCGAAAAGCACGAGATCGATGCCACAGGCGTTCGCAAGGTGCGCATCGCGCTGAGCCAGAACGCCTACACCATGCATGGCGGATTTGGCTCCTACAGAGCCAAGTTCGAAGCGCTGCTGTCGGCGCACTACGCCGCCGCCGTGATCCTGCACGACCGCGCCCTGACCTTGGCGCAGTTCGAGCCCGGCCGTTACGATGATCCAAAGCTGCGACGGTTCGCGGCGGAGCGGGTCGACGTTCGCGCCGATGCTGCGATCGGCGACGCGCAGGCCGATGTCGAGGTCGAGACCGCCGACGGCGCGATCGTCTCGGCGCACTGCGAGCATCCGCTCGGCTCGCTCGACAACCCGCTGTCGCGCACGCAGATCGAGAACAAATTCCGGACCTACGCCAAGGGCCTGCTGCCCGACGCCGCGACCGCCGAGATAATCGGCGCTGTCGACCGGCTGGAGGATTTCGGCTCGATCCGCAACCTGATGACGCTGTTGCGCGCCACAGCGCGCGCCATGGCGGCCGCGGAGTGATTAATCGAGCGCATCCGCCGTGTCGGGTTCTCGCCGCATATAAAACTTGCGATCGTCCTCGTGGGTGACGCGGAAACCGAGCCGCTCATAGAGGCGCTTGGCCGGGTTGGTCTTGACCACACCGAGCGTCATCGCCTGGCGGCCGCGTGCCGCCTCGCCGATGAGGCGACGCATGACTTCGGTGCCGATGCCCCGCCGCTGCAAGGACGGTTCCACGAAAAGTTGTCCGAGAAACAACGCGCCGTCGCGCGTCATGCTCTGCAGCCAGCCGATATCGGCGCCATTGCGTGTGATGATTCTCACTTGCGCCGCGTCCCACTGGCGGCGAAAACTTGCGGCCTGCACGTCCGGGTCCAGCTTCAATACACGGTTAATGCGTTCCATCCCGGCGAAATAAAGTCGCCGGCAATAGTCGAAATCTTCGGCAGCGGCGGGACGAAACATCACCGGCATGGCGCGGCTGCTCTTCTCGCGTCAATTCCCCGAATTGCGGGCATTGCTCGGCGAGACTAACCGGCGCGGGTGTGGCTTGAAAGCCGGCCCCTAAATGGACAATTCTGTAGGCTTTGGAGGCCCTTGTCAGTGGCGAGCCACGATATCCCGATCGGCGCCAGCCAGCTTGGCCTTGCGCAACTCAACGAGCGGTCGCGTGAAATCTTTCGCCAGGTGGTCGAGAGCTATCTGGCGACCGGCGAGCCGGTCGGCTCGCGCAATCTGTCGCGTATTCTGCCGATGACATTATCGCCGGCGTCGGTGCGCAACGTCATGTCGGATCTCGAGCAGCTCGGCCTTGTTTACGCGCCGCACACCTCGGCCGGCCGGCTGCCGACCGAAATGGGATTGCGGTTCTTCGTCGACGCCCTGATGCAGATCGGCGATCTCACCGAGCACGACCGCAACGCGATCGAGGCGCAGGTCGCGGCTTCGGGCCAGTCGAAATCCGTTGAAGCGGTCTTGACCGAGGCTTCGGGCCTGCTCTCGGGCTTGAGTCGCGCCGCCGGCGTCGTACTGACGGCGAAATCGAATCCGCGTCTCAAGCACGTCGAATTCGTCCGGCTTGAGCCCGAGCGCGCGCTGGTCGTCCTGGTCGCGGAGGACGGCCAAGTCGAGAACCGCGTGCTCAATATCTCGGTGGGATTGCCGACCTCGGCGCTGACCGAAGCCTCCAATTTCCTCAATGCTCACATCCGCGGCAAGACACTGGCCGAAGCGCGCAGCGAACTGCAGCGCGCGCTCGAGGCGCGCCAAGCCGAGCTCGATGAGTTGACGCAGAAGATCGTCGCGGCCGGTCTGGCGAGCTGGTCCGGCGGCGAGAGCGACGAGCGCAAGCTGATCGTGCGCGGCCAGGCGCATCTGCTCGACGATCTCAAGGCGCTCACCGACCTCGAGCGGGTGCGACTATTCTTCGACGACCTGGAGACGCGGCGCGAGGTGATCGATTTGCTCGGTCGCGCCGAGCAGGCCGAAGGCGTGCGAGTCTTCATCGGTTCGGAAAACAAGCTATTCTCGCTGTCGGGCTCCTCGACGATCGTGGCGCCCTATCACGACGCGTCCGGCCACATCATCGGCGTGCTCGGCGTCATCGGGCCGACCCGGCTCAACTACGCGCGCATCGTTCCCATGGTGGACTACACGGCCAAGATCGTGAGCAAACTGCTCGGCGGCTGATTTTGCTGGTTAATCCGGAGCCGGGGCGCCCACGGGCTGCCGTGCCCGGCGCCGTCATCCGCTTGATTTTTGACCGATGAGCCCTGATATGCGGGTGCAGCAAAATGATGGGAAACGACATGACGGACCAGACCGCTCGCGCTGAGGACGAAGCGGCCGAGCCGACGGAGCCGACCGCATCGGCCGCCGCATCGCCGCAGCCGGTACCCTCCACCGCGCTCGAGCGCGAGCACGCCGAGATGAAAGATCGGCTGCTGCGGGCGCTCGCCGAGATGGAGAATTTGCGTAAGCGTACCGAACGCGAGATTGCTGATTCGCGGCTGTACAGCGTGGCGTCGTTTGCGCGCGACATGCTTGTCGTCGCCGACAATATGCGCCGCGCGCTCGAAGCAGTTTCGCCGGAGTTGCGCGCCAGCGCGCGAGCCGGCGTCAAGGCGCTCGTCGACGGCGTCGAGCTGACCGAGCGCGAACTGTTGAAGGCCCTGGAAAAGAACGGCGTGCGCCAGTTCACTCCACAGGGGGAAAAATTCGACCCCAACCTGCATCAGGCCATGTTCGAGGTGCCCGACTCCGCGGTACCGGCCGGCAGCATCGTGCAAGTGGTGCAGCCGGGCTACATGATCGGGGAACGCGTGCTGCGTCCGGCCTTGGTTGCGTTGTCAAAGGGCGGTCCGAAGGTCGCGCCTGCCACCTCCACGAACGACAACCGCAAGGCCGCAGCAGAAGAGTCTTAGAGCGAGTTGAAATAGTTTTCGCTCATTCCCGCGCAAGCAGGAATCCAGGCGGAGAGCTATGACACAGCGGTAGAGGCCCTGGGCCCCCGCTTTCGCCGGGACGAGCGGATGAAGGCAGCCGATTTTATTTGTCAATTGGATCGTGCCGTAGCGCCAGAAATTTCCCGACCCGTCGTCAGTCCGATTTTGGCTCGACACTGTCACGCAGGGCGCGCAAGCGGGTCAACTCACTGCTCCAAAGGTCGCTCCGCGAAATCCCGACCATTTGCAGGAACGCGCCGCCGCCGAAACGCAGCCACTGCACCACCATAACGTCTATCCCGGTGATTGAATCCTTGGCTTGCGCGACGGTTTCAAATTCCTGCTGATTGTCGACGCGCACCGGTTCGGACATCGTGATTTGAACATCCTCGATCCCCCCGATGGTGCCGAAAGCATAGCGCGCGAAGCCCGCTTGGTCGGTCGCATCCGTGGGACCGCCCGGCACGGCGGTCACGATGAATCGGGCGTCGAGGTTGGGTTCAGGGACGCCTCCGGTGACGCTCAGTTTGGGAAACTTGGACGTGTCAATCAGCAATAGCGCGCGCCCCGGTATGATGGCCTGAATGTGGAAGCCGGAAAGATTCCCCACCGTAAACGGAAGCAGACTGAGGTCTTCGGAGTCTGGAACCTTCGCACGCACGACGAGCGTCATCAGCGCGGCTCGTATGACAGCGTCCGTGTAGGTGGAGTTCTTTTCCGGCACCTGCACGCTCACCAGTGCGGTGAGGTTGCCCACCGGGGCAACCAGCAGCCATTTGCGATAGTGCTTGTTGCCGGTCACCTGATTGCCGGTGACCAAAAAGCCTTTGCCGACATTGAGCTCGATCGGTGCGCGCTTGGCCACGGTGACGCCTTGCGCCTTGAGTTCTTCGGGCACCGGGCTCTTTTCCATTTCGGCATAGGCCGCAGCCGGCAACGTGGCGAAGATCATGATTGCGTCGTTGGCGGGATCTTCGAATCCCGGAAATTTCTTGCTCATCACCATGCCGGGTGGCGGCACAAGTCCGATGTGGGAGCCCGTCGGAAAGATCGGATCGGCCGCACGCGCCGGAATGGCAAACAGCAGGAACGTGACTACGGCCGCCAAGCCGGCGGGCGCTGCGAAAACGTTCGTTCTAAGCCCGCTCATAATGGCAAGTCTCCACCGCAGCCGACGGCCGCGATCGCAACGTTGGGGCGCGTCACCCGCCGCAGGGTCAGGTTGAGCCGTCCCGTCTCGGCGAGCAAGGGCGACGTGTCGGGAAAAATCCGATCGACGCCATGGAATGCAAGCCTCGCTTCGCCGCCGAGGACCAGCGCGTCGCCGGAATTCAGTCGGAACGAGCGGGTCGGATCGCTGCGCTTGAGGCCGCCGACGCGGAATAGGCAGGAATCGCCGAGTGACAGCGAAACCACCGGCGCGGCAAAATCCTGCTCGTCGCGATCCTGATGCAGGCCCATCTTCGCCGTCGGGCCATAGTAATTGATGAGACACGCCTGGGGCGGATAGGGATATCCGGTCAGGTCGTTCCAGATTTCGATCAGCACACCGGGCAGCGGCGGCCAGGGCCGGCCGGTTTCGGGATGCGTCGGCTGATAGCGGTAGCCTGCCTGATCCGAGGTCCAACCGAGCGGTCCACAATTCGACATGCGCACCGTGAACGGCCGGCCCGATTTCGGCATGCTCGGCGTGTAGAGCGGCGCGCGGTGGAGCACCTGGCGAAGCGTCGCGAGCAGCGCCTCCTGCTGCACGCGGTCGAGATAATAGGCATGGAACCGAAGGCCGCTCGGCCCAGCCGTGATCGGTATCGGCGTCGCGACGGGCGCCGCCGCAAGAGCTTCTTTCATTGGATTTTTACCACTCACCGTCACCGTCCCCCGGATGTCTCTGCTCTCCCCACGCGTCGGGATTGTGGCGCGAGCCGACCCTGCAGACCAGGCATCGGTCAACGACCTGTATGCCAAATTGACGGTCGCAGCGGCGGTATTCTTCGTCATGCTGGAAATTTCCTATCTCGTTATCGCGGGTCTGCCGCCACTGGGCAAGCCGTGGATCGACGGCACGCATTTTGTCCTCGGACGCGATTTCATCAACACCTGGATGGGCGGACGCTCGGTGTTCGGCGGCGGCCCGGCGGCATGGTTCGACGCGCGAGCCTATAACGCAGCACTGCGCGCCATGCTGGGCGCCGATTATCCGGAGCATTTTTGGTCCTATCCGCCGCACGTGCTGCTGTTCATCTGGCCGTTCGGCCTGATGCCGTATCTGCCGGCGTATGTCGCCTGGTGCGGGATCGGCATCGCACTTTATCTTATCGCCTGCTCCGGCGCGGTCCCACGAGCTCGGTTCATGTTCCTCGCCGTCGCGCCGGGGATCGCGGTGTGCATATTCTTCGGTCAGAACGGCTTTTACACGTCCGCGCTTTTGATCGGCGGCCTATTGTGCCGCGACCGCCGGCCGGTTCTGGCGGGCGTGCTGTTCGGGATTCTCACGATCAAGCCGCAGATCGGTCTACTGCTGCCGGTGATCCTGCTGCTCGAGCGGCGCTGGGTCACTATCGCATCGGCGGTGCTGACGACGGCGGCGCTGATTGTCGCGACCGCGATGCTGTTCGGCTGGAGCATCTGGATCGAGTTCTGGCAGAAAATTTTGCCGCAGCAGCAGTGGCTCACGGTGCACGGCGGCGGCCTGCTGTTCGAGATGGTGTCGTCGGTCTTTTACGGCGCGCGACTCCTGCATCTGCCCTTCGCTATCGCGTGGGCGATGCAGGGCTTGGTTGCCGTGTCGGCATTTGCGGCGGTGGTGTGGGCCTATTGGCAACGACGCGATCCGGCGCTGTCGCTCGCGCTGTTGGTTACCGCGACCTTTCTCGTCACACCCTACATTCTCAATTACGACATGGTGGTGTTCGGATTCGTGGTGGCGTTGTTACGCGACCGCGACGACAACACGATCGGCGATCATTGGCTCTATGTCGCGGTCTGGACGCTGCCGGTGGCGATGATGATCGCGGCGGTTGCCTGGATTCCGCTGGCGCCGATCGTGCTGATCGCCTTTGCCGGCCGGCTGATCTGGCGGCTCAAGCAAAGCGGCGGCAGCGAAGTCCGGCCGCTCCCGGCACGCGTCGCATCTGTCGCCGCATAGTCCTCGAAATCACTGCTGGCGCGCAATCGTTTCAACTTGAATCGATTTGGCGTGCTAGCATGCTGTTCTCCTGAGCGGCCGGTCGGCTGCCCGGGCGCGGCTTGCGCCTCTCTCCCCCTGGAAGGGGGAGAGATAGAGTGGGGGATCTTCTGGCGGATTTGCTGCGGGCCAGGGACGCTCAGCGTGCAGCGGGATCGTCGAGAGCCTGGTGGAGGGCCGCGGTGGTCCGCTTCCAGGCATCTTCGGCATCGTCGGGCCGATAATTCGGGCCGGCAATGAAACCATGATCGGCGTTCGGATAAATCACGAGGTCCATCGGCTTGCCTAACGCCTTGGCGGTTGCCTGCATGTCCTGGATGGTCGCCAACAGGCAGCAGTTCTTGACGGTGTCCTTTGCGGCAGCGAACGCCAGCAACGGAACATTGAACTTTGTGACGACCGCATGCATGCCGCCAAATTTGTCGACGAAGGACGTTGCCGGATAATAGGTAATGATGGTGGCAACCGATGTCGGATCAGGCTCCGCATAGGCCAGCGCGCCGCCGCCGCCAAGCGCAAAACCGATCACGGCGACCTTGCCGGGCAGCGCATTGGACGAACTCTGCGCCTTCGCGATCACGTCGTGGAGCCGGATGCCGCCTTGCCTGTCCGCCGCCAGAATGGCCTTGCCGTCGAGAAGCACCGTGTAATAGCCGAGCTGCGCAACTTTTCCGGCGAAGTCCTTGATGTCGTCCGGGCCCTCACTGCCGGACAGCACGATCACGACCCGGCCGCGGCCGGAGGGCGGTGGCAAATCGGTCTCCGCTTGCAGCGCTTGCGCTGCGACTTCTCCGGCGCGGGCGACAGCCATCAGTTTGACGACGCAATCGCGCGCCTGGTCCATGATCGCCGCCCGGCAGCCGGCAATATATTTGGCCGGGCTGCCGCCGCTCTGCATCACCTTGCTGCGCACACAAGCTTGCACCACCGGAACGAACTTGTCGTGGCACTGCGCCCGCGCCTTATCTTGATCCGTGGCGGCTTTCGCCGTGCCGAGACAAGCCAAGATGGCGACAAGCCCGAGCAATAGCGACGAAAGTCGCAAGGCGCGTTTGCGGTTCATGTTCGACCTCAGAGTAGCGTGCGGCGATGACGAGTTCCGACAACGCGACTTGCCGGCATGATCCGTCGTGCAGCGAATTCAGCGTCCATCGCCGCAGTCACTGCTTCACAAAGCTGACGCTGCACGGCCGACCCTCGATCCGCGTGCCGGTGCCGGTCGTTTTTCCGAACTGGGCGATCGCATGGAAATCGCTGGGCGTGCCGCGCGCCGCGCCCATGGCGACGAAGCTCGAATTGACGATGATCTCGCCGAAGAAGGCCGCTTTCCCGTCAGGTTCGATTTTGCCGTTGAAATCGAGGGAGCCGGGCTGTCCCTTGATGCCTCGCACGCCGTGATAAGAGCCGTCCTTGACCTCGCCGATGAAGCGAAAACTATAGCCGGGGAATCGACCCATATTGGTGCAGGTCCACGTGGTCTCCCATCGGCCGTCGAAATTCTTCGTCGCCGTCGGCCCCGCCATGATCAGATCGGCCATTTTGAGCTGGGCGTCCTGGACGTGGGCACCGCTGGGAAATTCTTTCAGGTAGCCGTCGAAAGCTGAAGGGTTATTGGCGCTCGCTGCGGTCTGCCAGGCAAGATCATCGGGATTTGGTGGCGGCACTGCAGGGGGCGGTGACGGTGCTGGTGGCGTCAGCACGGCGGTTTGCGGCGGCGAAGGCGCCGCGACAGGGGACGCCGGAGTTGGTGCCGGTGCCGGTGCTTGCGTTCGTGCCGGCGGCGACATCTGCGCAGCGGTTTGCGCTGGCGGTTGCGGGACGGGCACCGGGGACGACGCCTGGGCTGCAGTTTGCGTCGGCGACGCCAGCGCGGCGGCGGCGGTTTGTGCAGAGGCGTGCGGCGAAGGCAGTCGGGCTGAAGGCGCAGTCGGCGCAACCGGCCGCGTATAAACGACGACCGCGCCGGCAACGATCACCGCGGCGGCCAGCGCCGAGCCCCAGAGCAGCGCACGGTTCCGCGGCGGTCTTTTGCCGAGGTGATGCGCGGCCGGCGATGTTTCGGCGCCGCCGGCTTGGCCCGGCCTTGCGGTCTGCAGGACGTTGCTGATCCGCACCGATAGCGATTCGATCTCGCGCTCCCAATCCTTGAACAAGTCGACCCACTGCCGTGTCGCGAACTCGTAGGCGAAAGCATCGTTGGGCGCGACATCCTCCACGCGCACCGGAATAACAGTGACCTGATGGCGCCCCGCCAGCACCAGCTCTTTTTTGATCTCGTCGGAATTGTTGGCGTTGGTCGTGAACACCAACACCATGACACGGGCCTCGCGGAGCGCCCGCACGATCGATTCCTGAAAATTCTCGCCGGGACGAACGTCGTGGGACGAGATCCAGCAGTGCAGGCCGCGCGCCTCCAGCGCCTCGCAAATGGTTTCCGCGATGTCCTGGTCCTTGGACGAATAGCTGATGAAGATCGGCGCGCTCACGTCACGCTCCCCCGCCGGAATGACCAAATAAAGCATAAACCGTCACAGCCGTCGACGGCGTCCGACTTCAGTCCACGATGCGCGGCGAACGTTGGCGGCCGGCGATGAATGCGCGGCCTAGGCCGCGCGCTCCGCGGTTGCCCTCTCCGGCACCAGACGCACGCTGTCGAGTGCGCCGCGCACGCCGGAGTCTCCCGCTTCGTGATATTCGGCGTCGTCGTTGACGTTCCAGACGTCGTAGCGCCGGCGCCCGGCGACAATATTCCGCGCCGCGAGCATCGCCGTCATCATCGCGTGATCCTGGTTGTTGTAGCGGTGCATGCCGTTGCGGCCGACCAGATGCAATGTCGGGTAGCTGCCCTCGAGGTCGAGCCGGATGGTGGCGATGTTGTGGCGATAGGATTCATCGTAGACCGGATAGGCCTTTGCTTGGCGCACGACGCAGGCATCCACCACCTCGTCGGCGCGGACCAATCCGATCTTGGCCACTTCGGTTTTTGCGAGCTCGATGAGGTCGCCGTCGGGCGCGTTCCACAGGCCGTCGCCCTCGAAGCAGAAATATTCGAGCCCGAGGCAGCTCATCCCGGCCGGCACCATCTCGGGCGACCAGGAGCGGAAATTCTGCACCCGCCCGACCTTGACGCTGGGATCGTGGATATAGATCCAGTTATCCGGGAACAGCTCGTCCTTGCGCACCATGAGCGCAACGGTGAGAAAATCGCGGTAGCGCAGCGCGCGCGCATGCAGAAGCGATATCGGGGTCGGCTTGATCCGCGCCACCAGGTCGCGCAGCGGTGCCGAACTGACGACGTGGCGCGCAGTGTAGCTTTCGCACGCACCATCGGCGCGGCCGACCTCGATGCGCCAGCAGTCGGTTCCGGCGTCGAATTCGAGAGCCACCAATTCGCGTCCCATCAGGATGCGGCCGCCCTGCGCCGCGATCCGGCGCGCCGCCGCCTGCCACATCATGCCCGGCCCGCGGCGCGGATATTGGAAGCTTTCGATCAACGTCTTGACGGCATCGCCGCTCGAATTGGGCTTGCGACCGATGCGCAACGAACGCTTGAGCCCGTCCAGGATCGCGGTCGCCAGATCGAGGCCCTTGATGCGCTGCGCCGCCCAATCGGCGGCAATCTCGTCGCATGACATGCCCCACACCTTCTCGGTGTAGGTCTTGAAGAAGATCTGAAACAGCCGTTCGCCAAACTGGTTGCGCACCCATTCGTGGAACGTACGCGCCGGCGCCACGGGAAAGAATTTGGCATAGGCGTAGGACAGCATGCATGCCGCGCTGGTGCAGACGCCGAGCTTGAGCAGCGCTTCGAATGCCTTGAGCGGGTAGGAGAAGAATTTGCCGTTGTAATAGATGCGCGACAGGCGCGGCCGCGCAATGAAATCGTCCGGCAGGATCTCCTGCCATAGCGCCACGACCTCCTTCGATTTGGAGAAGAAGCGGTGGCCGCCGATATCGAACAGGAAGCCGTTGTGGTCGACGGTGCGGCTGATGCCGCCGACATAGCTCGGATCGCGCTCGATGACGATGACCGAGCGCCTCTCTTTGCCCAGGCAATAGGCGGCGGTGAGACCGGCGGGTCCGGCGCCGATGACAAAGACCTCGGCATCGACCGTCATGGCGCGGGACTCAAGCGGGACTCCGCGGCGCGGCAGCCGCCCGGCACGGGCGGAATGCGAACAGCGCTTGGCCGCTATAGGAGACGAGCGCGCCGGCGGCGGCGCCGATCAGCACGGCAAGCTGCGGGGCGGCAGCGAGCACGGTCATGACGAGGACCGCGAATGCCCCATAGCTCACGGCCTGCGCCGCGGCGGCGACGGCGGCGTAGCGCATCGCTTCATCGGCTTGGCGGCGGCCGCTGCGATCGAAGGTCAGCGCGCGGTTGAGCCGCCAAGTCACCAGCGTCGCCACGCCGAGCGAAATCAGCCGCGCCACGAGCGGCGGCAAGCCATGCGCAATGACGAGCGTGAAGATCGCAAGATCGGTGACCAGACCAAGACCGCCGACGCCGAGAAAGCGCAGCGGCCGTGGCAGCACTTCGGCCACGTTGCGAACGGGATCATGGCCGGCAATCGCAGGCGCGGGACGGGCGCCGTATTCGGCTTTGCTGACGCGCATGACGGCTCCCACGCGGGCGGCTGTTCCGGCGGCGCACCCGGCCGGCCATCGGCTCTCGTCCCTTCGCCCGCGTCATGCGTGGCAGGCTTTCCTTAATGGGCGACTAGCGCCGCCGCGCCAATGTCGCGGCACCGCGCGACACCGTTAAGAGACCCTCAACCGCGCAAGCCCCGAATGCGCCTATGCGGCGGGCCCAAACCGGCCGCGCCGCAGCGATCCCTGCCTTGCAGGGCGATGACGCTCTCCTATATGAGCCAAGGGAAATCGCTTCGGGTGTGCCCGGGGCGATAAGTCGATACGGGGGTCGGACCAAGGGCGCCTTTCGGGCCTGCCCGACCAGCCGCAAGAGAGAGGATTAAAGACCATGGCCAAGGTCATCGGTATCGATCTCGGGACCACGAATTCCTGCGTCGCCGTCATGGAGGGCAAGACGCCGAAGGTCATCGAGAACGCGGAGGGAATGCGCACCACGCCGTCGATTGTCGCTTTTACCGACGATGGCGAGCGACTGGTCGGCCAGCCGGCCAAACGCCAAGCCGTCACCAATCCCGAACGCACGATTTTTGCAGTCAAACGCCTGATCGGCCGCCGCTATGACGACCCGATGGTGGAGAAGGATAAGAAGCTCGTTCCGTACAAGATCGCGCGCGCCTCGAACGGCGACGCCTGGGTCGAGATCGAGGGCAAGTCCTATTCGCCGTCGCAGATTTCCGCCTTCGTGTTGCAAAAGATGAAGGAGACGGCGGAAGCCTATCTCGGCGCCAAGGTCGAACAGGCGGTCATCACCGTCCCCGCCTATTTCAACGACGCGCAGCGCCAGGCCACCAAGGACGCCGGCAAGATCGCCGGCCTTGAAGTCTTGCGCATCATCAACGAGCCGACGGCGGCGGCGCTCGCCTATGGCCTCGACAAGAACAAGTCCGGCACCATCGCGGTCTACGACCTCGGCGGCGGCACGTTTGACATTTCAATTCTCGAAATCGGCGACGGCGTGTTCGAGGTGAAATCGACCAACGGCGACACTTTCCTCGGCGGCGAAGATTTCGACATGCGGCTGGTCAATTATCTGGCCGACGAATTTCAGAAGGAGCAGGGCATCGATCTGCGCCGCGACAAGCTGGCGCTGCAGCGGCTCAAGGAGTCCGCCGAGAAAGCCAAGATCGAGCTGTCATCGACGACCCAGACCGAAATCAACTTGCCGTTCATCACGGCAGACGCGTCAGGCCCGAAGCATTTGACCATGAAGCTCACCCGCGCCAAGTTCGAGGCGCTGGTCGACGACTTGGTGCAGAAGACGATCGATCCGTGCCGGCAGGCGCTCAAGGATGCCGGGCTGTCGGCTGCCGAGATCAACGAGGTGGTCCTGGTCGGCGGCATGACCCGCATGCCGAAGGTGCAGGAGATCGTCAAACAACTGTTCGGCAAGGAGCCGCACAAGGGAGTCAATCCGGACGAGGTTGTCGCGGTCGGGGCCGCGATCCAGGCGGGGGTGCTGCAGGGCGATGTCAAGGACGTGCTGCTGCTCGACGTGACCCCGTTGTCGCTCGGCATCGAGACGCTGGGCGGCGTGTTCACGCGCCTCATCGATCGCAACACCACGATTCCGACCAAGAAGAGCCAGGTGTTCTCCACCGCGGAGGACGGCCAGACCGCGGTGACGATCCGCGTGTTCCAGGGCGAGCGCGAGATGGCGGCCGACAACAAGCTGCTCGGCCAGTTCGATCTCATCGGCATTCCGCCGGCGCCACGCGGCGTGCCGCAGATCGAGGTCACCTTCGACATCGACGCCAACGGCATCGTCAACGTGTCGGCCAAGGACAAGGGCACCGGCAAGGAGCAGCAGATCCGCATTCAAGCTTCGGGCGGCTTGAGCGAGGCCGACATCCAGAAAATGGTCAAGGACGCCGAGGCTCATGCCGAGGAGGACAAGAAGCGCAAGGCCCAGGTCGAGGCGAAGAATCACGCCGAAGCTTTGGTCCACACCACCGAGAAGACGCTCGCCGAGCATGGCTCGAAAGTTGGCGAGGCTGATCGGCGCGCGATCGAAAACGCAATCGCCGATCTCAAGGAAGCCCTCAAGGGTGACGACGCCGACGCGATCAGCGCCAAGACCAACGCGCTGGCGCAAGCGTCGATGAAGCTCGGCGAGGCGATGTATAAGCAGGCCGCCGAGCAGCAAGCGGGCGACAACGCCCAGGCCGGCGGGACCGAAGGCAAGAAGGACGATGTCGTCGATGCCGAGTTCACCGAAGTCGACGACGACAAGAAGAACAAGAAGTCCGCTTGACGAATATGGCCGCGCGGCACGACGGGCGGCCATTAACTTTGCGCACCGAGGCGAAGGGGAGTTGCGCAATATGGCTGTTAATCCGGAAACGCTTGATGATCCCAAGCTTGTTCGCAATCTACTGGTAAACGCGCAGCGAGCGAACCGAGAAGACTTAGTCTTGAAATGCCAAGTTCGTTTAGCTCAACTGGAGGGGAAGCGTTACCAGACAGCCTTGGAGCAAGAGTTCTGGGCGGCTGTGCGCGCTGCGGAAGAATTAGCGTCCGCAAAGAACGGAAGAACGACTCGTTTGACCAGGACGCGCCAAAAAGCCGCGCGCGCTGGAATCAAGCGTTGTCTTGAAGACTGGGCGTTTCATAGTGGGACGACGCAAGGATTTGATATCCTGGTTGATGGAGGCCATCCAGAATTGACTGGAGAAGCTATAGTCCTGCGGCACTCACAAGAATTCTCGCCGGAGGCAGTGGCTGCAGCGCGTGAGCGGTTGGTTAAGCACGGCGTTGATCCGTTGAAAATCTAAGCGAAACTGCTCATGTAATTGCAATGGCCAAGCGCTGCTATTACGAAACACTTTCGGTCGAGCGCACTGCGAGCGACGGCGACATCAAGGCGGCATTTCGCAAGCAGGCGATGGCCTGCCATCCCGATCGCAACCCCGGTGATAAGACCGCGGAGGTGAGGTTTAAGGAAATCAACGAAGCCTACGAAGTCCTCAAGGATCCGGACAAGCGCGCCGCCTACGACCGTTTCGGCCATGCCGCATTCGAGCACGGCATGGGCGGTGCGGCGGCGGGCTTCGGCGCCGACTTCGCCACCACCTTCTCGGACATTTTCGACGATCTGTTCGGCATGAGCGGCCGCCGCGGCCGCGGTTCGGGACGCGAGCGCGGCGCCGACCTGCGCTACAACATGGAAATCGCGCTCGAAGAGGCCTATGGCGGCAAGGCCGCGCAAGTGCGGATCCCGACCTCGGTCACTTGCGAGACCTGCTCCGGCTCCGGCGCCAAGCCCGGAACCAAACCCAAGGTCTGCGCGATGTGCGGCGGCCAGGGCAGGGTTCGCCACGCGCAAGGTTTCTTCACGCTCGAACGCACTTGCCCGAACTGTCAGGGCCGCGGCCAAGCGATCGAGAGCCCGTGCTCATCCTGCGCCGGCTCCGGCCGCGTCACGCGCGAGCGGACGCTGTCGGTGAACATTCCGGCGGGCGTCGAGGACGGCACCCGCATCCGGCTCGCCGGCGAAGGCGAGGCCGGCGTGCGCGGCGGCCCGCCGGGCGATCTCTACATTTTTTTATCGATCGGCGCCCATGCGTTCTTTCAGCGCGAGGGCGCCGACCTGCATTGTCGCGTTCCGGTTTCCATGGTGACGGCGGCGATGGGCGGTGAGTTCGAGGTGCCGACCATCGACGGCGGCAAGACCAAGGTGAAGATTCCGGAAGGAACGCAATCCGGCCGCCGCTTGCGCCTGCACGGCAAAGGTATGCCGGTACTGCGCGCGCGCCAGAGCGGCGACATGTACGTTCAGGTCGTCGTCGAGACGCCGCAGAAGCTGACCAAGCGCCAGCGCGAGCTGTTGGCTGAATTCGACCGCCTGTCATCGACCGAGACGCAACCCGAATCCTCGGGATTCCTCGGCAAGGTCAAGGACTTCATCGAAGGCCTGGGCAGCCGCGCCAATTCCGGCTAAAGCAACATCCGCCAAAGAGCGGAATGACGCGTCGAGGACAAGTCATCCCGCTCTCGCCCCCGCATATGGTCTTTGCCCCCCGAATGTTTTAATAACGACAGAATTTTGTCGCGTGGATGCCATGCCATTGCCGGCCTTGCGAAAGTTTGAGCAGAAAATCGGGCGGCAGCTTCGCCTCCTGGAACTCAGGAAAACTATTATCGAGCGCAAGATCGAACGCCAAATCCGCCTGTTCGAGCAAAAGCGCAACGGCATCGGCAAGAAAATCGAACAACAGATACGGCAGTTCGAGCTGAAGAAAGGCATTCGGCTCGACGATGAGGTACGCTTCATCCGCTCCTGGATCGAGCGGCCGTTGACGATCGGCGCGGTGACGCCGTCGGGCAAGATTTTGGCGCGCGCCATGGCGCGCTATGTCGATCCCAGCAGCACCGGGCCCGTTGTCGAATTGGGACCGGGCACCGGCCCGGTCACCGAGGCGCTGGTCGAGGCCGGCGTCGCGCCCTCGCGCCTGGTCCTGGTCGAGTTCAATCCGACGTTCTGCCGCATCCTGCGTTCGCGCTATCCCGACGCGACGCTGGTGCAGGGCGATGCCTACAGCCTGCGGCGCCTGCTCGAAACGCTGCTGATCCAGCCGGCCGCCGCGGTGGTGTCCGGCCTGCCGCTGGTGACCAAGCCGATCCGCATGCGTTTGCGGCTCATTCGCGACGCGCTTGACATGATGGTGCCGGGCGCGCCGTTCGTGCAATTCACCTATTCGGTGGCGGCGCCGTTGCCGAAACGGCTCGGCGGTTTCTCGGTCGAAGCCTCCGAGCGCATCTGGATGAATCTGCCGCCGGCGCGGGTCTGGGTGTATCGGAAGCCGTAGCCGTTTACGGTCGCTCGCCCCCGCGAAAGCGGGGATCCTGCACTGGATTCCCGCTTGCGCGGGAATGAGCGGAAAGCGACATAGTACGTCCTGATCATGGCTACTCCGAAAATCCTGGTCATCCCCGGCTCGTTGCGCGCGGGCTCGCACAATTCGCGCCTGGCCGCGCTCGCCGCGAAGGAATTGGCGCTGGCCGAGGCCGAGGTGACGCGCATTTCGCTCGAGGATTATCCGCTGCCGCTGTTCGATGCCGATCTTGTCGCCAAGTCCGGCCCGCCGCACCATGCGGTGCAGCTTCGCAACATGCTGGAGGCGCATGACGGGATTTTCATGACCAGCCCCGAATACAGCGCTTCGGTGACCCCGCTGTTGAAGAACACTATCGACTGGATCTCGCGCGTGCGCGAACGCGGCGAGCCGACTTATGTCGCGTTCAAGCATCGCGTCTTTGCGCTCGGCGCGGCCTCGACCGGAACCGGCGGCGGCTTGCGCTCGCTGATGGCGCTGCGCCAGATTCTCGAGCTCGGCTGCGGCGCGCTGGTCATCCCCGAGCAGATCGCCGTCGCGCGCGCCGATCAGGCGTTCGACGACATGGACAATCTCAGGGATGAAAGCCTGGCCGCGGCCCTGAAAACCGTGGTGCGCCGTCTCGTCGAGATGACGCGGCTTCTGAGTTGAGAGGATCGGGCGATGCCGATAGAGCCGCGCGAGCGCCTGATCGTCGCGCTCGATCTGTCCTCGGTCGAAGCCGCGCAAGCCATGGTGGCGCGGCTCGGCGAGGCGGTATCGTTCTACAAAATCGGCTATCAGCTCGCTTTCGCCGGCGGCCTTGCCTATGTGCCGGCGCTGGCCGACGCCGGCAAGCGGGTGTTTCTCGATCTCAAGCTGCATGACATCGGCAATACGGTTGAGCAAGGCGTCAAGAGCGCGGCGCGGCTCGGTGCGAGCTTTCTCACCGTGCACGGCTATCCGCAAACCATGCGGGCCGCCGTCGCAGCCCGCGAAGGAAAGCTGCGCGTTCTCGCCGTCACCGTGCTCACCTCGTTCGACGATAACGACCTCAAAGTTGCGGGCTACCGCACGACGGTGGCCGAACTCGTCGCCGCGCGCGCCGCGCAGGCGCGCGATCTCGGCGTCGACGGCGTGGTCTGCTCGCCCGAGGAGGCATCGCCTGTGCGATCCATCGTCGGTGGCGCGCTGGCGCTGGTGACGCCGGGAATCCGGCCAGTTGGCGCCGCGGCCGGCGACCAGAAGCGCATTGCGACACCCGCCGCGGCCATCGCCGCGGGCGCGGATTATCTCGTTGTCGGGCGGCCGATCATCGCCGCCGCCGATCCGAAAGCTGCGGCGCAGGCAATCGTCGCAGACATAGCGAAAGCCAAAACCTGAACGGAGGTATCATATGGCGAAAGGCTATTGGATAGCGCGCGTTGACGTGAGCAATGAGCCGGGCTTTGCCATCTATGCGTCGGCCAACGCCGCCATCTTCAAGAAATTCGGCGGACGCTATGTCGTGCGCGGCGGCAAATTCGAGGGCATGGAGGGCAGTTCCCGCTCGCGCAACGTGGTGGTCGAATTTCCCGACTACGCGACCGCGCTCGCCTGCTATCGCTCACCGGACTATCAGGCCAATATCAAGGTGCGGTTGCCGCACTGCACCGTCGATCTGATCGTCATCGAGGGCTATGACGGCCCGCAACCGTAGGCTTTGCTTAAGCGCGCGATATCCTCTGCGTCGTCATGCCCGGCCTTGTCCCGGGCATCCACGTCTTAGTAACGAGGCAATTCCCGAAGACGTGGATGGCCGGGACAAGCCCGGCCATGACGATTATTCTTGCTGTTACCGGAGAGACATCATGCCCAAGGGCTACTGGATTCCGCATATCGATGTCAGCAATCCGGAGGGCTACAAGGCCTATATGGCGGCGACGCCGCCGGCGCATGAGAAATACGCCGGCACCGCGCTGGTGCGCGGCGGCAAATGCGAAGTGGTCGAGGGCCACGCGCGCTCGCGCAACGTGTTGCGCGAATTTGCCGACTATGCCACGGCACTCGCCTGCTACCGCTCCCCGGAATATCAGCGAGCGCGGCCGCTGCGGCTGCCGCATTCGCAATGCGATTTCGTCATCGCCGAAGGTTACGACGGGCCGCAGCCGGCGCACGCCGCGACGCCGCCCGCGGCCGCTCGCAAAGGCTATTGGCTCGGCGAAATCGATGTCAGTGACGCGGAGAGCTACAAGCCTTACATCACCGCCAACCAAGTGCCGTTCGCCAAATTCGGCGCCCGTTACCTGGTGCGCGGCGGTACGCGGGAGGTGGTCGAGGGCAAGGCCCGCGCCCGCATCGTGGTGCTGGAATTTCCGAGCTACGACGCCGCGCTCGCCTGCTACCGCTCGCCCGAATACCAGGCGGCAAAAAAATTGCGCGAGGGCAAGGGCACCGTCGATCTCGTCGTCGTCGAAGGCTACGACGGCCCGAAGTTTTAAGTTCTCCCTCTCCCCGCGCAGCGGGGAGAGGTGATATATGGCCGCGACAGGATTGAGTTCTGATGGCTACTGAGAATTCCGATATGCGGGTGGTGATTGCCGGCGCCGGCGGACGCATGGGGCGCACGCTGATCCATGCCATCGCCGCAACCAAGGGTCTCAAGCTTGCCGGCGCGGTCGAGGCCGCGGGTGCGGCGGTAATCGGCCGCGATGCCGGCGAGCTGGCCGGCCTCGGGCCAAACGGCATCAAGGTCACGAGCGACGTTGCGCCGCTGCTCAAGCAAGCCGACGGCCTGATCGAGTTCACCATTCCCGCCGCAACGCTCGCCTTCGCCGAGCTGACCGCCGCCGCCGGCCTCGTTCACATCATCGGCACCACCGGCCATTCGGCCGAGGAGGAAGACGTCATTGCGCAGGCGGGCAAGCGCGCGACCATCGTCAAGGCGGGCAATTTCAGCATGGGCGTCAATCTGCTGGTCGCGCTCACCAAGCGCGTGGCGAAGACGCTCGACGACGACTACGACATCGAGATTCTGGAAATGCACCACAACAAGAAAATCGACGCGCCGTCCGGCACCGCGCTGATGCTCGGCCGCGCGGCGGCAGCAGGCCGCAGCGTCGATTTCAAGCAGCGCTCGGTGCGCGGCCGCGACGGCATGACCGGCGCGCGCAATGCCGGCGACATCGGCTTCGCCTCGCTGCGCGGCGGCACCAATGTCGGCGAGCACGTCGTTATCTTCGCCGGCCCGGCCGAGCGCGTGGAGCTGACGCACCGCGCCGAGGATCGCATGATTTTTGCCCGCGGCGCGCTGCGTGCCGCGCTGTGGGCGCGCGACAAGAAGCCGGGACTCTATTCGATGGCAGACGTGCTCGGGCTGAGCGACATCTGAGAATTTAGCTCGCCATGGCGGCGCCGGATAACGTACAACGTAGGGGCGGGTCTCAGACCCGCCCCTACCGCGTCAACGCCTGTGGCTGCGGCCGGTCGACCCCGGATCAAGTCCGGGGCAGGCTCCGTGCCCGCACGCGGAAAGAAGTGTGGACGGCGATTGCGCTCGAGCCGAGAAGCGGCCGTTACTTCTTCACGAACTTTCGTACCGTGAACTTTTCCGGATATGAGCCGTAAATGTTGCCTTCGTCATCGGCAGTGAGGCCTTCCGGGGCGCCGATGGTCGGATCCGCCGGAATAAACGCGATGACCTTGCCGTCCTTGACGCTGCCGACGCGGATACCCTGCTGGAAACCCGGATTGGTCTTGTCGTTCGATTGCCCGTCAGTGACGTAGATCATGTCGTTCTTGTCGATGGCGACGTCGCTCGGCCGGCCGAACTGTTTCCATTCGGCGATGAATTTGCCATCGGGCGAAAATATCTGGATGCGGTTGTTGACGCGGTCGGCCACGTAGAGCCGTCCCGCGGAATCGAGCGCGAGGCCGTGGGGCGTGTCGAACTCGCCCGGCGCCTTGCCGTGCTTGCCCCATGCCGCGATGAATTTCCCGGACGAGTCGAATTTCACGATGCGGTCGTTGGTGCCGATGCCGTGGCCGTCGCCGACATAAATGTCGCCGTTCGGCGCGACGACGACGGAGCTCGCTCCGCTCAGCCAGCCCGGCTCATTGCCGGGCATGCCGGGCTTGCCGATCGTCATCAGCACCTTGCCGCTCGGACTGAACTCGATCAGGTCGGCGCCCTTGCCGTTCCTGGCGAGCTGATCACCCGCCCAGACATTGCCGTGGCCATCGACGTAGAGGCCGTGCGGGACAGCGAACAGGCCGGCGCCGATCGCAGTGACGAATTTGCCGGACGAGTCGAATTTCAAGAGCGGCGGCAGCTTCGAATTGGTGCATTCGGTCGAGGCGCAGCGATCGAACACCCAGATGCTCTTGCCGTCGCTGTGATCGACCTGGACTTTGATGGCCCCGCCGAATTTGCGGCCGTCGGGAAGCTGCGCCCAACTGTTTAGCATTTTGTATGGATTAGGCGCCGCATTGGGGTCGGCGCCCTGGCTGTAGGCGGGATCGCGAACGGCCATGGTGAGAGCGCCGGCAGTGACGCCGACCAGCAATGCCAGCTTGAGTGCATGTTTCATTGTCGATCCTCCCGTGCGGAATTTGTCTTGCCGGATCATTCCGGACCTGTGCATGACCACGCCGGCCGATGGCCTCACCGGCCACGCGGTTGACCGGATCATAGTTGGCCGCGCCGCGGCCGGAAAGGCATGGATCGCGCATCGTTCGAGCGGCGTGCGGCCGGATTTCTCTTGTCGTCTCCATCAGTCAATATGGCGCACATTCGCGCACGGGATGCGCGACCATGGAGCGAACCGCCATGACCATTCGCATCGCCGCCGATCAGTGTCCACGATTGCGCGAGAGCGGTGCGCTTGATCGACCTCGCCTATGCGTGCGCCGGCCGGCCCGGCTCGTAGGGGCGGGTCTTAGACCCGCTCCTACGGCGGCGCTTGGTGTGCGGGTCACGCCAGGTCGACGGCAAAGCGTTTCAGATCGCTCAGCGCGCAATGCGCCAACGCGCCCTCGTGCGTGGCGCGCAGCACCACGCGGGGCGCTTGGCCGGCGGCGAACGCCTCCTGCCAGCGCGGCGCGCACAGGCACCAACGGTCGCCGGGTTTGAGGCCCGGAAAGCCGAATTCGGGGATCGGAGTCGACAGATCGTTGCCCTGCGCTTTGGAGAAGTCGAGAAACGCAGCAGTCATGACCGCGCAGACGGTG
>JASHQI010000135.1 GCA_030037645.1 Xanthobacteraceae bacterium
CCGGTCGGATTGTACGCGGTATTTTGCGGGAACACCGAGGCGCCCATGACGAACAGATTGTCAGCGTGCCAGGCTTGCAGGTAGCGGTTGACGACACTGGTCTTCGGATCGCTTCCCGTCATCGTGCCACCGGTGTTGTGCGTCGATTGATAAGGCACGACGCTATAGTCGCCGTGCTTGACGACCGGCTTGCTCATGATCGTCGGATTCATGGCGCGCGCGAGGCGGCCCAGTACGCCGCCGATGTATTGCGCAAGCTTGTAGTCGTTGTCGTGAAAATTGTACGACATGCGGATCAACGGTCGCCCGAGCGCATCCTTGTAGGTCGGATCGAGATCCAGGAAATTCTCGCGGTGCGCGTAGTTGCAACCGGAAGCGCCGATACCGAAGGCGTGATTGTACCATTTCGCCGTCGCCTTCTTCCATGCGCTGCCCCAGCGCGGCGTGCCGGGCGGCACCGGCCGGGTGAGGATCGGGCGGCCATTGCTCGGACCGGCCTGGATCCAGGCGCCGCCGAAGAAGCCCAAACCGGCGTGATCGAAATTGTCGCCGTTAAAATCGTCGATCAGGACGCCATGGGCACCGGCGGCCATGAATGGATTGATCTCCTTGTCCTCGAAGAACACCATCACGCCGTTGCCGCTCACCTGGTAGCAATAGTTCTTGCCGACCGCGCCGGTTCCGGTCTTGTAGTCATAAGGCTCGCCGATGCCGGCGGTGAGCATCAACAGCACATTGTTGAAGACGTAGGCGCCGAGGATGACAATGCCGGCGGGCTGCTCGTATTCCTCGCCGCTGCGAGTGTCGACATAGCGTACCGCCGTCACCTTGCGCGCCTGCTTGTCGTAGACGAGCTCCTTCACCTGGGCGTGGTCGCGCAGCTCGAATTTCGGGTCGGCGAGCAGCGCCGGCAGGATACAGACATTCGGCGAAGCTTTGGCGTTCGCCTCGCAGCCAAAACGCTCGCAATGGCCGCAATACTCGCACGGGCCGAGCGTGAGGCCCTCGAAATTCGTGTAGGTCTGGCTCGCATTGCTCGAGGGGCAAGGGAACGGATGGTAGCCGAGGCTTCGTGACGCCTGGTCCATGATCGTGCCGGCCATGCTGCGGAACAGGGGCGGATTGGGATATTCGCTCGTCCGCGGACCTTCGAACACGTTGCCGCCGTCGATGATCTTGCCGCGCAGATTGCCGGCCTTGCCGGAGACGCCGCAGAGTTTCTCGAATTTGTCGTAATAGGGCTCGAGCTCGTCGTAGGAGACCGGAAGATCCTCGATCGTCATCTCCGCCGGAATGGCGTTCCTGCCGTAGCGCTCGGTGAGATGGGTGCGCAGTTTGTGGTCCGAGGGCAGCCAGCGCCAGGTCATGCCATTCCAGTGTGCGCCAGCGCCGCCGAGATCGGTGCCGGGCAGGAACGAACCAAGGCGTCGGATTGGCAAAGCCGTCTCCGCCGGAGAATGGCGCACCGTCACGGTTTCCAACTGCGTGTCCTGAAACAGCTCTTGCCGCACGGCGTATTTGAGGTCGTCGCGCACTGAGGGAATCGTAAAATTCTCGCGCGGCATGCGTTTTGCCCCGCGCTCAAGGCCGATCACGTTCAATCCAGCCTTGGTCAATTCGCGTGCCAGGATCGATCCGGTCCAGCCGACGCCGACGACGACTGCATCGGTTTCCTTCAGCATGATTGTCATGGCCGCCTCCGCTACGAAAAGTCCGCAATCGACTGCGGCGGCTTGTCGTACTTTTTACCGAAATATTTTTTGATGTCTTCGCGATACGTCGCCGGCAGTCCGGGATAGCCGACCATCTTCCATCCCGCCATGCCGCGGTTGCCGCCGTAAATCGGGTCGGCGAAAAACCCCTCCATGGTGATCTCCAACAGCGCGTTGAAGAACATTCGGCTCGAAAAACCGGAAAATTCCGCCGTGCCTGAGTCCATCGCCTTGAGGGCCGTTTCACGATCGGCATCCGACAGGCGGTCGAAGTCCTTGCCGTAGGTCTTGCGCGACCAGTCATTCGCAGCCGCAATGCCGGCGCGGAAAAATTCGCGCGGATTGAGCGGAAGCTGGTAGCCGAATTCGGGCTTGGCCGGCTCGAATGGCCCGTCACGATAGAGCCGTGCGCCCGAACCATAGGCGCCGGCAAGCTGGCGATCGATGAAAGTCGCAACGCCGCATTCGCTGCCGGACGGCGACAACTCATCGGCCGGGATCAGCGTATCGGCCGCGGCGGCAACGAAAGCGTGCTCGGTGGGGGTGAGCGTGAGAGGCGGCTCGACATCGGGCGCATTGGCCGCCGGCGCGGTTTGCACCTGCGCCGCCGCGTCTGCTGCCGGCGCCAGCGACGCTGCAAGCGCGGTACCAGCGCCCATTAGAAAATTGCGACGGCGTATCGGATTGTTGTCGTCCGCCATGGAACCCTCCCTGGTCCTGCAACGGCTTGTCGGCGTGTTAAACGCGGCGGCTTGCGCCGCGTGGCGACGTTCTTGCCTCTTGGAATTAGAATAGGACGATTTAAGTCTCGACGCGAGACATTCGTCGGCAGCGAGAGCATGATCCGGACAAAGCCTGCCCTCGGACTTGATCCGACGGTGGACACCGGTCTTCCGAAAAGATCATGCTCCATCAAAATGCTAGAGCGCCAGGTCGATTCAACTTAAAGAAATGGCGCTCCAGCGCGCGCCATAAGCGCCGGCAATCGCCAGAAACTCGTCGGCTTTGAGGCTGGCGCCGCCGACCAAAGCGCCGTCGACGTTCTCGATCGTCAATAACCGCTTCGCATTCGCCGCATTCACCGACCCACCGTACAGAATGCGCGCGCCCCGCCCGGCCTCGCCGTAGCGCGCCGTTAGCCGATCACGGATGAAGCCATGGATGTCGGCGACATCGTCGGGCGTCGGCGTCACTCCGCTGCCGATGGCCCAGACCGGCTCGTAGGCGACGACAAAGTCTGCCGCGCCGTCCGGCAGCGAGCCGTCGAGCTGCGTCCGAACGATTTCGCGCGTGCGTCCGCCATCACGCTCGGCGTGCGTCTCGCCGATGCAGACAATGGCGACGAGTCCGGCACGGCGCGCCGCCAGCGCTTTTTCGCGTACCGCCGCGTCGGTTTCGCCATGATAGCGCCGCCGCTCGGAATGGCCGACGATGACCGCAGTGGCGCCGGCATCCTTGAGCATTTCAGCGGAAATGTCGCCGGTGTAGGCGCCGGAGGCCTGCGCGTGGCAGTCCTGCCCGCCGATCGCAACGCGCGATCCGCGCGCCGCCGCGGCAAAGCTCGCCAGGAGCGTGGCGGGTGGACACACCATCAGCTCCACATCGGCAAGGTTTTCCGCGCCGGCAATGATTTTCTCCAGCTCGCCGGTCGAGGCTTTGAGCCCATTCATTTTCCAATTGGCTGCGACCAACGGACGGCGCGGCATCGTTCCAGCCCCAAAAATCGTGCGACAAAGAGCCGTTTCTGGCTCTTCCTGACAACGCGTTTGCCAGTTTATGTATCCCTAGACTAGCGCGGAGCAGCAAAGTATCAATTAGCGATCAGGGGATCATCCAATTCGACGTAAAGAATTTAAATCTGCCGATAGCGACCGTGCGCTGTCCGGGTGCTGTTTTATCGCGTTGGTCAAACTATGCTGCTTTCGGTGATCATTCCCGTCTATAACGAACGACAGACGTTGGGAACCGTCCTGACGATGGTTTGCCGTGTATTGCCCAACGTGAGCAAGGAGATCATCGTCGTCGATGATTGCTCGACGGACGGCACGCGCGAGTGGCTCAAGGCCAATTTTCCGAACGGTGGGCGTAGCGGATCGACGATCGCTCTCGACGCGGCCGGCGATCTCGCATTCACTTCAGCAGCGAAGCCATCGACGGTTACCATCAGACCCATCTTTCACGAGCACAACAGGGGTAAAGGCGGCGCGTTGCAGAGCGGTTTCGCCGTGTTCGGCGGCGACCTTGTGGTCGTTCAGGACGCCGATCTCGAATATGACCCCCGCGACTGGGAGCAAATGTACAACCTGATTGCGGAGCGCCTAGTCGCCGATGTGGTATTCGGCTCGCGCTTCTATGGACGTCCACACCGGTCGCTTTATTTCCACCATTATCTTGCCAACCGGACAATTTCAACGCTGTTCAATCTCATCTTCAACCAAACACTGACCGACATCGAAGCCTGCTACAAGATGATGACCGGAGCAGTTGCTCGCTCCTTACGCCTCAGTGCCGATGATTTCGGCATCGAAGTGGAAATGAGCGCCGAGATTGCGCGGCAGCGCAACCTCAGAATCTATGAGCTTGGCATTAGCTACTTCGGGCGCACATACGCTGAAGGCAAAAAGATCAATTGGCGCGACGGGCTGAAAGCTTTGTGGTACATTTTCAAATATCGGTTTAAATAAACGTGACGTATTGCAGCCGGGCGACGGTATCATCCGCGCGGGAGACGCGGCGTCGAACAGTGGTTTTTGGGCGTGGCCGGTCGCCGAAGGCGTTTAGGCGGGTTGGAAATGCAAAACATCATATCACCCTGCGCGCACTTGGAAAGTTTGGGATTCTATCTCACCCTGACCGCTCCCTCAGCCTCATTTGCCGCATTTGTAGCCCTTTACCTCTCTTTATCCCTGCCTAATCCGTAGGCCGTCAAACGGCTATTTGTGCACGCCATGGGATCACCCGCCAAGCGTCAGCCTGGCTCAGGCATATTTCTTGTTGGAATGATTGCCTGGGCAGCCGCCGCATGCGTCGCATTTCACTCTTTCGTCTTATCGTCTTTCGACTTGATATCCGGTGATCGCGGCGACGGGCGATTAATCGTCTATCTGCACGAGCATCTGTATAATGCTCTTCTTGGCCGCGAGCAGTTTCTCTCGCCGCCATTTTTTTATCCACAGAGAGATATCCTTGGCCTTTCGGATGCGTTTCTACTCGACGCGTTGCCTTATTCAGCATTCCGTACCTTGGGTTTCGACCCTTTTCTAAGCTTTCAGCTATGGGCGACAATTTTATCTCTGGGCTGTTTCCTCTGCAGTCTGACAATCGCCATACGTTATTTGAAATTGCGCCCGTGCTTTGCCATCTGCGCCAGC
>JASHQI010000136.1 GCA_030037645.1 Xanthobacteraceae bacterium
GTTGGCCTGATATTCCATCATCGCCTTTGCGCCTTCTCTGGCACGCTCTTCTTTCCTGAAACTCGCTTCGGCACGCGCTCGGGCTTCAGTCGCCCGGGCTACATCCATTTTTGTTGCCAATATCATCTCCTTTTGCGCGCTGATCGCGCCGATACACCCAGTTTGTGCTGTTAATTCGCCACAAATCGCGCCATTCAACGCATCTTTGAAGCACATATAGGTATTGCGGACCGAAACCGCACGGTTTGCGGTGGAGAAACAAACCGATGTCGACGATCAGCGCGAGAATTTCTTATACTTGATTCGCTGTGGAATGATCGAATCCGTCTCGAGCCGGCGCATCTTGTCCTGCTCGTAGTCCTGGAAATTGCCCTCGAACCATTCGACATGGCTGTCGCCCTCGAACGACAGGATGTGCGTGGCGATACGGTCGAGGAACCAGCGGTCGTGGCTGATGATCACGGCGCAGCCGGCGAAATCCTCCAGCGCCTCCTCCAGCGCGCGCAGCGTATCGACGTCGAGATCATTGGTCGGCTCGTCGAGCAACAGCACGTTGGCGCCGGATTTGAGCATTTTTGCCAGATGCACCCGGTTGCGCTCGCCGCCGGAGAGCTGCCCGACCTTCTTCTGTTGATCGGCGCCCTTGAAATTGAACGCGGCGCAATAAGCGCGCGAATTGACCTCGCGTTTGCCGAGCTGGAGCTGATCCAGGCCGCCGGAGATCTCCTCCCAGACGGTCTTCGCGCCATCGAGCGAGTCGCGCGATTGGTCGACATAGCCGAGATGCACCGAATCGCCGATCTTGATCGTGCCGCCGTCCGGCTTTTCCGGCCCGGTGATCATGCGGAACAAGGTGGTCTTGCCGGCGCCGTTCGGACCGATGATGCCGACGATGCCGCCCGGCGGCAGCCGGAACGTGAGATCGTCGATCAAGAGATTGTTGCCGTAGCCTTTGCGCAAATGATCGAAGTCGACGACATTCTGGCCCAGCCGCTCGGCCACCGGGATGATGATCTGCGCGGTTTGCGTCTGCTTTTCACCGGCCTTCCGTACCAGCTCTTCGTAGCGCTCGTAGCGCGCCTTGGATTTTGCCTGCCGCGCGCGCGGCGAAGCGGCGATCCACTCCTGCTCGCGGGCGAGCGTGCGTTGCCGTGCTTGCTCCTCGCGGCCTTCCTGTTCGAGCCGTTTTTGCTTCTGGCCGAGCCACGACGAATAATTGCCCTCGTAGGGAATGCCGCGGCCGCGATCGAGCTCGAGGATCCAGCCGGTGACATTGTCGAGGAAATAGCGGTCGTGGGTGACGATCAGGATCGCGCCCGGATAGTTCCGCAAATGGCCTTCGAGCCACGACACCGACTCGGCATCGAGGTGATTGGTCGGCTCGTCGAGCAGCAGCAAGTCGGGCTGCTCCAGCAACAGCCGGCACAGCGCCACGCGCCGCCGCTCGCCGCCGGACAGCCCGGCGACATCCGCCTCGTCAAACGGGCAGCGCAAGGCGTCCATGGCCTGATCGACCTTGGAGTCGAGATCCCAAAGCCCTTTGGCCTCGATCTCGTCCTGCAGCTTGGTCATCTCGTCGGCGGTCTCGTCGGAATAGTTGACGGCAAGCTCGTTGTAGCGGTCGAGGATCGCCTTAAGCGGCGCGACGCCGTCCATGACGTTGTCGCGGACCGATTTGGCCGGATCAAGCTGCGGCTCTTGCGGCAGATAGCCGACACGGGCGCCCTGCGCCGCCCAGGCCTCGCCGCTGAACTCTTTGTCGAGACCGGCCATGATGCGCAACAGCGTCGACTTGCCGGCCCCGTTGACGCCGAGCACGCCGATCTTGGCATCCGGATAGAATGACAGATTGATGTTCTCCAGAACCTTCCGGTTGCCGGGATAGGTCTTGGACAAATCCTGCATGTGATAGACGAATTGACGGGCCATATTTTAAAATCAGGTTCGGCGCACTAGTGTGGCGGTTCAGAAGTTCGCACGGTTATTTATTTCGGCTGGGCTCGTTGTGCGGACTTCTGCACCAAAACCACATTAGATCAATACGTTGCTAGTGTCCCGATTCCGAAGTTCGCAACCGAGCGTGCAGCATAATCATGCAAACTTCGGAATCGGGACACTAACCTCATCGTCGGAGGCATTGCGCCAGAATCCGGAAGTTGCCGGTCATGTAGCGAGTCCCTAGCTAGACGGCAAGCCACCGCAGCGAGCGAGCGCGTGCTCACAGATCCCGATTTTGTTCCTTTCGAGTCGCCGACGCGCCCAGTCGGACTTCGCGGGCTGCCGACGATATTTCGCAATTATATCGAGACGATTCCGCGCTCCGCCTACGAACAAGGCATCGTCCGTTTCGGGAACGGACGGCCCGAAATCGTTCTGGTCTGCGAACCCGACCTTATTGCCGAAGTTCTTGTCGAAAAAGCCGAGAGCTTCCGGCGCGATCCGGTGACGCGGCGGTCGTTCGCGCCGACAATCGGCGAAGATTCGCTTTTTCTCGCCGAAGGTGCCGATTGGCGTTGGCAACGGCGCGCGGTTGCCCCGATCTTCCGCCACGAGACGCTGCTGTCTTTCGTTCCGATTTTTGCCGAGATGGCGCGGCGGCAGGTCGAACGCTGGCGCGCGGCGGATCGGAGCGCACCGGTCGACGCTGCGGCGGGGATGACGCGTACCACCTTCGATATCATCGTCGAAGCCATGCTGGGCGGCACGACGAGCCTCGACGCGCAACGCTTCAGTGCTGCCCT
>JASHQI010000137.1 GCA_030037645.1 Xanthobacteraceae bacterium
CGCCCGACCGGCAGTCTCAGCACGCGCGGCAGCTCGTGCATCACCCACAGTTTTTGCGATGTCGGCCCACGCTCCTTTATCGCTGAAATGCGCGCGCAGATAGGTCGCCAGCGCGACAAGCTGGTGGTTGCTCATGCTGGCTGCGAAACCCGGCATGATCGGACGGCGCGCACCGGGCACGGCGGGTAATCCGAAGAGCACGACATTGGCGAGATTATCGCCGCTCCGCCCGCTGATGGCAGTGGAGAGCGCCAGATCGATACCGCCGTAGGGAACGACGCGCGGTCCCTGATGGCAGCCCGCGCAAGCGGCAGCATAGATGAGAGCGCCTTCATCGTCACTGCCGCCGTCGCCGCCACCGGTATTCATCACTTCGGCTTGGCTATCAGCGCTCGATGCAGCGACCCCATGGCCACGACGATCCTGAACGGCGACTTGTTGCGCGACCGGCCGTCCGGGCGGGCCGGCATTGCCCATCTGCGCCGCCACGTAGCTCGCAATTGCCCGCAAGTCATCCTGGGACACGATATGCAGCTCATCGGCCACCTGCATCATCGGGCCGTAGGCAACGCCATGCAATTCCTGGAAGCCGTGCCCCAGATAGTGCTCGAGCGTATCGGCTGTCCAGGGCACCGGCGCCGGCGAGGACGAGTTCAGCGCATAGGCCGTCCAGCCCTCCACCTTATTCCCGGTAAGTTTCTCGCTCGTCTCCGCGCCCAGAAAATTTCGCGGCGTATGGCACGCACCACAATGGCCAAGCCCCTCAACCAGATAGGCGCCGCGATTGAAAGTTGCGCTTTGACCGGTATCGGCGCGGTACGGACCTTGCCGGAGAAACAGCAAATTCCAGCCGAACAGCAGGAGCCGCACGTTCAGCGGAAACGGCAGCTTATTGAACGGCGGCGCGGCGTGGACTGGTCCGCGCGTCATCAGATAGGCGTAGAGCGCGTTGTCGTCATGGTCGGTGACCAGCGTAAAATGATCGTATGGGAATGCCGGGTAAAGATACTGCCCGTCGCGCCGCACGCCCTCGCGCATCGCGCGCCGAAACGCCGCCTCGGACCAGGTTCCGATTCCGGTCTGGCTGTCGGGAGTGATGTTGGTGGAGTAGATGGTCCCGAACGGGGTTGGCACCGCCAATCCGCCGGCGAAGGGGCGTCCACCGGGCGCGGTATGACAAGTTGCGCAACCGCCCAGCGCGACGAGCTGCGCTCCGCGTTGAACGAGGGCGGCATTGAAGCTACTCGCAGCCGGCGGCTTGATCGGATCGATGACCGGTCGTCTGGCGGCAAAGACGTAACCACCCGCTGCCAGCGCCAGCAGCACGCCAACAACGATCGGATATCGCAGCGCCTTCATCGATCGCGCCTAGTGGTCCGATTCCAACATTCGCATCCCGGTTCGGCAGGCTCGCATGCGAATGTTGGAATCAAAGGACCACTAGAAAATAGCAGTTCTCGTGGAGCTTTGGATTTGACATTCGCTTTACTAGTTCGTGGCTAGGTGGGGAGCGAATTTCAAATCCGCTCCACGAGTGGTCCGATTCCAACATTCGCATCCCGGTTCGGCAGCCTCTCATGCGAATGTTGGAATCAAAGGACCACTAGAAAATAGCAGTTCTCGTGGAGCTTTGGATTTGACATTCGCTTCACGCATTTGCGGCCGGGCTGAGGAGCGAATGTCAAATCCGCTCCACGAGCGGTCCGATTCCAACATTCGCATCCCGGTTCGGCAGTCTCTCATGCGAATGTTGGAATCAAAGGACCACTAGAAAATAGCAGTTCTCGTGAAGCTTTGGATTTGACATTCGCTTCACGCATTTGCGGCCGGGCTGAGGAGCGAATGTCAAATCCGCTCCACTCGCTTGCCAGCCAAACCGCATTTTTATGCGTGCATCCAACGATCGGGCAATGGCCAAGTTCCGTCCGACGAGGGCCGGCGGAGCGAGGCGGCCCGGCGACGATAAGCAATCAACTGGGCTGGAAGATACAGCAAATTATCGCAAGTGACCGGCGCAGGCGAACATGAATAATGGCCTCATCTTGCTCTGGGCGTCCCCAGCGATCCTCCTTCATATATTCGCCGGCCGCAGCACGACGCCGAATGATGCGCCGCACCGGGACCGTCTCTACGCGGCATGCCTCTGCGAGCGTATCCAAGCTCCCACTTCACGCTCAGCTTCGGCCTTGGCGAAGCCGTAACGCTCCTGTAAACGGGCGACCAATTCCTCACGCCGACCATTGATCCGGGTGATGTCCTCGTCGGTCAGTTTGACCCAGTTGTGGCGAAGCTTGCCCTTGAACACGAGCCAGTTATTTTCAATCTGATCCCAGTTCATCATCGACTCCCGTGCCAATACTGGACGCGTAACGGTCTCCCCGCTGTGCGCGGTAGCGGCTGATGTCAGCCGCGCGATGCGGCCTGAGTTCGACGACAACAGGGTCTTTCCGAGACGAATGTTGGCGCCGCTCGGGCGGACTCGGATTGCCGACTTAGAATGCCAGTAGTCTTGTCGCAAGCAAAGTTCTTACCATCGACGTGGTTGCAATTGGCTATATTACGACCTCAAAACACTGAGAGGCGATGAAGGTGACATGGTTTCCTTTCATCATTCTGAACGATCATTCACGCGCTCTGTGCTTTGCCGAACATAAGCGTGCCACGCGCACCTGCCGCTGAGATGCTATGGCCTCGCCCTCCCCGTCCTCCGATATCGAGCGCCTGACGCGCGACATCCGCGCCGGCGATCGCACGGCGCTGTCACGCGCGATCACGCTCGTCGAAAGCAAACGCGCCGATCATCGCCAAACGGCAACAGCTTTGACCCAGGCGTTGTTACCGGCGACCGGCAAGGCAGTGCGCGTCGGCATCACCGGTTCGCCGGGAGTCGGCAAGTCCACGCTGATCGATGCGCTGGGCAGCCTGCTGACGCAGCAAAGCCGAAAGGTCGCAGTGCTGACCGTCGATCCGTCATCGCGCCGGACCGGCGGCTCGATCCTCGCCGACAAAACACGGATGGCGCGTCTTGCCGGCGACGCCAACGCCTTTATCCGCCCTTCGCCCGCCTCTGGCACGCTCGGCGGCGTTGCCGCCAAGACGCGCGAGACCATGCTGCTGTGCGAAGCGGGCGGCTATGACGTGGTGCTGGTCGAGACGATGGGCGTCGGCCAGTCGGAAATTGCAGTCGCCGACATGACCGATTTTTTCCTCGTGCTTGTGCTGCCCGGCGGCGGTGACGAATGGCAGGGCTTGAAGAAGGGTGTTGTCGAACTCGCCGACATGATTGCGATCAACAAGGCCGACGGCGACAATCTCGCCCGCGCCAAGATCACCGCGGCCGAATACGGCGCGGCGCTGCACATTCTATCGTCGAGCTCGCCGAACTGGACGCCACCCGTCATCACCTGCTCCGCGCTCAGCGGTGACGGGATCGGGGCGCTGTGGGAGAAAATCCTCGATCATCGCCGGCGGCTCACGGCGTCTGGTGAGATGGCCGCGCGCCGCGGCGAACAGCAGGTGAAATGGATGTGGACGATGCTCGAAGACCGCCTACTGACGCCGCTGCAATCCGACCGCGCGCTCAAGGCCGCGCTGCCGCGGATCGAAGCCGACGTGTCGGCCGGCCGATTGGCGCCGGCGGCGGCGGCGGAGAAACTCGTCGCAATGCTCGGGCGATAAGGTATGCGCATCCTGCTCACCGGCTTCGGCCCGTTCCCCGGCGCGCCGTGCAACCCGAGCGCGGATTTGACCAAGGCTCTGGCGCGGCGGCGACGACCGGCGCTTGCCGGCATCGAGCGCTCGACCCATGTGTTCGAGACGACTTACGCCTCGGTCGATCGGGATTTGGCAAAATTGTTCGCCCGCGATCCCGACATTGTGTTGATGTTCGGCTTGGCCGGGCGGCGACGGCACCTTTGCATCGAGACGCGAGCGCGTAACGCGGTCTCGGTGCTGTTTCCGGATGCGAGCGGGTGTCGTCCGCAACGTGGCGTCCTCGCCCCGCACCAGCCGCCGTCGCTCAAAGGCGGTGCGCCGTTTGCGTGCCTGCTTGGCGCGGCGCGAACAGGTGAAGTGCCAGCGAGATTGTCGCGGGACGCCGGCCGCTATTTATGCAATTACGCCTTCTGGCGGGCGTTGGAGCGGGCAGACCGCGGCCGGCCCCTCGTGCAATTCATTCACATTCCGCCCGTCAGACGCAAACTCATGCTGCGTCGTCGGTCTCGACGGCGCGCACCGTCGCTCTCACAATTAATTGTCGCCGCCGAAGCCTTGCTCATCGCACTGATCGCGGCAAGTCGCCATTAACCCTGCTGGCCAAAACGCCGCCTGTGTCGGACTGAAACAATGACCTGGCACATCATTTGATGCGAGTCGGGACCGCGCACGGGAGTCGTGAGATGAACATGGATCGCCGCAGCCTGTTTGCCGCGCTGGCGGGTGTCGCGTCAGCGGGCGCCGCCGGTACCGCAGCGAGCGCAACGCCTGCCGTGGCGGAATCGCGGCGGTATCTGCTCGACGATACCGCGCCCCCCACGCCAGCCCGCGATTCGATCCAACGCTCGGCCATCGAAGCGGCGACGCTCGGGCTGCGACCCAACGCGGAGCAGGACCAGTCGGCCACGTTGCAGCGCGCGATTGAGCGCGCGGCGGCCGCGGGCGCGGTTCTCCAGCTCCCGCCCGGAATCTATCGCGCCGGCGCGCTGCATTTGCCGCCCTATGCGGCGATCGCGGGCGTCGCGGGAGCGACACGCATTGTCATGACCGGCGGGCCGTCGCTTTTGTCTTCAACCGGCAGCGATCACGTCAGCATCAGCGGCCTTATCCTCGACGGCGCCAACTTTCCGCTACCCGAGAGCCGCGGCCTCGTACACCTGACGCGGGGCAACGGTGTGCGCATCGCCGACTGCGAGATCAACGGCTCCGGCGGTTACGGCGTCATCCTCGAAAGCATCGGCGGTCAGGTAACCGGGAACATGGTCAGCGCCGCCAAAGGTGCGCTCTGGTCGATCGACGCGCGCGGGCTGCGCATCGCCGGCAATACCGTGCACGATGCCGGCGACAACGGCATCCAGATCTGGCGTTCCGCGGCCGGCGACGACGGCACGCTCGTGGTCGACAACCGCGTCGAAAACATCGCCAACAAATCCGGCGGCAGCGGTCAATGGGGCAACGGCATCAGCGTCTTTCGTGCCGGCAACGTCATCGTGCGCGGCAATCGAATCAGCAACACCGCCTATTCGGCGGTGCGCGGCAACAGCGCCTCGAACATACAGATCGTCGGCAATACCTGCACCCACCTACGCGAGGTCGCGCTTTATTCCGAGTTCAGTTTCGAGGGCGCGGTGATCGCCAACAACATTGTGGACGGCGCAGCGGTCGGCATATCGGTCACGAATTTCGACGTCGGCGGACGACTCGCTGTCGTGCAAGGCAATCTGATCCGCAATCTGACCAGAGGCCGCCCGCCCGCAAACGATCAATCCGATGTTGAAGCAATCGGCATTGGCATCTGCGCCGATACGATCGCCACCGGTAATGTCATCGAAAATGTCGAAGGCGCCGGGATTCAGGTTGGCTGGGGCCCAGCGCTGCGCGATGTCTCCGTCACCGCCAACATCGTCCGCGGCGCCGACTATGGAATCACCGTCACCGTCGTGCCGGGAGCCGGCAGCGCGGTGATCACCGACAACCTGATATCGGGCGCGCGGCTCGGCGCCATCGTCGGCATGGAATGGACGAAACCGGTTGCTCCCGACCTCGGCAAAGACGCCGGTCCGCGTTACGCGCAATTGTCGATCGATGGCAACAGCGTGCGTTGAGCTGCGCGGTCATTCCCGACAAAACCGTCGGCGTGCGCGACTTCCGAATTTGTCCCGCCGCGCCCTCCCTGCATTGATGCTTCGCACTCCGTCTGCGAGTTGCTAATCTTGCGTCCCTTAAACTTCGGCGGGGGAGGATGCGCGAATGCCGGGTAGCAGGTTCATTTCCATCGCTGTAGCTCTTATTGCCGTCATATTCCCCGCGCTGCTTGCGCCCGCTTCGGCACAATCGGACTATCCCAGCAGGAAGATCACTTTCATCGTCGGCTTCGCGCCCGGCGGCGGCATCGACGTGTTCGCGCGCATTGTGGCGCAGGAACTGGCGCAGCAGTTTGGTTATCAGATCGTCGTCGAGAACCGGCCGGGCGCAGCATCCAATATCGCGGCCCAGGTCGTCGCAACCGCGCAACCGGACGGTTACACCTTCCTGGTGACCGGCAACAGCTTTGCGATCAACCAGACCATGTCCCAGGACCTCACCTATTCCGTCGACGATCTGCGCGCGGTGGCATTTCCGGCGCGCGACAGCCATGCGCTTGCAGTCAACACGGACTCGAGCGCGCACACACTTTCGGAATTCATTGCGATCGCCAGGAACAAGCCGGTCAGCGCCGCAGTCGGCGGATCGTCATCGCACATCGTTGCGGACTACGTGCTCAAGGTGAAAGCCAAGTTGCAGGCGACCTCGGTTCCGTATCAGAGCGGCTTGCCGGCGATGAATGCGCTGCTCGCTCACCAGGTGGACATTCTGGCGGGGCCAGTATCGGAAGTGTTTGCGCAGTTGAAGGCGGGCAGGGTTCGCGCGCTCGCCGTCAGCGGCCCGAAACGCGCTTTGGCGCTGCCCGACGTGCCGACGCTGACCGAATCCGGGTTTCCCGGCATCGAAATCAGCGGCTGGATCGGCTTCTTGGCGCCGGCGAAGACGCCGACGGACATCTGCGTCAAACTCAACAATGCAATCAATTCGCTGGTCGAAAAACCACGCTTCAATGACCGGCTGCGCAATTTGGGCTACGAACCGGCCACGCTCGCGCTCGCCGACGCGGAGCCGTTTCTCAAAAACTCGATCGACACTTGGCGCCGCATGATCGTCGCGACCGGACTCGTGCCTCAGTAACGCGACTTGACTACTTAAGCGCTGCAGTTGCCCGCAGCGCACCGACCTCGATACCGTTCCAATTGCGCAGCGCGGGCCGCAGATGTGGCGCGAGCACCGCCTGTTCCGCGGCACCGAGCGGCAGGAAACGCGCAATCACCGTTGCCATGATGACCTGCGCGGCGCGGCCGGCACCGTCGTCGCATTTGACAGCGATGCCAAGCCCCTCCGTTGGCAATGCGCCGCAATAGACGCCTTCTGCGCCGGTTTTGACAAAGACCCGGGCGCCGAAGAGCTGCATGATCTCCGTGCAGAACCGGCCGGTGCCGGCCACGTGCCATGGCTTATTCGCGCACGCCGCGCGCAGCCGCGCAGCCGCCCGGGCGCGCTGCGGCGCCAGGCCGTGACCGGTGCTGAATTTGGCGAAAGCGCGGGCCAGACCTTCAAGCGGTATGGCCCAGGTCGGAACCGAACAGCCGTCGATGGCACGGCAGTCCTCACCCAGCACCACACCGCTGAAATCTTCGAGGACTGCCCGCACTTCGCGCTGCACCGGGTGTTCGGGGCGCCAGTAACCGGCGTGATCTGCTCCCGTCGCACAGGCCACGCAGAGAAAGCCCGCATGCTTGCCGGAACAGTTGTTGTGTACCGCCGACGGTCCGCCAGCGCGCGCCAACGCGGCGGTCGCCGGCTGAAACAGCGGCCAATGCGCGCCGCAGCAAAGCGCCGAAACGTCAAGACCGGCCTTTGCCAACATGCGCGTGACGCCCCTGACATGATCGGGCTCGCCGCTATGCGAGGCACAAGCGAGCGCAAGCTCCTCGTCGCCGAAGTCGTAGCGGTCGGCGACGCCCTGCTCCACGAGCGGCAGCGCCTGTAGCGCCTTGACCGCGGAGCGCGGGAACACAGGCGTCTCCACATCGCCGATCGCAACGACCATCTTGCCGTCGGCATCGGCGACGGCAACGGCGCCGCGGTGCCGACTCTCCACCAGCGATCCACGCAACACTTCGACAAGGATCGGCTCGGCCATGAATTCGCCAGCGTCACAAAACGAGCTGCCTGTTGTCTAGCATTTTAGTAAGGCATGATCTTTTCGGAAAACCGGCATCCACCCTCGGTTCAAGTCCGAGGTCAGGCTTTTTCCGGAGCATGCTCTCCTACGCTTGACCGCACGGCGCGAGTCCCCGCATCCTGCGGCCATGGGGCGGCTGACCATCGTCATCCCGGTTCTCAACGAGGCGGCGATCATTGTTGCCGCATTGCAGGCGATCGCGCCGTTGCGCGGGCGCGGCGTCGAGTTGATCGTCGTCGACAGTGGCAGCCGCGACGACACACCTCGGCTTGCCGAGCCGCTCGCCGATCGGATCGTCGCCGCGCCCCGCGGCCGCGGCGCGTCAATGAACGCCGGCGCCGCCGTCGGCAGCGGCGATATCTTGTTATTCCTGCACGCCGACACGACGCTTCCCGACAATGCCGATCGGCTGATCGCGGCCGCACTCCGGCGACGCGCCTGGGGACGTTTTGATGTGCGTATCGCCGGACAGCATCCACTCCTTGCCGTCGTTGCGCGCATGATCAATCTGCGCTCGCGGCTGACCGGCATCGCCACCGGCGATCAGGCGATCTTTGTCACCCGCGAAGCCTTCGCATCCGTCGGCGGATTTCCGGATTGGCCGCTGATGGAGGACATCGCGATTTCGCGACGGCTCAAGCGGCTGTGCCGCCCGTTTTGCATCGGCACACCGGTCGTCACGTCGGGGCGGCGCTGGGAGCGGAACGGCGTCATGCGCACCATCCTGCTGATGTGGCAGCTCCGCCTCGCCTACTATCTCGGTGTCGAGCCGGCGCTGCTGGCGCGCCGCTACGGCGACTTTTCGCACTCACCCGCGCAAGGCCGCGCCGGGCCATAGCTTCGGCGCCGTCCGCGCATATTGGATCGGCCGCGCCACGTCGGCGTCGAGCGTCTGCGCGGCATGCCAAGCCCAATGCGGATCGTCGAGGAATGCGCGGGCCAAGGCAACCATATCCGCCCTGCCTTCGGCGACAATCGCCTCCGCCTGCTTGGCGTTTGTGATCATGCCGACCGCGCGCACAGGCAGACCGCATTCGTGGCGCACACGTTCCGCGGCCGGAACGTTGAAGCCCGGATCGGTCGGCCACCGGCTCTCCGGCGTGATGTTTGCGGACGACACATCGATGTAATCGACCCCTGCCGCTTTGAGCGCCTTGCCCATGGCGACCGCATCGTCTGCGGTGAGACCGCCATCCACCCAATCAGTGCCGGTGATTCGCGCGCCGAGCGGGATCCGGCGCGGCACGACAGCGCGGACCGATCGCACCACGCCGAGCGGAAACTGCATTCGGCTCTCGAACGAGCCGCCATACGCGTCGTTGCGCTTGTTCGAAAGCGGCGAGATAAAACTGTGCAGCAGATAGCCATGGGCGAAATGCAATTCCACCGCGTCGAAGCCGACGTTCACCGAGCGCTTGGCCGCGTCGGTGAAGGACGCGGAGACATGCGCCATGTCGTCTTCAGTCATGGCGCGCGGGGTATGCCAGCCCGGGCCGAATGGCAGCGCCGAAGGTCCGATGGTGGGCCAGGCATCTTCGGCCTCCGACAACGGCTTGGCCCCCTCCCAAGGGCGCTGCGCCGACGCCTTGCGCCCGGCATGGGCAAGCTGAATCGCGAGCTTTGCCGTGCCGATGTGCCGGCAGTGCAAGACCACTCGTTCGAGCGCCTCCTCGCAGGCGTCAGAATAAAGACCCAGACAACCGTGCGTGATCCGACCGCGGCGCTCCACGTGGGTTGCCTCGACAACGAGCATTCCGGCGCCGGAATTCGCCAGCATGCCGAGGTGCGTCATGTGCCAATCGCTGGCGACGCCATCGTCGGCGCTGTATTGGCACATCGGAGAAACGACGATGCGGTTGGGCAGCTCGAGATCGGCTAGCCGGATGGGCGAAAACAGAACACTTGTCATGGTGGGTCACGTCGGGGGTGTGAATGGCGCCGGGGGCGTGGTGGAGATTGGTGCAATCAGGCCAGTTTACGATTGATCGAGCTTACGATTGATCGAGCTGTAGATAAACGGCACGTGCGGGCATGGACCCGCGCATCCATGTCAGCGATGCCTCAGCGTGGAGCGCCAAGTCAAGCCTGAGAGCAAGGTCTTACGACAAAGACAGCGAAGCCCGACGACGCTCCGCCAGCGCAAGCCGGTCGCGCGCGATCCTGTCGTACGGACTGGCTCACGGCTTGACTGCGACGATGCCCTCGATCTCCACCGATATCTGGTTGGGCAACATGACATTGCCGACCGCCGAGCGGGCGTGGCGTCCGGCGTCACCAAAAACCTCGACGAACAGATCAGAACAGCCGTTGATGACTTTCGGCGAGTCGTTGAAATTGGGCACGGCGTTGACCATACCGAGCAGCTTGACGATGAAGTCGACGCGATCGAGCGAGCCGAGCGCGTCGCGCATGGCTGCAAGCAGTCCGAGGCCGACCAGCCGGGCGCGCCGGTAACCTTCCTCAAGGCTGATTTCGGCGCCAAGCTTTCCGGTCAGCGTGTTGCCTTTCTCGTCGCGCGGACCCTGCCCGGCGAGGTAAAGAATGTTCCCGGCGAGCCGGTACGGCAGATAATTAGCGACCGGCTTCGGCAGCACCGGCAAGAGCAGGCCGAGTTCTTTCAATCGCGCTTCGGCACCCATGACTTCCTCCTATGATGGGATTTGGCGAATTTGGCGTTCCGCTCACAGCTTAACGTGCAGGATGTTCGCCAGCTCGCCGACGATGCCGCGACGGAACACCAGCACGCAGAGGACGAAAATCGCGCCCTGGATCACCAGCACCCATTCGCCGAGTTGCGCCAGATAGGTTTCCAGCGCGACGATCAGAAAGGCGCCGACCACCGGTCCGAACACGGTGCCGAGCCCGCCAACCAGCGTCATCAGCACGACTTCACCCGACATGGTCCAATAGACGTCAGTGAGCGAGGCGAGCTGGAAAACCAGCGCCTTCAGGGCGCCGGCCAGCCCCGCGAGCGTCGCCGAGAGCACGAAGGCGACAAGCTTGTAGCGTTCGGTCTTATAGCCGAGCGAGACGGCCCGCGGCTCGTTCTCGCGGATCGCCTTGAGTACCTCGCCAAACGGCGAATTGATGACGCGGTAGATAAACAGGAAGCCGGCGAGCACCGTGACGAGGACAAAGACGTACATCGTCATTTCGTGCGACAGATCGAACAGGCCAAACAGGCGGCCGCGCGGCACATCCTGGATGCCGTCCTCGCCGCCGGTGAACGGCGCGCGTAGCGCGACGAAATACATCATCTGCGCCAGCGCCAGCGTGATCATGGCGAAATAGATGCCCTGGCGGCGAATGGCGAGGAATCCGGCGACGAGGCCGAGCACGGCGGCGCTCGCAGTGCCAAAGAGCACCGCCGCCTCCGGCGGTAAGCCCCAGTGCTTGGCGGCGTGCGCGCACAGGTAGCTCGCCCAACCGAAGAACAGCGCATGCCCGAACGACAGCAACCCGACATAGCCGATCAAGAGATTGAAGGCGCAGGCGAACAGCGCAAAGCACAGCGCCTGCATGAGAAAGACCGGATAGAGGAAGGACGGCGCCACGGCGAAAAACGCCACCAAAAGCGCGAATCCCACGCCCACGCTCCAGGTCGTTTCCTGCCGTTTTTGCAGCGCGCGCGGATCGGCGGCCTGCTCCATCATGCGCTCCGTCCGAACAGGCCGGCCGGACGAACGAGCAACACGATGACCATGATGACAAAGATGACGGTGTCGGAGGCCTCCGGATAAAAGACCTTGGTCAATCCCTCGACAATGCCGAGCACAAAGCCCGTGACGATCGCACCCAAGATCGAGCCCATGCCGCCAATCACCACCACTGCAAACACCACGATGATCACATCGGAGCCCATCTGCGGCGAGACATTGTAGATCGGCGCCGCCATGACGCCGGCCAGCGCTGCGAGGGCCACGCCGAAACCATAGGTGAGCGTGACCATGCGCGGCACGTTGATGCCGAAGGCGCGGACGAGGGTCGGATTTTCTGTGGCCGCGCGCAGATACGAGCCGAACCTGGTCTGCTCGATCGCAAACCAAGTGGCAAAGCAGACAATGAGCGAAAAGGCGATGACCCAGGCGCGATAATTGGGCAAGAACATGAAGCCGAGATTTTGTCCGCCCTGCAGTAGATCCGGCACCTGATAGGGCTCTCCGGAGGAGCCGAAATAGTTGCGGAAAAATCCCTCGATCATCAGCGCGAGGCCGAACGTGAGAATCAGGCCGTAGACCTGATCGAGCTTGCGCACGTATTGCAGAAACAGCCGCTCCACGACGATGCCGCTCGCCCCGATCAGAATCGGAACGACGATCAGCGCCACCCAATAGTTCAGACCGAGATACTGCAGCAGCAGATAGGCTGCAAAAGCGCCCATCATGTATTGGGCGCCATGGGTGAAATTAATGATGTTGAGCATGCCGAAGATGACGGCAAGCCCGAGACTCAACAGCGCGTAGAACGAGCCGTTGATCAGGCCGATCAGCAACTGACCGAATAGCGCCTGCGAAGGAATGCCGAAAATTTCGAACATGCGGACACGCTCAACGTCTCGGCGCGCACTCCCGGCACGGCCGTAGCGGCGGGACGAACTCCCTTTCCGCGCAAGGAGAAAGAGTTCGCTGCTCCGAATCGCTCACTTCGATGCGTTCACCAGCGGACAATTGTCCTCGCTCATCGGCCGGAACGCCTGATCCGCCGGGATAGTGGCCTTGAGAATGTAATCGTCGCCCGGATATTTGGATTCCGCCGGCGACTTCACTTGGAATAGATAGGCCGGATGGATGGTGCGGCCG
>JASHQI010000016.1 GCA_030037645.1 Xanthobacteraceae bacterium
TACAGCTTTCGACACTGCCCGCGCAGGCCAAAGACTACGATGTTGGATCAATCCACATCACCCAACCCTGGGCCCGCGCGACACCAAAGGGCGCATCGTCGGGAGCCGCCTACATGACGATCACCAACAACGGCACGGCGCCGGATCGTGTGAGTTGTGTATCGAGCGATGCCAGCGCCGAATGCCAAATTCACACCATGACCATGAATAACGGGATCATGCAGATGCGGCCCGTTGTCGGCGGCCTCGAAATCAAGCCGGGAGCCACCGTCACGCTCAAGCCGTCCGGACTCCATATGATGCTCACTAACCTCCAGCACCCCCTGGAGCAGGGCAAAACGGTCAAGATCACGCTCAAGTTCGAGCATGCCGGCACCATCGACGTCGATTACCCGATCGAGGGCATCGGGGCGGCTGCGCCGGGCGTTCCTGCAGGCGGCGCTAATACGATGATGGAGGGCCATGGTGACGGCATGATGCAGATGAATAAGCCGTAGTCGCGCCGGCAAAGGGTCGCTGGCCGGCGGCGCGACGCGGCGCCGGCCGGGGCCGCCGACGTATCCCGACCTTACGATTGCTTAAGACTAATCCATGTATAACGGCACCCACTTGTCCTTTGTGGTGTGTGCGTATGAGTGTTTCCGATCCCGACAGTACAGACGTCGAGTCGCCGCCCCGGATCGCTATCGCCGAGGCACTGCGTCATCACTGGTTTGAGGTCTGGTACCAACCCAAGGTCGATCTCAAGCGCAAATGCCTTATTGGCGCCGAGGCCCTGGCGCGTATCCGCCATCCAGAGCTCGGCGTTTTGCTACCCGGAGATTTCATTCCCGAAGTCGACGAGGATGGCATTACTGAGCTCGCCGAATATATGCTTTTGGCGGCGCTATGCGATTGGAGGATGTTCGACGAGGCGGGGTATAATCTCCATCTCGCCGTCAATATGCCGGCTAGCGCGCTGCTCAAGCTGCCGATCCCGAAGCTCGTCAGCGAGTACCGTCCGAAAGCAATACGATGGCCTGGGATTACTCTCGAAGTAGCGGAAGAGCAGGTCGCTGGCGATCTTGCGCGCGTCGACGACATTGCCGGCCGGCTGCGTGATGGAAAAATCGCGCTCGCCATCGATGATTTTGGGACCGCCTGCTCGTCGTTCTCAAACCTGAGCGAAGTGTCGTTTGCGGAGTTCAAGCTTGCTGGCGGCTACGTCAGGGGTTGCGCGACGGATGGCGCAAAGGGCGCCATATGCCGAGACGCGATCGAGCTTGCCCATTGTCTCGGTGTTGCAGTGGTCGCCGACGGCTTCGACAATGCTGTGGATATGCAGGCCGTGATGGCCATGGACTGCGATTTCGGGCAGGGCCCACTCATCGCGCCGTTCTTGCCTAAGCAAGAGTTCTTGGACCTGCTTCGGTTGCGCAACGCGCCGCCGCCGATTACGCCAAAGGCCATCATGCGCGCGCGCCCCGCGCTGGTTGGGCGCGTGGCGTAGCGCGGCGACTGGCAAGGCCAGCGAAGCCTACCGCACAGGCGCTTCACGGAACGGCGCCTTCATGCCCTCGGGCAGCGGCACGCGGAACACGTTGAGCGTCATCGAAACCATGGCGTAATAGCCCAGAATGCCGACCAGCTCGACGGTGCCGGCATCGCCAAGCAGCTTCTGCACCCGTTTGAAGTTTGTCTGGCCGACGCGCCGCTTGGCGTAGAGTTCCTTGGCGAACGCATAAATCGCCATCTCGTCTCGCGGCGCTGATTTCGGCGCGTGCCCTGCTTGGATATCGCGGATGGTCTGCGGCTTGACGCCCTGCTTCTCGGCCATCGGCACATGCATCGCCCATTCATATTGCGCTTTCCAATGTTGGGCGGTGACCAGAATTGCGAACTCCGAAAGCCGCGGCGGCACACTCGTTTTGAAACGCACATGGCCGCCGAGCTGTTGCGCCAATTCCCCGAATGCGGGCGAATGAAGATAGACTGCAAACGGCCCGGCCATCTTGAATTGACCGCGCGGACCGGACTTGATCGATTCCGCGAGCTTCCGCTGGTCCACCGTCAAAGTGTCTTCGGACAGCGTGGGCAGGCGCGGCGATTGCATGGACTTGGGCATGATTTCCTCTTTGGGGCACGGGACTGCACGTCGTTTGCGATTGTACCCTGGATTAGGCGATTGGGTTCGGCGGGACACGGGCGGCCCGCCCAGCTCCGGCCGCGCTAGCTCCAGTGGCGCCTTTTCGCCTTGGTGCTTTTCGCGGCTTTCGCCTTGCTCCGCTTCGCCGTCGTGGCGCTCCGCTTCGCTTGGACTTTACTCGGCATAAGCCTGGCCTTTTCGACGCGGCGTACCCAGTAATCCCAGGCACGGTTGGTCGAGGGTGGACGAACGCTGTGGGTCGAGGACAGCTCGATTTCGCCTGGCGACAGTGAGTCCACGTGACCGTGCGCCATGGCCGCGCTCTGCAAGGCGGCGTTCTCGCAACCGAACACCGTGCGGAACGTCAGCTCGCGCAGACTGGTGCCGGCGACGGTCGCGCCGTGGCGACGCATGAGCACCATCCAATTTGCGCCGAGCGCGCGCGCCAGTGAAGCGCCTTCCTCCGGCTTGACCACCAGCATGTTGGTGTCGCCGAACTCGTCGCGTTGATCCCAGAACGGCACTTGGCCGATCACGGCGGGGAGGTGAAAGACCGGCACGAGCTGCTGCCCGGAAATGCAAAACGGCAACACCGCGTGCGAGTGGTGGTGACACACCGCGTTGACGTCCGGCCGCGCCTTGTAGATTTCGCCGTGGATCACGCGTTCGCTGTACAGACGGAATTCGGTGGGCCTGACCGGCTCGGAGTCGAGATTGAGTTCGACAAGGTCCGCGACTTCGGCCAATTCCGGAGCTTGATGGCGCGAGATGAAATAGCGTTGCGCATCGCGTGGGTGTCGCACGCTGACATGGCCGAACGCGTCGAGCACATTTTGATTGGCAAGGATGCGGGTCGCAACGATCAATTCATGCAGCAGCTCGGCAAGATCATCCGCCATGGTACGCTCCGTTTCTGATCGGCGTTGAGAAAACGAGGTGGGATCGCCAATATAGCGTGTGACGCTATTTTTTGGCGACGAGGTCTATGAGCGCGGACATGCCGACGTGCGCGGTGCCCTCGCTGATGACGCTGTCATGCTCATGAATTGTAAGCTCCGCCATATCGCCGAATCCCGCTTCGAGGATTGACCGCGTGTAAAGGCGTTCCGCGTCAGGCGGTCCTCCGGTACGATAGGAGAGCTGCTGCGGCCGATAACCCTGCATCAGCAGAAGCCCGCCCGGTTTCAACGCTTTCTTAAGGCTGGCAAAAAACGCGGCGCGTTCGGCGGGCGCAACGAAAATGAAAATCGCCACGATGACGTCGTAGGCCACGGTCGGCCAGTGCCAGGTCGTGATGTCGACCAGTTCGGTGCGCAGTCGCACACCGCGCTCATCGGCCAGCGCGCGTGCCTTCGCAAGCGCCGCCGGCGAGAAGTCGATCGTCAGCACATCAAGCCCTTGCTCCGCGAGCCACACGCCATTGCGGCCTTCGCCATCCGCTACCGACAGCGCGCTGGTACGCCCCCGCAACAGCGGCGCTTGCGCTTTCAGAAAGGCATTTGGCTCCTGGCCGAAGATATAGTCGGGCGCGCGAAACCGTCCCTCCCAGCGCTCCTTTTCGGACATCGGTTGATCCGGCATCGGCGTTCCTTCAACAAACGAGGTGGCGTCTCTTTTGGCATTCCGCGCGTAATTGCGCTAGGACTCTGGCGCATGGCGGTCGCAGTGAAAGCGCTGTTCTTCGACGTATTCGGCACGCTGGTCGATTGGCGCACGTCGATCGCGCGCGAGGCTGAGGTGGTGCTCAAGCCGCAAGGCATCGTCCTTGACTGGCTAGCCTTTGCCGATGCCTGGCGCGGCGAATATCAGGTTGGGCTGGAACAGGTGCGCAGCGGCCGCATTCCGTTCTGCAAGCTCGATGTCCTGCATCGGCACAACCTGGAACGTATTCTGCCGCGCTTCAATATAGGGACGCTGAAGGACGCTCAACTTCGAACTCTCAATCTCGCCTGGCACCGACTCGACGCATGGTCCGATGTCGGGCCCGGGCTGCATCGTCTCAAGCGGCGCTACATGGTGGCGCCGGTGTCGAACGGCAACATTTCGCTGATGGTTGATTTGGCGCGGCATAATGGCTTTCCATGGGATGCCATTCTCGGCGCTGAGATCGCCGGCGATTATAAGCCGAAGCCGCGCGTTTATCTCGCCGCAGTCGAAGCGCTCGACCTGCCGCCGGCCGACTGCATGATGGTGGCCGCGCACACCAAAGATCTCATGGCCGCCGCCGCGCTTGGTCTGCGCACCGGCCACATCGCGCGCCCCAACGAGCACGGCCCCGGCCGTGGCGAGACGGCGCCGAGCCAACCCGTCGATGTCGCCGCGAAGAATATTGAGGATTTGGCGAGCCAACTTGGCATCTGAAAGCCTCACGGCCGCGTGACGACGCGATAGTTTGGTGGGACTCACCGCCTCTGCAACGGCAAAGTTTTGTCAACCCGTTGCCGCAAATATTTCAATGCGGTTCATCCGGCAGCGGCGGATAATCGGTATAGCCCGGCGCGGCGCCGCCGTAGAACGTCTTGCGGTCCGGCGGGTTGAGCGGCGCGCCGCGGCGCAAGCGTTCGGGCAAGTCTGGATTTGCGAGGTAGAGGGTGGCAAACGACACGAGATCGGCTGCACCGCTCTGGAGCACGGCATTGGCACGGGCAAGATCGTAGGCCTTGTTGACGATGAGCGCGCTGCGCCAGAGCGGGCGGAAAAATTTTGCGTCTAAGCGAGGGCCCGGTCCGACCGGATCGACAGGCCCCGGCTCGACCAGATGCAGATAGCCGAGACCCAGCCGATCGAGCGCGCGCACCGCCGTCGTGAAGGTCTGCGCCGGATCGCTGTCGGAAATATCGTTGAAGGCGAGATTGGTCGGCGACAAATGCACACCGACGCGGCCGCCGCCCCATTCGCCCGCCACGGCTTCCATCACTTCGACGACGAGGCGCGCACGGTTTGTGGCGCTGCCACCGTAGATGTCGGTGCGACGGTTGGTCATATCACGCAAAAACTGGTCGAGCAGATAGCCGTGTGCAGCGTGTATTTCGACGCCGTCAAATCCCGCAGCCTTCGCGTTCGCCGCGCCGTTTCGGAACTGCTCGACAATATGCGGAATCTCCGCCGTTTCCAGCGGCCGCGGCGTCACATAGGGCTTCATGCCGTCGAGCGTCCACGCCTGGCCCGCGGGCGCGATCGCCGACGGTGCAATCGGCAGCATGCCGCCGGGTTGCAGCGAGGGATGCGAAATGCGTCCGACGTGCCAGAGCTGCAGGAAAATCCGCCCGCCGGCCTGATGCACCGCCTCGGTCGCAAGTCGCCATCCCGCCACCTGCTCGGCGCTATGGATGCCCGGCGTGCCCGGATAGCCGAGCCCCTGCGGCGAAACCTGGCTCGCCTCGGCGACGATCAGTCCGGCGCCGGCGCGCTGGGCGTAATAGGTGGCGTTGAGCGCGTGCGGCACGTTGCCCGGGCCGGCCCGATTGCGCGTCATCGGCGCCATCACCACACGATTGGGCAGGGTGAGCGGACCCAGACGAAATGGCGAAAAAATATCGATTTGACTCATTCCATCATCAATGAACATGCGCGGTCGCCAACACACTTGCACATGCGCTGCCGGTCGAAAAGCCGAATTGGAATGATGACGAAAGGTGTATGATGATCGACGCTGCGAGTGCTTGGCTCGCGATATCCGAAAGATGCTGGAAGGCTTTTGGTTAATAAGCACAGCGTGCTGCCGGCCAACAACTCTCGCATCATTTTCAGCTTGTTTAACTTTTGTCGTTCACTGGACTCCCTGCATTGGCCGGATCGGACCCGGAGGGCAAAGTGTCAACGACGCCAAAAGATCTCGTTGAGCGCTTTTACAGCCAAGTGTGGAACGAGGCGGATGAATCTGTCGCACGCGAAATTCTCGACGTGAATTTCCGCTTCCGCGGCTCATTGGGCCTCGAGCTGCACGGGCAGGCTGGCTTCATCTCCTATCTGCGATTGGTCCACGGGGCGCTCGAAAACTTTGTTTGCAACATCGAGGACCTTATCACGACGCAAGACCGTGCTGCGGCGCGAATGAGCTTTCACGGAACGCATCGCGGGAGATTCTTCGGCGTCGAGGCGACGGACCGCGAAATCCTCTGGAGCGGAGCGGCATTCTTCAGGGTCCGTGACGATGTGATTACCGAGCTTTGGGTGCTGGGCGACATCGACGCCGTGAAGCGGCAACTTATGCCGGACGTGCCGACGCCGTCGTTTCTCGACATATAGCCCCGATTGCGCTTTACGCCGCCTGCGTTACGGTTAGGGCAGGGCGGCCCAGGGAGAGCGGCATGACGGCGCACATTGGATTGATCATCCCATCCTCCAATCGCATGGTGGAGCAGGAGATGGTGCGCCACACACCGCCTGGTGTCGTGGCCCATATCATGCGGCTGCGCATGACGGGCGCCCATCACGTCCCGCTCGATCAGCTTCTGCCGCGGGTCGAGCAGGCGGCGGCGATGCTGACCGATGCACGCTGCGACGTCATAGCCTTCCATTGCACCGCCAATTCGACTTCGGAAGGAACGGAGGGTGAGGCAAAGCTGCTGCGCGCGCTTTCGCATGCTGGCGCGCCGCTGGCGACGACGACGGCGACCGCCATCCGCCGCGCATTCGATGCGCTCGGCGCACGCCGCATTGTCCTTCTGACCCCCTACAGCGCGCGCGTCACCGAGGAAGAAGCCGAATTCTTGCATGCAGCCGGCTACGAAGTGCTGCACGCCCGCGGGTTTGCCCTTAAAGGCAGCGATGAATACTGCACAACACCGCCGCAGTTCTGGCGCGATCGCGCGATCGAGGCCGGGCGGCCCGATGCCGATGCTTACCTGCTCAGTTGCGCCAACATTTCGCTGTTCCCTGTCGTCGAGGAGATCGAGCAAAGGCTCGGCCGGCCGGTGGTGACGAGTAATCAAGCCGTGATCTGGGACGCCCTGTCGCTGATGGGTCATAGCGACCGGCGTAACTGCCCCGGCCGGCTGTTCGAGAGGCTCGGCACGAATGAACCCGCACACAGAGCGCACGCATGAGGCCTTCGGCTCGATGCTTCTTCGCGCTATTTTTGACTCTGCTCGCCGCCGCGCAGGCCCGCGCCGCCGACGACGCAGCGAGCTTTTATCGCGGCAAACAGATTCGTTTCGTCGTCGGCACGGCACCCGGGGGAAACTACGACCTCTTGGCGCGGACCGTGGCCCGGCATATGGCGGCCTATATTCCCGGCCATCCCTACATCATCGTTCAGAACCAGCCGTCGGGCGGCGGCTTGGTCATGACCAATCAGCTTTACGCTCTCGGGCCGGACGACGGCACGGTGATCGGCGTGCCGATCAACGGCATTCCTGCGGCGCCGCTGTTGCAGCCCAACTTCGCGCATTACGACGCCAGCAAGCTGCTCTGGCTTGGTAGCGTCAGCCGCGAGCCCTACGTGGCCTATGTCTGGCATACCGCGCCGGTGCAGAGTCTCAGCGAACTTCTCACCAAGCGGCTTGTGGTGGGCGCCACCGTGCCGGGCTCGACCATGTTCGATTTCCCCCTGGTCACCAACAAGATCGTTGGCACCAAGTTCAAGATCGTGCCCGGCTACGGCTCGACGCCGCAAATGAACGAGGCAATGGAACGCGGCGAGACCGAAGGCGTCGCTGCGCTCGGCTGGTCGGCGGTGCTGGCACAGATGTCGCCATTCCTGCAGGACAAGAAGATCAAGGTTATCGCGCAATTCGGGCTCGAGCGCAGCAAGGCTCTTCCCGACGTGCCGCTGATGCTGGACCTTGCCAAGACGCCGCGTGATCGCCAGGCCCTCTCGATGCTGTTCGGGCGCACGGAATATGGCCGCCCCTATTTCCTGCCGCCGAATGTGCCGCCCGATCGTGTGGAGGCGCTCCGGCGCGCCTTCGATGCGACCATGAAAGACCCCGGCTTTATCGCCGAGGCGGCTAAGATCGGATTCGAAGTCGATCCCCTGACCGGCGAACAAGTGCAGAAGCTGGTCGGCGATCTCGCCAATACGCCGCCCGACATCGTCGCGCGGGTCCGAACGATATTGAACGAGCAATGAGCTTTTCTTTCCACCGTTGTGTAGGGTAGGCAGAAGAGAGGCAACTGAGGCATAGACCGTGCACGCTCCTCAAACTTCGACGCGCGATGCATCGCTTAACGCGCGTCGCGCCATGTACAGCAACAACAAGCTGCAGATTGGCCTGTTTGGGCCGAACTGCTCGTCCGGCCGCGCCGTGACGCTGGTGCCCGAGCGCTGGTCCGGCAACTGGCCGGACAACAAGCGGCTGGCGCAGATGTCGGACGATGCCGGCATCGATTTCCTGCTGCCGATCGGCCGCTGGAAGGGCTATGGCGGCGACACCGATTATCAGGGCACGACGCTGGAGACGATCACCTGGGCGACCGGGCTTCTGGCGCATACACGGCGGATCACCGTGTTCGGCACTGTGCATGCGCCGATTTTCAATCCGGTGGTGGCGGCGAAGGAAATGGTCACCGCCGATCATATTAGCGAGGGCCGCTTCGGCCTCAATATCGTGGTCGGCTGGAACGAGGGTGAGTTCGACATGTTCGGCGTCGAGCAGCGCGAGCATGAGAGCCGCTACGATTACGCGCAGGAATGGATCGACGTCATCAAGATGATCTGGTCCGACCGGGAAAATTTCGATTTCGACGGCAAGTATCTGCACATGAAGGCCATCCGCGGCAAACCGAAGCCGTTCGGCGGCACACGGCCGGTGATCATGAATGCCGGCGCCTCGGCGACCGGCCAGGCATTCGCGGTCAAGAATTGCGACGCGTTCTTTCTGCAGGCCTCGCGTACCTCGCTCGAGGACACGCAGCAAAAAGTGCGCGCTGCGCAGAACGCCGCGCGCGCGCAGGGGCGCGAAATCGGCTGCTACACGGTCGGCGTCGTCACCTGCCGGCCGACGCGCAAGGAAGCAGAAGACTATTTCCACTATTCGATCGTCGAGCGTGCCGATTGGTCCGCGGTCGATGGCATCTTGGCACTGAAGAACATTTCGCCGCAGACCGTGCCGATGCAGGAGTTTCTGCTCAAGCGCAGCCAGTACGCGCAGGGCATGGGCGGGCTGCCGATCATCGGCGATCCCGACCATGTCGCCGCGCAGCTCGCCGACCTCGCCAAGGCCGGCCTCACCGGCATCGCCATCTCGCTCGTCAACT
>JASHQI010000138.1 GCA_030037645.1 Xanthobacteraceae bacterium
TGGCTTTCGCTGTTTGTGCCGGCCGGTACGCCGGACGCAATCGTGGCGCCGTTGAATGCCTATCTCGACGGAGTGATCAAGTCTTCGGCTGTCGGCAGCGCGTTCTTCCGGCAGAGCATTCAGGCTGGCGGTGGACCGCCTGACGTCGCGGGCAAGCTGTATCAAGCCGATGTCGCGCTCTGGCCGTCAATTCTGAATTCGGCTCCGGTGCATTAGTCACACCGATTCTCAGGGGGCAGACTCGCCGCGGCCCGTCGCAGCGTGCATATCGGGATGGGTTGAACACAATAAAACCCATCGCCGCCCTTCGTCGCCAACAAGATGATGGATTTCGCAGCGCTCAACCCATCCTCCTGCTGAGTGGTGCGGTCGAGAGGACTCGAACCTCCACGGGTTGCCCCGCTAGCACCTCAAGCTAGTGCGTCTACCAATTCCGCCACGACCGCATGTGGGGTGAAGCGCGCCAGACCGGTGCGCGACGGCGCCGATGTAACAGTTCGGCCATGCCCGGACAAGGTCCGGCCCGAACGCGTGTCCCGGCCGAGGCGCTCCGCCATGCGCAGCAATGCGGTGTGCTGCCGAGGCGCGGACATGGGCAGACCCGCGCGCTTGAAACCATGCCGAATCGACGGCGCGCCGTCATGGCGTCGCAAACGGGCATGCGAGCGCGCCCCGCATGCGGCAAACGATCTGATGCTTATATCAGTTCAGGCGGTGTCCGACACGCGTGGCAACAGTTCCTTGACCTCAACGGCGATCTTGTTGCCGCTGACCACCACCGTGCCCTTGGCCACCGACAAATTGTTGGCAAGGATGCGGACCTCGTCTTCCTCGGAGGCATCGAGCTCGATGATGGCGCCACGGCCGAGGCGGAGCACCTGATGGATCGGCATCGACGTGGTGCCAAGCACAACCGCAATATCGATCGAGACTTTGTCGAGTGTCGGCAAAGGCGCCCCCGCCGGGTTCTTATCGATGGTATTGTTTGACCATGCTATGGTTACGAGGTGGTTAATACGCGCGGCGAATTGACGATCGGACTACCTCCACCGGCCGGCGCGCCGCCGGTCGAGTGGATCGTCGGCGACGGCCGGGTCGCCTACGACAGCGCGGTTTCGGCCATGATCGAGCGCGCCACGGCGATCGCTGCGGGCAAGGCGCGAGAGGTGGTATGGCTGGTCGAACATCCGCCGCTTTACACCGCAGGCACTTCCTCACGTCCGGAGCAATTGATCGAGGCGCGCTTTCCCGTCTTCAACGCCGGGCGCGGCGGCCAATTTACCTATCATGGGCCCGGCCAGCGGGTCGGCTACCTGATGCTCGACCTCAAGCGCCGCGCGCCCGACGTGCGCCGCTTCGTCGCCACCGTCGAGGAATGGATTATTCGCACGCTGTCGGCCTTCAATGTGCGCGGCGAGCGCCGCGACGATCGAATCGGCGTTTGGGTGCGGCGGCCGGACAAGGGAGAAGGATTCGAGGACAAGATCGCGGCGATCGGCATCCGCGTGCAGCGCTGGGTGACGCTGCATGGCTTCGCGCTCAATGTCGAGCCGGATCTGTCGCATTTTTCCGGCATCGTGCCGTGCGGCGTGGCGGACCGGCGCTACGGCGTCACCTCGCTTGCCGATCTCGGCTTGACGGTCACGATGGCCGAGGTCGACATGGCCTTGCGCGCCGCGTTCAAGCCGTTGTTCGGCGCCACGACCGACGCTCAGGCGGTCGCCAGCACCGAGAACAATTCGCCGCGCCTGCGCAATGCATATTCCGCGCGCGTGCCCTCACGCTGATCGATCCGCTCGACCCGCGAACCGCGCGGCCCCCGATTGCATGCCGCGATCATGGCGTCGACGGCGTCCGGCGGGCCGACGAACAGCGCTTCAACGGAACCGTCACGGCGATTGCGCACCCAGCCTTGGATGCCGCGCTCAAGCGCCGTGTATTCGGTCCAGGCACGGAAACCGATACCCTGCACGAAGCCGCTGATAACGACCTGACGGATCACATCCATCGGAACTCGCCAAGCTTGCGCGCAGACGTGCCCGTCGTCCGCGCCGGCAGCCAACGCTGCAGGGACGAGATATAGGGTTGCGGCATTTCCCATTCTCGCGCCGCGGCGATGACGAGTTCCATATAGCCGGCCTTCGGCGTGCCCTCGCTGCATGGTCGCGCCACGTAGACCAGCGCCTTATGGCGCCGGGCGGCGTGCCGCACCGGCATTATCTCGGCGCGGTAAAGCCCGGCCGCGACGTTCTCCCAGCCGTCAAGCGTCGCGCGGTCGCGCGGAGTGATGCGCCACAGCACGCCATAGACCGTTTGCGCGGGCAATGGCTCGACCGAAGCATAGCCGTCGCCGGTGATGACAAAGCGATGGTTCGCCAGCGCGGCCACGCCCACAGGCTCGGCGGCGGGCGCATGCTTGCGCATGACTGCGCGGTGCATGTTCGAGCCATAGGCAAAATGCAGCATTATGCTGGGCTTGCTTTGGCGCTGGGTCGCGTCGCCGCCCACAGTGTGACGATCAACGCCAAGACGATAGGCACAAACGCCAATGCCGTCAGGATCGCCACGATCAACGATGCAAGATCGTGACTGCTCGAACCCGACAGGGTTGCGATGATCGACACCAGGAGGATGAGACCTAGCGCGCTTGCGGTATTCGCGCCCGCCATTGTCGTGCCCGACGTTGTGAAGAAGGCGACAGCCACGATCAAAAGCAGGACGATCGACAGCGCATAGAGAATGGCGACGCCCGCGGCGAGCCCGATGGCGCGGCCGGCGTCGCGCAAACGTTTGGCGTGCAGCGCAAACCACAGCCAGGCCAAGAGCGCCTGGAGCGCCGCGAACAGCCACAACCCACCGCGCGCTACAGCCTCCGGCATAGTGAGCCACTGTGACGCCGCGCCGGCCACGTAGACGGCGATGACGGCAGCCACAAACGCTTGCGGCTGTATCCGCCCCAACGGTGAAAACAGAAAGCGCATCGCTTGCATGCTGTTCGGCCCTTGTTCCGTCACCTTGCGGTCTTCGGCGCAGAGCGCCGCGCCGAAATGGGCGACGGGCGGATTTAGGCAAACTCCATGATCACCGCGTCCACCGCAACGCTGTCGCCCGGCTTGACGCGGATTTTTTTGACGATGCCGTCGCGCTCGGCGCGCAGAACATTCTCCATTTTCATTGCCTCGACAACGGCCAGCGTCTCGCCGGCCTTGACCTCCTGACCCTCGGTGACGGCAATCGAAACGATAAGCCCCGGCATCGGGCAGCGCATGGCCTTTTCGCTGTCGGATAGTTTCTTCACCGGCATCAGCCGGGCATAACGCGCCTCGCGGTCGGTATAAACGAATGCCTTCACTTCGAAACCACGGTAAGCGAGTTCGAAGCCGTTGGGAATCGTGCGCACATGCACGGC
>JASHQI010000139.1 GCA_030037645.1 Xanthobacteraceae bacterium
ACGCCGGCGCGCCATCTCTCAAAGCGACCGTGCCGCGCGCCTCAAGCCAGCACTCCGCACGGTCTTCGCGCAACGGAATGCGATAGCGCACGCAATACGGCTCGTGTGTCTGCAGCGCGGCGCGCAGCGAAGCTGCGACGCTCGGCCGGTCATCGTCGTGAATACCACGCTCGAAGCCGGCATAAGTGCCGTCGAAACTGCCGGCCGCCGCGCGGTTGATCGATTCAAGATTGCTCGACCACGTCACCTTGTCGGTTGTGATGTCCCAGGACCAGATGCCGATCTGCCCGGCTTCCAGCACGCTGCGGATGGTCGCAAAGTCCGGGAAGAACTCCTTCGCACTAGTCTCCGCCGGCCGATGATCCGGTTCGTTCTGTTGTGGCGGGTTGCGATCAATCGCGGCCATGATTGCGGACTTCAACCTTCCTCCTTCCTGCCCCGCTGAAGACGATCCTTCTTTATATCGTGACTGTTTTCAGCAATGAAAAGGCCGGAGTGCGCTCTGTCGCTCCGGCCTTTGCAAACGCATGAGTCGCGACTCTTGGCGTAGGATCCGATCGCGCTAATACAGCCCTGTAATGCTGGCGCGCGTTTGCGATGCCGTGCGCGCCTCATACGCCGCGCCCCTCGGGTATATGACAGCGGTCATCGGCACGCCCAAGGGGCGCTCGATGGAGACGCTCTGTCGGCTGTTCGGCAGTACCACGACCTTGGTGCCGACGCCGACGCGGTTGTATAGGTCGATGACGTCCGCATTGCGCAACCGGATACAGCCGCTGGAAATATATTTGCCGATCGTGGCCGGATCATTGGTGCCGTGGATGCGATATTCGGTGTTGCCGAGGTAGAGCGCGCGTGCGCCCAACGGGTTGCCCGGGCCGCCGGCGACCCAGCGCGGCAGGTATGGTTGGCGGGCGATCATTTCAGCCGGCGGAATCCAATCGGGCCACTCGGCCTTGCGCACGATCGTCTCGACACCCGACCAGGTAAAGCCCTGCCGCCCGACGCCGATACCGTAGCGCAGCGCCTTGCCGTCGCCGAGCGTCAGATAAAGAAATGTGTGCGCGGTATCGATGATGATCGTTCCCGGCGCGTCGTTGGTTTGATACGGCACCACCTGCCGGCGCAGCGGCGCGGAAAGCTGGTCCGAGCTCGACGCCGTGTCGCCCGGCTGCGGCTCTGTCAGCGGCGCCGGTTGCACATAGCCGGCATCGTTTTGCTCGAACGGCATGAACGACAGCGTTTGCGCAAAGGCAGGAGCGGCGGCAATAGTCGAAAGACTCAAAAAAATCGCCGCGCTGCAAATGCGTCGTGAGCAACGTCCCGCCGTCATGATACACTCCACCGCGCTGAATTGCCGAACTTGCATCGCATCAATCCGCAAAGTGGAATGAAAGTTCCACTTTGCGTTCCAAACAAATGAAAAATGGAAGCAAGGTTACCGGGCGCGCACGCGAGGCAGCGCCCGACAGTAAATACGAGTTAATTGTTGGAATGCCGCGAATGGCGGAATGAGACAATCCGCCGCCCGCCGCGTGTCCATGCAAGCCGCTTGTTTGGATTGCGCCAATAGCGAATGTGGAGCGAAAAAGAATCTATTCGCCGTTCGCTGTCTCGCTGCCCGCGCGGGAGGGCATCACGCCATGCAGCGCCGATAATAATTCGCAAGCATCGGAGTGGCCACCGGACTGAACGCGCGTTCGCAACCAACCGGGATCTGCGCACGCGGCCCGGCTTTCGGCTGCAAGCCGAACTGTCCGAACTCGTACTGCCAATCGGGGCCGGTGAAGCTCGTCGGGTTCGAGACCGGCAGGCGATCGCCCTTGAGGGCGCGGTTGACCGAGATCGTCGGGACGGTGGGGCTTATCCCTGCGCCCGCAGTCGGGCCTCCGCCCAAAAAGGGATCGAGGCCGACGAACACTCCGGCAAGTGCCAACAAACCTACAGCGCTCGCCGCGCGAAGATAAACATGTTTGGCCATCGGTTAGCCTCCGGGACGGTCGAAACGATCACTGCTGTTTCGGACACGCAAACAGCTCCCCAACCGACGACATCACCGACGCCTCAACGTGGTTTTTTCGATGCGGTTCCTCCATCCCCGCTCACTCAGTCGTGATTGAGGGAACATTCACGCCGGCGTGAAGATTTTTAGGACTTGCCGGCAACCCGGAAACAACCCGGCACAAACAAAACAAACAAGCGCGGAACAAACACTGCGGTCGCGATTTATCGTGCAGGCCGGCCATCCTTTCCCCCCTCCCCCCGTGCTTGGCCGGCTATTGCGGGCGCAGCCGATATGCCGATCGGCTGCGCCCTGACTTTTTGCACCGCGGCGCGCCGTCATGCTCGGTCTTGTGCGGGGCATCGAGTCTCAAGTCGCCGATGATGAGGACAACGACGCCGACGGCCTGGGCACATACCCGGCCACGACGCTGAAAACTCTCGTGAGATTAAGTTGGCCGCTACGCGGTCGGCTGCCGCTCGATCGGCGACCGCTCACGCTGACGCGCCTTGCGCCCGAAGAACAAAGCCTGACTCACCACGGCCGAGACCACGGCAAGCTGGAACGGTTTGGCGATCAGGAATGCCGGCTCCGGACGTTGGCCGGTCAGGAAGCGCTCAGGATAGGCGGTGATGAAAATCACCGGCACCTCGAACGAGCCCAACAGTTCGTTCACGGCATCGAGACCCGAGCTGCCGTCGGCGAGCTGGATATCGGCCAGGATCAGCCCCGGCCGCTTTTGCTTGGCCAGTGCGACCGCTTCGTTATGCGTGCGCGCAATGCCGATCACGTTGTGACCCAGGCTTTCGACCAAAGCCTCGATGTCCATAGCGATAAAGGTCTCATCCTCGATGATGAGGACGTCGGTGGCGATCTCGGCTGCGAGTTCGCGGCCGGACTCTTCCACCAGATTTCGCAGCGTCGGCAGGTCGCAGTCGAGGATTTGCGCAGCATCCTCTTCGGAAAAGCCTTCAAGCGCGACGAGCAGGAATGCCTGGCGCGGGCGCGGCGTGATCTGGCTGAGATGGTGTTCGGGCGCCAGTGCGTCACCGGCTTCCGCCTTGCCATTGACCGTCACGGAATTCCAGATTTTGGTAAACAGGCGATAGAGGGCAACGCGTGAATTCGGGCTGTCCGCGAGGATATTCGGACTTGCAATGAGCGATTCCAGGGTGGCTGCGACGTAGGCGTCGCCGGAAGCCTGGTGACCCGTCAACGCGCGGGCATAACGGCGTAAAAACGGTAGGTGCTGGAGTACGGCTTGTGAGGTGGACACGAAACCCCTCCCCTTCCATCAGGTACCGAAGTTACTGCGAAAAACGCCGCATCGCAAAAAAAGTTCCAAAACACTTTTTTGGGCAGGAACAATAGGGGTAGCCGCGCGTTGGGGCCCAATGAGCGGGAGACCTATAACTGGTGGGGCCTTTGGCTAAAGAGGGTGTCGGCAGATGGGCGAGCGGGGAAAAAATGAAGAAATGAAACACCGTAGGACAAACCTTGAGCCGCTGGAACAAGACAAACCGGACGCGGACAAGCCGGAGACCCTAGAATCGATGGGTAAGCCGGCCACGCAGCAAAAAGACGTGCGCCTTGGACGAGAAGTTCAGGCCCGCATCGGCCAGCAATTGCGCGCCATGTATGACGATTTCGTCAACCAGGGCGTGCCGCAGCACATCACCGATCTGGTTCGCCGCTTGAGTGAGCAGGACTGACCTGGACGAGGTCTTATGCATGAAGCTTGACCCTGCGATACGCGATCAAGTGCTGGCCACGGTCCCGAGCCTGCGTGCGTTCGCCATTTCGCTGTGCGGCAATATCGACCGCGCCGACGATCTGGTGCAGGAGACGTTGCTGCGTGCGCTATCGCATATCGATTCGTTCGAGCCCGGCACCAACATGCCGGCATGGCTGTTCACTATTCTGCGCAACCTGTTTCGCTCCGAATACCGCAAGCGCAGGCGCGAGGTTGAGGATGCGGACGGCCGTTATGCTGAGAGTCTCAAGTCGCACCCCGAGCAGACCGGCCGGGTCGAATTCGAGGAATTTCGCACCGCGCTCGCCAAATTGCCGGCCGACCAACGCGAGGCGTTGATCCTGGTCGGCGCGTCCGGTTTCTCCTACGAAGACGCCGCCTCGATCTGCGGCTGCGCGGTCGGCACGATCAAGAGCCGCGTCAATCGCGCCCGCACCCGGCTCGCCGACCTGCTGGCCATCGACAGCGTCGACGATTTCGGGCCCGACCGCGCCACCCGCGCCGTCCTCGCCGGCGGCGGACGGAATTAGAGCCTGATCCCATCGAGCGAAGCAGTTTCCGCTCGTTCCCGCGCAAGCGGGAATCCAGGCGAAATGCTGATGACATGGCGGTGACGGCACTGGGTCCCTGCTTTCGCGGGGACGAGCGGATGAGCGGAACCGAGCGTGGCAAAAGCGCCCGCTGCCAATGCGGGACTTACGGCATGCCGCCGCGATGGGCGAGGCCGCCGTCGACGGTAACGATCGTGCCGCTGACATAAGAGCAGAGATCGGAAGCCAGGAACACGACCATCGCCGCGACCTCATCGCATGTCGCCGGCCGGCCGAATGGCATTCTGGCAAAGCTCTCTTTCCAGCGGTTCTCGTCACCGAGGAGCGTGGCGGCGCGCTTGCGGCCCAGCACCTCGACGCGGTCGGTGAGCACCGGTCCCGGATTGACGCCGATCACCCGGACGCCGAATTCCGTGCTGGTGCCGCCGATGGCGCGGGTGAACGCCATCAAGCCGGCATTGCCCATTGCCCCGGCAATGTAGGTTGCGTCGAGGCGCTCGCCGCCGAGCCCGATGATGTTGATGATGACCCCGCGGCGGCGCTGTTTCATTTCGCCGAGATAGTGCCGCGTCAGGCCGACATAGCCGTAAACCTTGAGATCCCAGCCGGCGCGCCAGGCCCGTTCGTCAACGTCGTGGATCGAACCGCCCGGAATGGCGCCGGCATTGTTGACCAGGATGTCGACGTCCGGGAAGGCCTTGAACACCTTCTCGCGCGCGGCGGCGTCGGACAGATCGGCCGCCAGCGTCGTCGCGGTGACGCCAGTCGCCTTGCCGATGGCGGCCGCCTGCTTCGCCAAAAGTTCGGCCGAGCGCGCCACCAGACGGACATGCACGCCCTCGCGGGCAAACCATTGCGCGACCGCAAGACCGATCCCCTTCGAACTGCCGGTGATCAGCGCGGTGCGGCCGGAGAGCTTCAGATCCATCGTTACGACCCCCTCGTTCTTGCCGGTCTGGCATGCCGAGTTTCACGGCCATTGTCCATTGCCGTAAAGTGTGTTGCATCACGCCGCCCAATAGAAGGTGATACTTTGTGCGATCATCGCGATGGTTTAGAAATCGCCACTGACGCGTAACGGGGGTTGTTCAATGACCGCCAGCACGAGTGCCGCGCCGCTTCCCGGCGGCAAGACCGTCCTTGTCGAGATCACGGGCGGCGTCGCCTGGGTCACGATGAACCGGCCGGAGAAGCGCAATGCCATAAACCCGGAGCTGTCGTTCGAGATGCTCGACGTATTCGAAGCGCTCGAAGGCGACGACCGCTGTGCCGCGCTGGTGCTCACCGGCGCCGGCGAAGCCTATTCGTCCGGCATGGATTTGCGCGAATACTTCCGCGCCACCGACAAGCTCAATTACGACGAACGGCTGAAGATCATGCGCAAGAGCGCCATGGCGCAATGGAAGCGGCTGCAGTACTACGGCAAACCGACCATCGCCATGGTCAACGGCTGGTGCTTCGGCGGCGCTTTCAACTCGATGATCGCCTGCGATCTCGCCATTGCCGCCGAGGACGCGACCCTCGGGCTGTCGGAAATCAATTGGGGCATCATTCCGGCCGGCACCGTGACCAAAGCCGTGGCGTCCGTCATGGGCCAGCGCGCGACCATGTACTACATCATGACCGGCGAAACCTTTGACGGCCGCAAGGCGGCCGCCATGGGCCTGGTCAACGAGGCGGTGCCGCGCGCCGAGCTGCGCGCGCGCACGCAACAGCTCGCCGCAACGCTGATCGAGAAGAATCCGATGGCGCTGCGCATCGCCAAACATGCGGCGCGGCGCGTGCGCGACATGTCGTGGGAGGACGCCGAGGATTATCTGTTCGCAAAGCTCGATCAGTTGCGTTTTCTCGACCCGGAAAAAGGCCGGGAGAAAGGCATGAGCCAGTTTCTCGACGATAAATCGTACCGGCCCGGGCTGTCCGCCTATCGCCGCGGCCCGTCGTGACGATGTCGCTGAGGCGGCTATTGCGGCCGCGCTCGGTCGCAATCGTCGGCATCTCGCCGGAGCCGGGATCGATCGGCGCCAACGTGCTCTTAAACCTCGAGCGCATCGGCTTTGCCGGCGACATCCATCTGGTCAGCCGAACCAATCGCGAGATCGGCGGTCGCCGCTGCGTCGGATCGATCGACGAGCTGCCCGAGGGCATCGATGCCGCCGTCCTGGCTGTGCCGCAAAAGGCTGTCCTCGATGCGGTCAAAGCTTGCGTGCGGCGAGAAGTCGGCGCCGCGCTGGTGTTCGCCTCGGGCTTTGCCGAAATGGACGAGGCCGGCCGCGCCGCGCAGGACGCCATAGCGCGGATCGCGCGCGACGGCGAGCTGGCGCTGTGCGGGCCGAACTGCATCGGCTTTGTCAATCTGACCGACCGCGTCGCGCTGACGTTCGAGCCATTGCAGGACGAGGTTGCCGGGCGCGGCAGGGGGATCGGCGTGATCACGCAAAGCGGCGCGATGTGCTCGACGCTGCGGCTCGCCCTGCTGGCGAAGGGATTGAACCTGACCTGCGTCATCTCCACCGGCAACGAAGCGCAGCTCGCCACCGAAGACTTTTTGGCCTTCCTCGTCGAGGACGAAGCGACAAAAGTGATCGTTCTGTTCATGGAACAGGTCCGCGATCCGCAATTGTTTCTCACGCTGGCCGGCAAGGCGCGTGAGCGCAACAAACCGATCCTGCTCATGCATCCTGGCCGCAGCGCCCGCGCCAAATCCTCGGCGCGCACCCATACCGGCGCGATGGTCGGCAACCACGCCGTCATGGCCGCGCTCGTCGAACGCGAGGCGGTGGTGCTGGTGGAGACTCTGGATGAGCTGATCGACACCGCCGAAATTCTGGCGCGTTTTTCGAGGCCCCCGGTCAAAGGCGCCGCGGTGGTGACCAATTCCGGAGCGTTCAAGGGTTACGCGCTCGATTTTGCCGAAACGATCGGCCTGGATTTGCCGGCGCTGTCACCGGCAAGTGCCGCAAGCATCAAGGCGGCGCTGCCGCCCTTTGCCGCGATTGAAAATCCAGTCGACACCACCGCGATGACCGTTCGCGATCCCGGCATCCTTGGCCGCACCGCGGCGTATCTGCTGGCCGACCCGGCGATGGGAAGCCTCGTCGTCTCGATCGTGGCCGGCGCGCCGCGGTTCGCCGCCGACAAGGCGAATGCCATCGTTTCCGGCATTGCCGATCTCGAAAAGCCGGTGGCTGTCGCAACCTTGGGCGACGAGACGCCATTGCCGCCGGATTTTGCCGCCGTGCTGCGCGACAAGGGCCTCGCCTATTTTCGCTCGCCCGATCGCGCGTTGCGCGCCATGGCGCGCGCGACCTGGTATGGGCGCGCAGTGGCGTCGGCGCAGCCCTGCGCAAAGCCCATCGCGCTGCCGTCGTATCCGCCGCCTCCAGCCGGCGCGCTTGCCGAATATCAAGGCAAGGCATTGCTGTCGGCGATCGGCATCGCCGTTCCCGCGGGTGCGCTGGCCCGCGACGCCAACGAGGCGCGCGCGATTGCGCGGCGCATCGGCTATCCGGTTGCGCTGAAGGCGCAGTCGGGCGCGCTCGCCCATAAGAGCGATTGCGGCGGTGTGGCGCTCGACATCGCCGACGATGCCGCACTGACGCGGGCGTGGGATGGCGTTACGGCTAATCTGCGCAAGTCGCGGCCGGAGCTTG
>JASHQI010000140.1 GCA_030037645.1 Xanthobacteraceae bacterium
GCGACGATGCGCGCATGGTTCGATCGAATTTTCTGATTAGCGAATTCTGGGGCGACGAAACCAGGGTCCTCACCGGCTGGGCGGGCCATCGCATTGTGCGTGACGGCGCCAAATGGAAAATTCAGGCGAAGCAGGTGAATTTGCTGGAATGCGACCAGTCCATCCGCAATCCGAGTATCATTCTGTAAAATTCCTTCCCGACGAGCCATACGCATGAAAAAACTCAAGCTGACGGTAGCCTGCGGACGCTACGACCGCACCCAACCGCTTATCGACGGCCGGGTTGAGCCGGAGGGCGTCGACCTGACGTTCATCCCGCTTCGCCCGGGCGAGACTTTTTGGCGCATGCTCAACCACGGCGAGTTCGACGCATCTGAAATGTCGCTTTCGTCCTATACGATCCTGCGCTCGGAAGGGGACACGCGCTTCATTGCTATTCCGGTCTTTCCGTCACGGGTGTTTCGCCACTCGGCAGTCTATCTGCGGACCGAGTCCAAAATCGAGAAGCCGCAGGACCTCAAGGGTAAGCGCGTCGGTGTTGCCGACTACCAGATGACGGCAGCCGTTTGGGTGCGCGGCTTTCTCATGCGGGACTATGGCGTAGGCCCCGAGGATATCACCTGGGTTATCGGCAGGCCGATCCGCACCATCAGGCCGCCGGAAGGCCTCAAGTGCGAATTCATGTCGCCGCAAACCACGCTCGAAACGATGCTCGAGCGCGGCGAGATCGACGCGCTTGCGTCGGTGATGATTCCAAAGACGCTTGGAACGACCACGCGTCGTCTGTTTGCCGACCCGCGCCGGGTGGAGCTGGAGTATTACAAGAAGACCGGAATTTTCCCGATCATGCACACGTTCGTGCTGAAAACGCGTCTCTATGAGGAAAATCCCTGGCTTGCGGTGAGCTTTTATCGCGCCTTCTGCCGGGCACGTGACATCGCCTATTACTGGATGCACGATACTGACGCGCTGACTGTCGGCCTGCCTTGGGTGATCGACGAGGTCGAGGAGATGCGCAAGATCTTCGGCCCGCAAATCTGGGATTATTCGATCGAAGGCAGCCGGCCGACCCTCGAAGCGCTGGTAAGCCACCTCGACGAGCAGAGACTGACGCGGCGCCGCATGCGTATCGAGGAGCTTTTCGTCCCCAACATTGGTCCCGGCCTCGCGGAGTATTTGCGAGCAACCGCCGAGGAATGAGCCCGGTCAAAATCCGAGCCGTGGGACAATGTCGCCAAGCCGAGCTTTGTCATCACCTTGCCGGACGCACCGTCAGGCGCCCTCCGTGACCGGCAAGGTCAAGTCTGACGGATATTGCGCTGAATGGTAGATCGTGTCCGTCCCGATCTTGTTCGGGACGTAATAATGGGTCCACAGCACATCGGTAACCGCCGAATCGCCATTGACGATTTCCAGCCTAATTCGGTTGCCTTTCCTGAAACGATGCGCCATCGGCTCGATGCTGATGTCGAAGCGATAGATCCTTCCCGGCTCGATCGGCTCGGGATTGTTATGGCTGTGATAAGGCTCCATCTCGGTTGACTTTTTCGGGTCGAGCGCGCGATGCGAGGCGCGCAGCCAGCCCTTGGTGATCCAGTAGGAAGCTGGGTTCAAGGCCTTGGCGCGGTCTTCGGCTGACTGCGGCATCTGCTCGGAAATTTTCACGAAAAAATCCATGTCGCTGCGTGTCGATGAAGCGTGCAGCGTGAGCTTGATCGGACCTGCGATTTCCACGTCCTGATCGAGCGGCGCAGTCGTAAACGTCAACACGCGGCGTGCGGGATCCGGCTGATTGTTGGGCCCGAAGCCGACGACCCCCATCATCCAACCCGGATCGGGATAGCGGTACGAGGTTTTCGCCTCGCCTTGCGGCCGCTCCCGGGACAAAGTGCCGTCATTGAGCGAAGTCACGCTGCCGGATTTCTCTGCGTTCAAGTGCCACGTCACATAGCGAACGCCCGCTGGCGGCCAACTCTCCGCCGCGCGCACCGTACCGGCGCCGCGCACGAAATACTCCACCGCCGGCCGGTCGGTATATTCCGTATCCTCGCCCTTCAGATAATGATCGTAAAACGGCAGCAGCAGCTTCTCGTGCAGCTCGCGGCTATTGAACTCCCGATTGGCGACAAATGCGTTGATTGGGCCGATCATCTTGAGCTTTCTCGGTCCCCTGGCGCGGCGAAAGCCATCGATATTGCCGCGCGTATGCAGGTCGACTTTGCCCCAGACGCCGACCGAATACAGCGGCACCTCGATCTCGTGCAGTCGCTCGGCCGCACAGCGCTCGCACCAAAATTCATCGTACGTCGGATGTTGCTGCAGTAGCAGGTTCAGGTCACAGGTCTGTTCGCGTGGATGCTCACCATTGGTCGGATGTCGATTGATGATCCGATTCTGATTCCACCAATAGCTGCCGAAGAAGTCGCCCAAAATTCCGCCCTGATAGACTGAGGCGCGATATAAATCGTTGAGGCCGTCGAAGGCGGCAATGCAGGCAAGCGACGGCGGCTTTTGGATCGCCATCCACCATTGCGACATGCAGAAATAGGATTGGCCGATGCCGCCAACCTTGCCACTCGACCACGCTTGGTGGCCGAGCCATTCGATAACGTCGTAAAGGTCCTTTTGCTCGTTGCGGTCGAGCAGCCGGAACTCGCCGCCCGATTTGCCGCAGCCGCGAATGTCCATATGGGCGTAGACGTAGCCGCGCTCGACGTACAAGTCGATCGGGCCGGTCTCGCGCCAAAGAAATTGAGGCGTCGCCGGCAAAGCATTGTTGTCATAGCGATAGGGTGACGGCGCGAGCAGCGCTGGGAACGGCCCCTCGCCTGCCGGCATATACAACGCAACCGCGATTTCGACGCCGTCGTGCACGCGAATTTTCGCCTCGCGCGGCTTTGACTGTGCCGGTGCGTCATCAGCCATAGGTGTCTCCCGTGATGTTGTCGGCGGGACAACATCATTGCCCGCAACGCAGGTCAATCAGCCAGGGTGCGGCCTGTTGGGATCATCGAGAATGCGATCAAGTTCTTCAACGACGCGCTGGAACCCAAATACCGTACCGCCCATTGTCTAAGTGGCGGTTTCGCATCCAACCGCGCCGCCACCGTCGGCAGCCGTGCCTAACCTCATTTCATGCACTGTTGGGTCGGCGCGATGACACACAATCCGAGAGCAGCCGCGGCGGCGCAGAGCCGGCTTATTTCCGACCGCGGATTAGATGCCGATGCAGACCAGCTACCTCGATTTTTTCAAGCGCGCCTGCATTGTCGTCGCGGTCGCCACAATCCCGATTTTGATCTGGTATCTGTTCGGCGTCATCCTGATGGTGTTCGGCGCCATTCTTTTGGCCATGCTACTCCGGCTCGGCGCCCAGCCGTTCGTGCGCCATGCTTCGCTGCCGGAAGGCATTGCACTGGCGCTGTCCGGCCTTCTCATCCTCGTCATCGTTGGGGCGCCGCCTATCTCTTCGGCGCGCGTGTTTCGAGTGAATTTCAAGACGTGATGCAGCGGGTGACTTCCGCCAGCAGCACCATCGAAGCGCAACTGAGGACTTCGCAATTCGGCAATTTCCTGTTGAACCATGTTTCTGGCACGAGCTTCTCGATGACCGGCGTGCTGTCCGGGGTCCTGAAATTGGGTTCTAATTTTCCCGAAGCCATAATCATCATGGTGATCAGCGGCATCTATATCGCAGCGCAACCCCGGCTCTATCGCGACAGACTGATCTGGATGTTCCCGCCGCGAGCACATGCGCGCACCGCCGAGACTGTTGACGGCATCGGCGAAGCGCTACGGCTTTGGCTTCTCGGCCAACTGATCGAAAGGGTCGTGATTGGTGCATTGTCGATTTTTGCGGTTTGGATCATAGGCGTGCCCTCTCCGCTCGCTCTCGGCCTGATTGCGGGGATCGGCGAATTTATGGCCCGCCGTCATGCTGATCGGCATCGTCACCCTCACCTACTTGTTCGGGCTCATCGCCATAGTCTTTGCCGCGCCGATCGCCGTCGTGGTCTACGCCGCGATCAATCTCGTCTACATGCACGATGCGCTTGGCGAGCGAACGGCGCTGACGCGGAAGCTGGGCTGAGTTGAGCTTCGTGCTATTTGAGCACTACGAATCCAGCGCGTTCGCCGCGAACAGGTCCTCCATCGGCATGACCCGCGGCGTCAGTCCTTGCTGATTGGAATATTTCGCCGCCGTTTCGAGCGTTGCACGATTGGCTTTGAGCCCGTGCGAGATGAGCCGCGTCGCCAGCGGCTTGCGATAGTCCGGCGGCACGAGCCCGGTTTCCAGATGATAGGCGACGTGCTCGCGCCGCTCGGCCTCGGCGATGTCGTTCGCCTCATTGAATGCCTTGAGGATATTGAGAACCACCCAAGGCTCCCGCTCGAAGACCGTGCGTTTGATGGCCATGCCGTGATTGATCGGAAAGATGCCGGTTTTCTTGTAATACCGGTTGCCCTCGGCGGCCGGAAACAGCGGCTTGATATCGGGATGATTCTCGAGATCCACGGTGCTGCGGTCTATGAGGCCTGGATTGCGAAAATAGGCCATGCAGGCATCGAGTTCGCCCGAGAGCATCATGGAACCGATGCTCTTCTCCGGTGGAATCTGGGTGATGGTGACGCCGGCCGGCGCCTTGAACCCGATCGCGCCAGCGTGGCTGCGCGCCGGTACCCGCTCCATGAAAAAACTCATCTCCTTAGGGGCAATGCCGAACTCATTCTCGAGGACGCCGCGGGTCCACAGCGCCGCAGTCTGCACGTATTCCGGCACGCCAACACGCTTGCCTTTGAGATCAACAGGATTGTCGACCCTGGCGTCCTTACGCACCAACATCATGGTATGGTAGAAGCGGCGCGTGGTGAACACCGGGACGCCAATGAACCTGTCGTCGCCCCGGCTGCGGATCATCATCAGCTCCGACATCGATATTTCGGAAACATCGAACTCAGCGAAGCTGAGTTGCCGCCAAAACATTTCCGCGGGGCCGAGCACGGTTTTGATGAAATCGATGCCGGCGGGCTTCACGCGCCCGTCGACAATAGGCCGGGTGCGCGGATTGTTGGTGATGGCGAGACTGAGCTGCAGATTGACCATGCTTCCTCCCCGCCCTGCCGGGCGATGATCGCAGCGCCGGCGCCTGCTGTGCAGATTGCCGCCGGCTTTTACCGCATCATTCCGATGACGGGGAGCGCTTGCAAGATCGAAATGCCGCGTCTCGTTCGCCGGCGCCAACAGTGCGGGACGAGGGCCGCGGGATAGGATAAATTGGCGCGAGGTGCGCCGCATGAAGCGCTCGAGAAGTGGAGGCAGTTTCCTCATGGCATCGCTTTGGCACGGCTCCGGGGCCGTGATCGCCGTTATCGCCCTGTTTGCCGCAGCTCCGACGTCCGCCCCCGCTGCCGATACGACTTTGACCGTCGGCAAGGCAAACCAGGTCTCGGACGCCATCATTCCCGTCGATGTCGGCGACAGGCTCGGCATCTTTAAGAAGCACGGGCTCAACTTGACGATCACCAACTTCGGCGGTGGCAGCAAGATGGTGCAAGCGATGACGGCGGGCGCGATCGATATCGGTGATGGCGCCGGTACCGAGATGGCCTTCGTTGCGAAAGGCGCGCCGATGATCGCCGTATGCGAAAGCACGACGACCGCGCCGTTCCTCGGCATCGGCGTGCCGTGGGACTCTCCCGTCAAGTCGCTTGCGGGTCTTAAGGGCAAAACCATCGGCGTCTCGAGTCCTGAGTCGTTCAGCGACTGGTCGGGCCACGAGCTGGCGCGCAAACAGGGCTGGGGCGAGAACGGCGTGAAAACAGTCGCGATCGGCGGCGGCCCCGCGCCGGCACTGGCCGCTCTGCGCAGGCATCTGGTCGATGCGGTGATCGGCAACACGTCGCAATTCCTTGCCTTCGAGGAAACCAAGGATGGCCGCCTGCTGGCGCCTGTCACGAGCTTTGAGGGTAATGTCGCTTCGGGGGCGCTGTTTGCCTCGAACCGGCTGATCGCAAGCAATCCGGACGCAATCCGCGCTTTCAACGCCGCCTGGATCGAGACGGTCGATTACATGCGGACGCACAAGGCCGAGACGGTAAAGATCGAAAGCGCGCTGAACCATTTCGACGAAAACGTGATGTCGCGGGAATACGACCTCGTCGCTGGAATGTATACGAAGGATTGCCGCTTCGATGCGGACTCGCTGGCGACCCTGAAACGCTCTTTCGGAGAAATGAAACTCGTCGAGGGCGAGACCGACATGGCGAAGCTTTATACTGAAGCCTACGTGCCGAAATAATCGAAATCGGCGACAAGAGTGTGCGACCAGGAAAGCCGCGGGTCAGCGCAGCGCCGAACCGTTCGTATGAATTCGCAAATAGTAAAGTTATGAGTTTTCATACCAGGTATGAGTTTCAAGCCCCAATGAAAACAACCGTGTGACTGTTGGAGTCTCCGGCTTCGGTCCCTATGTGCACTAAAAGCGTCGTGGCGCGGCAACGAGGTTGCTCACCGCAGCCGGCCCATTAAGCCACAACAGCTTGATCAGGAGATACGCTCATGTTGAGCAAGACAAAAATTGCGCTTTGCACCGTGATCGTCCTCGGCACAGCCTTCTCAGCGTCGGCAGCGACAAGGAATCCTCGCATCACCCACCATTATCCGGCGATCTATAACATGGTCCCCAACTACGACGCCCCGAGTTACAACGGTGACGCTTGTCCGACGAATGGCGCCCCTTGTCGAATAAACGGCGATGACTGGTGACGAGCTTGTAGGCAGCGTCGCGTGGTGGCGCTTTACAACAGCAATAGGGCGTACATCCGCATCTAAACGTTGTGCAGCCCAGCGTTCGAGACACCTCCCCGGCGCTGTTTTATGTCCCGTACGCGGCTAACCAGCACATGTGTTGCGCTCGCGTGCTGAGCCAGAACGGTTCGTTGCTCCAGACACCGTACACCGTGCGCTTCCTGGTAATCGCGATAAGTGTGAGGTCGTGCTTCTGTCCGGGCTCGAAACGCGCCGCCGTTCCTGCCGCCATGTCGAGCCGTATTGTGCGCGTGGTGCGCGACCGGGGCGACGATGATGCGCTCGCACCCGCATCGTGTGGCAAGACGGCAGATTGATCGAGCTAAGTGTTGGTCGGAGTGGCAGGATTTGAACCTGCGACCCCCTCGTCCCGAACGAGGTGCTCTACCAGGCTGAGCCACACTCCGACTAACTGCGCGGCTTATACAATCGGCATTCCGCGCCCGCAAGCTGCCGATTTGGCTCGCCGTTTCCGCTTGCATGGCGTGATGCATTGAAGCACTGATGCCAAGCGATGACCGCCTCAATGGTGACACGCGTATCGAGAGCCGACGCAGCTGCGATCACAGACGCGATGCATTGCCTTAAGGCCGGTGGACTGGTCGCGTTCCCGACCGAGACCGTGTATGGCCTCGGCGCCGACGCAACGAACGGCCGGGCGATTGCGCGGCTCTACGAGGCCAAGGGCAGGCCTTCGTTCAATCCTCTCATTTCGCACGTGGTCGATGTGACCGCAGCGCGGGGCCTTGCCCGCTTCAATGCCGATGCGCTGCGTCTTTCCAAGGCGTTTTGGCCCGGACCGCTGACGCTTGTCTTGCCCAAGCTGGTTGAATGCCCGATCGCCGAACTGGCCACAGCAGGCCTCGACAGCATCGCCGTGCGCGTCCCGAACCATCCCGTGTCGCAAAAAATCCTCAAAGCCTTCAGCCGTCCGATTGCGGCGCCTTCGGCCAACCGCTTCGGCCATGTCTCGCCGACCACAGCGGCCCATGTGGTTGCTGACTTAAGTAACCGGATCGACCTCATCGTCGACGGCGGCGCGACACCGATCGGCGTCGAGTCCAGCATTGTCGCCTGCCTCGGCGAACCGGCACTGTTGCGGCCGGGCGGCGTGACGCGCGAGGCGATCGAGCGCGTGCTGGCGCGCCCGCTGGCCGATCCGCCCGGCGAATCCGCCACTGCCGACGACGCACCGCTCGCACCCGGAATGCTTGCTTCGCACTATGCGCCGCTGACGCCGTTGCGGCTTCATTCGCTTCGCGTCGCACCTGGCGAAGCATTATTGGCGTTCGGGCCGATCCCTGCCGAGGGAGCGGCGGGCGCAGCGAGCGTGCTCAACCTTTCGGCGCGCGGCGATTTGATCGAGGCGGCAGCCAACCTGTTCTCGCACCTGCGCGCACTCGACGCCGTTCGAGCGAAGACCATCGCCGTCATGCCGATCCCGCGCGAAGGCCTCGGCGAGGCGATTAATGATCGACTCGCACGCGCCGCTGCTCCGCGGTGACATCACACTTGCACGCGCCTATATCCGCTGTCATCTATCTCATCCGGTCACTTTTGGATGCGTCCCGATGCTGGATAAATCAGCGACCAAGCTCGATCCCACCCTGCTCGCCCGCTTTACTGCGATCGTCGGAGAAAGGTACGCCATCACCGATCCGGGACAGCAGGCGCCGTATCTGGTCGAGATGCGCAATATGTTTGAGGGCCACACACCGCTGGTGCTGCGGCCGTCCTCGGTTGCCGAAGTTGCGGCGATCCTCAAGCTCGCCAACGAGACAGTCACGCCGCTCGTGCCGCAGGGGGGTAATACCGGCCTCGTCGGCGGCCAGATCCCGCTCCATAGCGAGATCGTGCTGTCGCTCAACCGGCTCGATCGCATCCGCGAGGTCGATCCAACCTCGAACACCATCACGTGCGAGGCCGGCGTTACATTACAGCGCACGCGCGAGGCCGCGGCGGCGGTGGACCGGCTCTATCCGCAATTGTTGCCGTCGGAAGGCACCTGCACCATTGGCGGTAATCTTTCCACCAATGCCGGCGGCACCGCCGCGATCGCCCACGGCATCGCGCGCTCGCATGTGCTTGGCATCGAGGTGGTCCTTGCCGACGGACGCATCCTCAATAACCTCAACAAGTTGAAAAAGGACAACACCGGCTACGATTTGAAAAACCTGTTCATCGGCGCCGAAGGCACGCTCGGCATCATCACCGCGGCGGTGCTGCGCCTGGTGCCGCGCCCGCGCTCGGTCGAAACCGCCTTCGTCGGTGTTGCGTCGGCGGACGCCGCCCTTGAGCTCCTTGGCATCGCCACCGAACGCACGGCCGGCGGCGTCACCAGCTTTGAGATCATGACGCGCCGCGGCATCGAGCTTGTGCTGCAACATGCCGCCGGATGTCGCGACCCGCTGGTCGACGCGCATCCTTGGTACGTGTTGATCGAGCTTTCGTCGCAGCAGCGCGAGGGTTTGCGAGCCATCCTCGAGGATGTGCTGGCACAGGGCATGGAGCGCAACCTCGTCGTCGACGCCACCATCGCCGATAGTCTCGAACAGGCGAAGGCATTCTGGCGCATCCGCGAAATGTTCGGCGAAGTTCAACGCCACGCCGGCGGCTCGATCAAACACGACGTTTCGGTCCCGGTCGCGGCGGTACCAGCCTTCATCAAGGACGCGGACTCAGCTGTCACGGCGCTGATCCCGGGCGCCCGACCGCTGCCGTTCGGCCATCTCGGCGACGGCAATATCCATTACAACGTCACCCAACCGGTCGGTGCCGACAAGGCGGAATATCTCAAGCGGTGGGATGACGTGAACGCCGTGGTTTTCGCAGTCGTGAAGAGATACGGGGGCTCGATCTCGGCCGAGCACGGGATCGGCGTGGTCAAGCGCGATCTGTTGCCGTCGGTCAAGGATCCGGTGGCGCTGGATTTGATGCGCACGCTCAAGCGCACGCTCGACCCCAAATGTATCCTCAATCCCGGCAAGGTGCTTTAGTCAGAGCGCGACCCCGGAGGTTTCCCGAATCAGGTTTTGGCGATAGCCGCAATTTACCGCCCGAAAATCCCGCGGGCGCGTTGCAGGACCGCCGGCGGCAGATTCAAGGTCTGCTGTACGGCTTGGAGGACTTCGTCCCCGGTCCCGATGTCGAGTTCGACTCCACTCGTTTTGGCGTCGGCGAGAAATTCCGGGTCCTTGGTCATCGCGATGAAGCCCTCGCGCAGGGCTTCGGCGATCCTCGGCGACACACCTGGCGGCGCGAAGAACGCGCGACCGATCGGGCCGGTATTGGCATAGAGCCCGAGTAACTGGCGCGCTTCGGCACCCACACCAAGCTCACCAAGCGCCGGCACGTCTTGCAACTCGGGCGCACGTGTCGGCAAATCTTGCAGGATGACTTTGACACTTTTGTCGCGCAGCCACCGCGCCTTGGACGTCTTCAACGTCGTCCAGTTGGCGGCGGCACCATCGACCTCGCCGCGCTCCATCGCGAGCAAAGACTCATTGGCTGACTGATAGCCACGCACGATCTTGAATTTGGTGCCAATGACGGCATTAAGCAGCGTGGGTACAGCCTCGCCGACATTGCCGGGGCCGGTTCCGGCGATCGTGCACTGCAATCGCTTGGCGTCCGCGATCGACTGCACCTTGGAGGTGTGCCACACGATATAGACGCCGTTGGCCGACGCGATACGGCCAATCCAGGTGAAATTCGCCGCGTCGTACTGTACGGCGGAATTCTGCAACGCTTGCTCGACCGCGAGCGTCTCGCTGACAATACCGAGAGCGGTGCCGTCCTTGGGCGCGATGTCGGCGACGTAATTGGCCGCTCGTATCGTGCCGGCGCCCGGCATATTCTCGGCGATCACGGTAGGATGGCCGGGAAGATGGCTGCCAAGATGACGCGCAACCAGCCGTCCGATCAGATCGTAAGTGCCGCCGGCGGCATTGCCGATGAATATGGTGATCGTCTTGCCGGCGAAATCGGTGTCTTGGGCGCAAGCCGGAGCGGCCGCGCTCAACGCCGCCGCGCACGCCGCAACGGCGACCCCGTACTTCAAGATCATGCCTGCGGGGCGCGTGGCCTCAGGCCGCCTGACGCGCTTTAAGGCGCGCCTGCTTCTCAGCCGAAACAAACGTGTCGAGCTTGAACAGCTTGCGCGCATTTTCCCCGAGAATGTTTTTCTTCGCTTGCAGGCTGAGAAACGGCAGATCGAAGATCGTGCTCGGCAGGTCCATATCCCAATGCGGATAGTCCGACGCGTAGACGAGCTGGGTCTCCGCGTTGACCATCTTGAGGGTTTCTTCCAGCATCGTCCGGTTGCCGATCATCTCCATCGGCTGCGACGTGTAATACATCTCGCGCATGTAGTCGCTCGGCTTACGCTTGAGCGACGGCGCTTCCGAGCTCCGCATCATGTATTCGTTGTCGAGGCGC
>JASHQI010000141.1 GCA_030037645.1 Xanthobacteraceae bacterium
GGTCGTTGCCATGACGATGATGCCATGGCTCGGTAACTGCGAACGTGGTCATGGCCCGCGGATGCAATTTAGGTTGCCCGCGGTCACAGGAATTTCCGAACTCGAACACGACGCATTTCTCGCAATGAATTTCGCCATGTTAGCATCACACAATGATCCAACCCCGACGCGTCGGTCGGTTTCTTGCCGTGGATGAACTCGGCTATGTCCAACCGGATGTCGCCATCGATCGCATCGGCAGCAACTGGAAACTGCTCGTCGAGTTTGTCACCCGCCGTTTGATCGAGCGGCACGGGGTTCGCTCGGTCTACATACGGGGCTCGATTCCTCGCGGTTTGGCTATCGAGTACGTATCCGATGCGGATTTTATTTATTTTTCGGAATCCGATTTTGATGCAGCGGACGCCGAATTGGAGCAGGCAGCCAAGGCCGCCTTTTCGTTCTTAAACGGTCTCGAGCTTTCTCGTCTCGGTCGCGTGCAATTCGACAAGGTTCATCACCCACAGCAGCGACCGTATTTTCACATGCTTCTCAAAACCCAATGCCTGTTCTTATCTGGAGACGATGTCGCGAGGGATATCGCGCCATTCAAGATTGGACCAGACATGGTGAGTCACGTCTTCTCGCTGGCAAACGAATTTTCAAAAATATCGCGTGGGTTGGAGCGGGGCCAAGACAAAAACGCCGCACGGTCCGCGCAGCAATGGATTTCGAAAAGAATTGTGCGATCGGGGTTCGAGGTCACCATGGACCGGAGCGATCGCTTCACGCGCGACCTTTATCTTTGCTACGAGCAATTCGAGCAGTTTTATCCGGATCGATCCGGACAGATGTATCAAGTTCTGGTCAATTGCCTCAATGGAGATGAAAGCCCAGCTCGATACGAGGAGCTTGTCGACTTTTTGGCGCATGAAGGCTCCCGCCTTCTCGCTTGATGAATTTCTGAGATTGCAAAAGCTTCGAATCGAATCTTCATCGCGATTGACACTGATGAGAGTATGATGAAAAATGATAATCATCATATCATGGTGGATTCGCTGCGAATGCGTCATGGCAGCGCATTCTTGCGATGAGCCGGTGCACATAAAGATGTTCGTTCGGAAAATATGACAATGTCCAAATTGAACGAGAACACGCTGCGACGGCAACTTTCGGATTGCACGCGCATGATGGTCATGGCTGAGCTGTTGGATTACAGCGGGCACATCAGCGCGCGCATCCCTGGTACCCAGCGCATCTTGATACCAAGACGCGACGCCAGCCGCGCAGGTATCACCGTCGAGGACATTCTGGTTGTCGACACGGACGGCAAAGTCCTGGAGGGCAGGGGGCCGGCGCCGACTGAGACCGCGATCCATACCGCGGTATATCGGGCAAGACCCGACGTTCAGGCCGTCGGCCACGGCCATCCTCCAATGTCGACATTGTTCTCCATGGTCGATCGGCCGATGGTCGCCATCCGGAACTACGGATATCGCTTCATCGGTATTCCCGTTCATCCTGATCCGACACACATCCGCACTGCGAAGCAGGGGGACGCGATCGCGCGGACGCTGGGTCGGCGCAGTTGTTGTCTGTTGCGCGGTCACGGCAGCGTCGTTGCGGCACAGAGCGTGCCGCAAGTCTTCCTCGACAGTCTGGAGATGGAGGAGAACGCTCGAAGCGCGGTGCATGCGGCAAGTCTGGGGTCGCTGCGGCCGATGACTCCTGAAGAGATCGAACTTCTCAAAGGCAGCTTCTCAAAAAACGACTACCGGGTCGCCAAGGTATGGGAGCATTACCAGCAAAAAGCCAGCTTAGGCGGCTTGCTCGAGGTCCGCGTTTCGCTGTCGCTTATCGAATGAGCTTCGATGCGCTCCATGCATCCTTTTGACCTGTGACCTGATCACTTTATGCCGAACTGGTTCGGCGCCAACGGCACGACACTGAACAAGTCTGGTGCGCTCATCACCGCTTCGTAGCGACCCATCGGATCGTAGGTCTTGTTGATGTCGATAAGCTTTGGAATCCACGCCGCGTCAATTGAGTACCTGACGCCGGCGCCGGTGTCCTTGCGGCGGATCACGGCGACGCCCAACAACCCGGCGGGTGCCTTGTCTGGTGAGACTTGCAGAGTGCCCTGGCCGGGGCTCGCCATGGTGGCGATCGCGATGCCATCGGCTGGACACGGGCACGGTGCCGTGAGGCCGCTGTAATACATCACGGTGACGCCGCGCGGCTCCGCATCGAGCCGTTTCAACGCATCGAGCCCGATGCGGATGCCGACCGGAATGAACGAACCGAACACGCCGTGCACGCGGCTGCCGAGCTTGATCCATTCCTCCGGCGTTTCGGCATGGATGCTCGCGAACAAGCAGCAGTAGAAGACGGCCGCGGCGGGCAATCCCAATTTCGGTTTGATCATGCGATGCTCCATTAGTATGCACATTATGTATAAACATCATACCACGATATTCACATTCATTGACAACGTCATACTCGAAGAGCAACATGGCGACATCACCGGTGCTGTGGGGCGTCGTCGGTGAGGGACGGGGGAGTGCCGCTACGTCGCCAATCATGTTTGCGGAAAAAGTTTAGCCGTTACGCAGTGAGGCGCTGTCGGAGTTCGTCTCCCCCTGAGGGCAGGGGGGTTATCATGTCTTTGCGGCCAGGGTTGCTGGCTTCGACGTCGTTTTTGGTTTCTTCCGTTTACGTCGGTGCATGGGCGCAGACGGCGCCGTCACCGCAGCAATCGGCGCCGGGGAACGAGACCCCGGCGGCAGCGGCTTCGGCGCCGCAATCACCCCCAGCCGGCGAAACCCCAGCGTCGACCACTCCTGCGTCGCCGAATCCCTCCGGGCGCAGCACGGCACTGCCAACCATTCGAGTCACCGCGCAGCGCAAGAAACCGCCGGCGCCACGCCCGAAGCCGGTTCCGAACGCGGCTACAGCGGCAGGTACTGCTCCTGCTCCCGCTCCGCCGACGCCCTATGAGACCGGCGCTCCCAACGTCGCCGGCGGGCCGACGGTCGCGCCAACCATGGCGAGCGAGATGACGGTGTCGGGCGAGGATCTCAACGCGCGTCCGATCACTCGTCCTGGCGAATTGCTCGAAGCGGCGCCGGGCTTAGCCGTCGTCATGCACGCCGACGGCGGGAAGGCCAATCAGTATTACCTGCGCGGCTGGAACCTCGATCATGGCACCGACCTCGCGACGTTCTGGGACGACATCCCGATCAATCTGCCGACCCATGCCCATGGCCAAGGCTACACCGATCTGAACTGGCTCATTCCGGAAACCGTGAGTGGGCTGGATATTCGCAAAGGACCCTATTGGGCCGACGTCGGCGACTTCGAAAACGCCGGCAACCTGCATATCTCGGTGGTCGATACTGTCCCTCAGAACATCGAGTCCGT
>JASHQI010000142.1 GCA_030037645.1 Xanthobacteraceae bacterium
AGTTGCGATGTTGAAACTGCAATCGCTTCGATTGCAGCGTGACATCAGGTCAGTGCTGATATTCAGTCGGTGGTCACGACTCCAACAATTCGGGATGATGCTCGACAGCATGCCAAACCCGTTTCTTTGTGAAGTAGAGCAGCCCCGTGAACACGATGAGGAATATCATCACTTGGAAGCCGAGCTGCTTACGCTCGTCTAGCGTCGGTTCGGCGGCCCACATCAGGAAGGCGGCGACGTCGCGGCCATATTGGTCAACGGTCATCGGCGTGCCATCGGTATACTGGACCTGGCCATCGCTGAGCGGCTTTGGCATGCCGATCGCGTTACCCGGAAAATATTTGTTGTATTGAGTCCCCGGAGCAAGCGTGAATCCGGCAGGAGGATTGGCATAGCCATTGAGGATGGCGTGAATGTAATCGGGGCCGTCCTCCTGATACATGGTGAAGGCGTCGAAGACGAATTGCGGGAAACCCCACTCGTAACTGCGCGCCTTGGCGAGATCGGACATGTCCGGCGGCACTTTGCCGCCCAGCGCCGCTTTGGCGGCCTGATCGTTGGCAAACGGCGACGGAAAATAATCCGAGATTTTACCCGGTCGTTTGTACATTTCGCCTTGGTCGTTCGGGCCATCGGTGACCTGAAAGGTTGCCGCAATCGCGGCGGCCTGCGCCTCGGTGAATCCCGGGCCGCCCGGATCGGCAAGATTGCGGAACGACAACAGCTTCAGGCTGTGGCAATTCGAACAAACCTCACGATAGATCTTGAAGCCGCGTTGAAGCTGCTGCGGGTCGTACAACCCGAACGGCCCGGCGAACGACCATTGTTGGCGCGGCGGCGCGTCCTGCTCCTGGGCCGACGCGGTGCGCATCGTCAGGCCGGCGAGAGACGCGACAACAGACAACGCAATGATGATGGGATGACGAGCCATAACCGCCTCCTAGCTTTTCTTACCGGACGGCGGTGGTGCCGATGCGCCAATCGGAACGCCGGAATGTAGCACCGATTCAGAAATCGAATTCGGCAGCGGTTTCGTTTTCTCGAATATCCCGAGCAGCGGCAGGATGATGAGAAAATACGCAAAATAATATACAGTGAGAATGCGGGCGGCGATCACGTAGCCGCCGACCGGCTCCTGGGAGCCGAGATAGCCCAATCCGATGACGGCGGCGAAAAATATAAACAGAAACTGCCGGTACAGCGGCCGGTAATTTGCCGAGCGCACGCGCGACGTATCGAGCCACGGCAGGAAGGCAAGGATGATGATCGAGCTCGCGAGCGCGGTCACGCCAAGCAACTTGTTCGGAATGCCGCGCAGGATGGCGTAGAACGGCAAATAATACCATTCCGGAACGATATGCGTGGGCGTCTGGCCCGGATTGGCCGGAATGTAGTTGTCGGAATGGCCAAGATAGTTCGGAATGTAGAAGATGAACCAGGCGAAGAAGATACAGAAGATGCCGATGAAGAAAGCGTCCTTGACGGTCGCGTAGGGCGTGAACGCCACAGTGTCTTTCTCGGTCTTCGGCTCAACCCCGGTCGGATTGTTCTGGCCGACCATGTGGAGCGCCCAGATGTGCAAGATCACCACGCCGACGATGATGAACGGCAGCAGGTAATGCAGCGAGTAGAACCGATTGAGTGTCGGATTTCCGACCGCAAAGCCGCCCCATAGCCACGTAACGATGCCTTGGCCAAATAGGGGAATCGCAGAAAATAGATTGGTGATGACGGTAGCAGCCCAGAAACTCATCTGCCCCCATGGCAGCACGTAGCCCATGAAGCCGGTCACAACCATCAGCAGGAACAAGATGACGCCAAGAATCCATAAGACCTCGCGCGGCTCTTTGTACGAGCCGTAATACATGCCGCGCGCGATGTGAACATAAACGGCGACAAAGAAGAACGAAGCGCCGTTCGAATGGATGTAGCGCAATAGCCAGCCGTAATTCACGTCGCGCATGATTGATTCGACGGAATTGAAGGCAAAGTCGACCTGCGGCGTGTAATGCATCGCCAGCACTACGCCGGTCACAATCTGCACGGCCAGCATGAAGGCCAGAATGCCGCCGAACGTCCACCAATAATTTAAATTGCGCGGCGTGGGATAGGCGACAAATGATGAATAGACCAAACTTGCGATCGGCAGCCGCCGTTCGAACCATCGCATGAATGCGCTCTGCGGCTGGTAGGTCGAATGTCCGCTCATAGTCAAACCTTATGCCTTTAGTTGAACGGCGACGGTCGAGGTCGCGATAAAACGGAAATTGCGGCGCGAGGGCTCCGCCACCGAGATTGCTGTCACAGCCTCAAACCTCTTCCGTCTTGCCTATCACTCCATCCGCGCTGTGGAACCGGCGTCCGGGATGACTCCCTGCGGCGGCTGATGGAGCGGTCGCCCCGACCTGGGGAAGGCCAGCGGCGACGCATTCCGGCGGAGTTTTATTGGCACCCTTGCCCGGAGAGTGCAAGTGTGCGCTTTCAGGCACGCACAAGCGCGACTTTGCCGGCCACGTCCGAGTTTCGGCCATGCGTATCGCCCTTTATGAGCCCGATATACCCCAAAATACTGCGACCATTTTGCGGCTTTGCGCATGCCTCGGAATCGAAGCGCATATCATCGAGCCGGCAGGATTCCCGACTTCCGACCGGGCGTTTCGCCGCGCCGGAATGGACTATCTCGACGCTGTCGCGCTCAAGCGCCATGTTTGCTGGCATGATTTTGAGGCTTGGCGGCGCAGCCAGCGCTACCGCCTTGTGCTGTTTACCACCGGCGGCACATTGTCCTACCTCGATTATCGCTTTGCGGCTGCCGACGTCCTGCTGTTCGGACGCGAATCGGCGGGCGTCCCCCAGATGGTCCATGCCGCCGCCGATGCCCGACTCGTGATCCCGATGCGCCCAGCCATGCGTTCGCTCAATGTCGCAGTCGCCGCCGCCATGGCGGCGGGCGAAGCGCTGCGGCAGACTGGCGATCGTCGGCCCGAACCTTGAGCTGCGGGCCTGCCCCGACGCTGCGCGACGCGAACAGGATGACTGCTTGGCGGAAGATGAACAACGGCGAGACTGAACAGCATAGAGAACTGGCCCGCACGTGGTTCGAAACGTTGCGCGACCAAATTGTCGCAGCGCTCGAGAAGGTCGAGGGCGCGCTGTCCTCCGGCGCGCCTTTTGTTGATCGCCCACCCGGCCGCTTCAAACGCACGCCGTGGAGCCGCACCGATCACACCGGCGCGCCGGGCGGCGGCGGCGTCATGGCGACGATGACGGGCCGCGTGTTCGAAAAAGTCGGCTTGCACGTCTCCACGGTCTTTGGCCAGTTCGCGCCGGAATTTTGCACCGAGATTCCAGGCGCGAGGGACGATCCGCGCTTCTTCGCATCCGGCATTTCGCTGATCGCGCATCCACACAACCCGCACGTGCCTGCCGTGCATCTTAATACTCGCTTTGTCGTCACGACCAAATCATGGTTCGGCGGCGGCGCCGATCTGACGCCGGTGCTCGATCGCCGCCGCACGCAGGAAGATGCCGATACGCGTTCCTTTCACGCCGCTATGAAGCGCGCCTGCGATGCTCATCCGCGAGTCGCGCCCTACGAAAAATTCAAGAAATGGTGCGATGAATATTTCTATCTCAAGCATCGCGGCGAAATGCGCGGCGTCGGCGGGATTTTCTACGATTATCTCGAAGCCGATTGGGACGAGACTTTCGCCTTCACCCAGGACGTCGGCCGCGCGTTCCTCAACATCTATCCCGAATTGGTCCGACGGAATTTTGCCAAACCGTGGAGCGAGCAGGAGCGCGAGGAGCAGCTCGTGCGGCGCGGGCGGTATGTCGAATTCAACCTGCTATACGACCGCGGCACCATCTTCGGCTTGCGCACCGGCGGCAACGTTGAATCGATCTTGTCCTCAATGCCGCCGGTGGTGAAGTGGCCGTAATTTTATCCCGCTCATTTCCGCGTACGCACGGACAGCAAATTTAGCCCCGCAACGCGCCAAATATCATAATGCCGCCGCCGACGATGACCACGGCGTCGAGGATCGCCGTGTGCAAGTGGACCGGCAGGCGCTTGACGATCAGTTTGGCCAGGAAAGTACATGGAAACGCGATACCTCCGATCAAGAGCGCGATCACCAGGACCGTCGGAGTGATCACGCCGGCCAGCCCGAACACGGCAATCTTGATGATTCCGATGACGAAAGATATCGCGGCATCTGTCGCGATCACGGCGGCACCTTCGAGGCCTGTCGCCATCAACAGCGACAGCAGGATGACGCCGGCGCCGGTGCTGCCGCCGGCGACGATGCCCCAGCCCGCGGCGGCCGCCGCGAAGCCTTTCTCGCCGAGATAGTGGCCCCGGCGCTTGAGGATGCGGCGCAGCGGGACGGTCGCGATCAGCGTCGAGCCGATCACCAGAGCGGCACCGCGGCCGCTGAGCAACGTGTAGAGCCAGGCGCCGAGTATGCAGGCCGGCAGCGCGGCGACCGCCCCGATAACAACAAGGCGCGGTTCCAGCAGGTGGCGATAGGCGACGACGCGCGCGGAATTGGTGAACATCGCCGAAATGGCGATGATCGGCACCACCGGCGCGGCGCCGACCATGGGCACAAGCACGAGCGGCATCAGCGCGCCCGTGCCATAACCGGCAATTCCGCCCGTGACAGCCGAAATTGCCGCCAGGGCCACGGTGACGGCGAGTTCGAACAGCGATACGTCCGGGAAGTGCAGCAAGCGCGGTTTCAGCCGGGTTGACTTGGCAATGTTCAGTTACGAGAACAGGGCCTATGGGCGGCATTCCTGAAATGTCGCGATAGGACGGGCAGCAGGGAGCGCAGCCATGGACCTTGGGATTGCCGGTCGCAAGGCCATTGTCTGCGCGTCGAGCCGCGGGCTCGGGCGGGCCTGCGCCAAAGCGCTGGCCGAGGCCGGCTGCGAGGTCGTGATCAACGGCCGCAACAACGAGCAGCTTGCTGCAACCGCGGACGAATTGCGGCGCGCCACCGGCGCCAAGATCATTGCCGTTGCCGGCGATGTCGCCGCTCCCGATGGACAGCGGGCGCTGTTCGCCGCCTGCCCGGAGCCGGATATTCTGGTCAACAACAATGCCGGCCCGCCGTTTCGCGACTTCCGCGATCTCGACCGGCAGAAGATGATCGACGGTGTGACCGGAAACATGATCGTCGCCATTGAACTCATTCAGAAGGCCATCGACCCGATGGTCGCCAAAAAATTCGGCCGTATCGTCAATATCACGTCCGGATCGGTGAAAATGCCGATCGCCGGCCTCGATCTGTCCTCCGGCGCCCGCGCCGGGCTGACCGCGTTCCTTGCCGGCGTCGCGCGTTCGGTCGCTGCCTCCAATGTGACCATCAATTTCATACTGCCCGGCATATTCAACACCGGCCGCTTCCGCTCGCTTGTCGAGTCCGTCATGAAGAAGAGAAATATCAGCTTCGACACCGCACTCGGCGAACGCCTTGCGACGGTTCCGGCAAGCCGCGTCGGGGAACCGGATGAACTTGGCGCGACTTGCGCCTTCCTCTGCTCGGCGCAAGCCGGCTACATGACCGGGCAGAACATCCTGATCGACGGTGGAGCGTTTCCCGGCGCATTTTGACACCGAATGTGATCGCCATGAAAAGCGGACTGTGCGCGCGGCGGTTTTGCCCTGTTCCCTCGCCCACCGCTTCGGAGCAATAAGAAGAGGACACTTTCGCGGAGCCGTTCTTTTTTTCAACACCCCAACCCCGGTCTCTCCGTGCGAGAGGGCGGAATGCTGTTCGAGGAGCAAATCATGAAACTCGTTCGTTATGGTGCGCCGGGTCGCGAAAAGCCCGGCATGCTCGATGCCCAGGGTAAGATTCGCGACCTGTCGAAGATCGTCCCCGATATTGCCGGCGACGTGCTTTCTCCGAAAGGGCTCGCCAAGTTGCGCAAGCTCAAACCGGACAAGCTGCCGCTCGTTCGCGGCAACCCGCGCATCGGCCCCTGCGTCGGCAAGGTCGGCAATTTCATCGCCATTGGGCTCAACTATTCGGACCACGCCGCCGAGGCCGGCATGGCGATCCCGAAAGAACCGGTCATCTTCAACAAGGCGCGGAGCTGCATCTGCGGCCCGAACGACGACACCATCATTCCGAAGGATTCCTCCAAGCTCGACTGGGAAGTGGAGCTCGGCATCATCATCGGCAGCCGCGCCCGTTACCTGAGCAAGGACAAGGCGCTCGACGTCGTCGCCGGCTACTGCCTCGCCAACGACGTATCCGAGCGCGTCTTTCAGATCGAGCGCGCCGGGCAATGGACCAAGGGCAAGGGCTGCGAAACATTCGGCCCGCTCGGGCCATGGCTCGTGACCAAGGACGAGATCAAGGACCCGCAAGAGCTCGATATGTGGCTCAACGTCAACGGCGAAAAGCGCCAGCGCGGCAGCACCAGCAAGATGATCTTCGACTGCCGGCACGTGGTCTGGGCCTGCTCGCAGTATTTCGTCATGGAGCCCGGCGACGTCATCATCACCGGCACGCCGCCCGGCGTCGGGCTGGGCATGAAGCCGGAGCCGAAATTCCTCAAGGCCGGCGACGTGGTGACGCTGGGCATCGACGGCCTCGGCGAGCAACGGCAGAAGATCGCGGCGGCGCGGAAATAAGCGGCGTTCGCGACCCATCTCGTTCTCGCAGTCCTTCATCCTCCACCATGCGTCGCATGGTCCCCTCCCCGACTATCGCGGGGCGGATGGGCGGCACCGTTCTCGTGCGCGACTCTTTGCGCGCGCGTGATGTCAAACAGCGATGCATGAGCGTCATTGCGAGGAGCGGTAGCGACGAAGCAATCCACGACTTCGATTCCCAACTGGATTGCTTCGCTGCGCTCGCAAT